>JBMFIE010000008.1:0-29970 GCA_049976465.1 Thiomonas sp. | reverse complement strand
GGCGTCGCTCTGGCCCATGAGGCAAAAGTATTCGGGCAGCACGGCCAGGCGCGCACCCTGCGCGGCGGCCTGGGCGAGCAGGCTGTCTGCACGCTGCAGGTTGGCATCAACGGAGGTGCCCGAGACCATCTGAATGGCGGCGACTTTCATCGGTGGTGCGGTGTGGGGATCGATCGTGCAAGCTTACGTCAGGGTGCCGCGGGTGTGGCGCCGCCGGGTCTGGATGCGTCTGGCGAGACTTCGGTGACATTGGGCGTGACCCAGGTGCCGGTGATGTCGTACACATGGGTGAAGGCGCGCGCCAGCGGCTCGCGGGCGATGTATTGCGCCAAAAACGTGCCCAGGCCGATGACCGGGTTGACCAGGGCATAGGCCAGCGAGGCGGCACCGGCGTTGATGTTGGGCACCACGACCACGCGCAGGTTCTGGGTTTCGTTGGCCAGATTGGTGCTGCCTTCGATACGCACGCTGGCGGCCACGCCGCTCATGCGGAAATCGCTGGTGCTGGCCACGCCATGACGCACGGTGACGTCGGCGTCCACCTTGTCGAACGCAAAGCCCGAGGCGAACAGGTCGCGGAAATCCAGCGTGAAGCGGCGCGGCAGGCTTTGCAGGCTGAGCACCCCGAGCAGCTTGGCGATGCCCGGGTCGGCCTTGAGGAACTGTCCGGGGCCCAGCGACAGCGTGAACGCACCGTCCAGGGTCGGGAAATCCAGGCTCAGCGGCGAGCCCAGCCAGGCCAGATGGCCGGTGATCTCGCCCCTGCCACCCTTGAGCAGCCCCGGCTTGCCCAAGGTGGCGAGCAGGCCGCCGGCATCGCTGATGGCGAGCTTGAACTGCATCGCGGTGCGGCGCGCCGGTGAGGCGGTGTCGCTGCTGCCCGGGGCGGTGAGCTGCGCGCCCAGTGCGGTCCAGCTGCCGCTGCCGGTGAGCACGCCGTCGGGTGCGCTGAGCGAAAAGTGGGTGAGCTGCCATTCCTTGCTGCCGTCGACCCGGCCGCGGTTGACCGCCTGGACTTCCAGGCGGTCGAAATGGTGGCCGTGCAGATCGACGTTGTCGGCCACGATGTCCAGCGCCGGAATGCTCTTGGGCTGCTCGTCGAGCAGCTGCTCGACGTCCGGGTCGCTCGACCTGGGCAGTTCCAGCCGCGCCAGCCGGGCGCTGAGCGTGCCCGGGTTGTTGCCGCTGCCGATCTGCCAGCCCAGATAGCCAGAGAGCTGCTTGGCGTTGACATTGGCCTGCAGCAGATTGCCGCTGCGGCTGCCGCCGATCACCACTTGGCTGATGACGCGGTGCATCAGGGTCAGGCGCCCGATGTCGAGCGCCGCGGTGGTGGGCAGCAGCGCGGCCAATCCGCTGTCCTGTCCGGCCTGCATCACGGCGGGCGTCTGCGCGGAATGCGCGGGCAGCAAAGGTTTGATCGCGGCCTCCCAGGCGTCCAGATCGAGTGAGGGCAAGCGCACATTGGCCTGCACCGAGTTCGCCGGCAGCGGCAGCGCCACCTGAGGGCCGATCGCCAGGCCGCCGCTGAGCACGCGCCAGGTTCCACCGCTGCCTTGCGCCGAGGAGGCCGCGCCCGCGGCGGGCTGCGGCTGCTCGATCACGTAGCGCGCCTTGGCGACATCGTTCAGGTCGATCTGCACCACACTGCGCGCCGCGCCGTCGGCACCGGGGGGCAGCGGAGTGCGGGTGAACAGCAGCGGCTGCGATGCGGCCGCAGGCTTGCCCAGCGGATAGGGCAGATCGATCGCCGCGCCCACCAGACTGGTGCGCAGCTCCAGCGCGGCCTGGCTTGCGCCGGGCGGCTGGGTGATGATCAGGGTGTAGGGTGCCTGGCCGTGCAACACCTTGCCCAAGGTCTGCATCCAGTCCTGGTCGGCGGCGCGCAGTCCCGCGCTGCTGAAGCTGCCACTGGCCAGCAAGCGTAGCGCCTGCCCTTGCTGCTGCCCGCCGCGCAGGCTGACCGGGCCGCCCAGCACATCGGGCGCGCTCAGCGCCAGGCTGAAGCCCGCGTGGCTGAAATCCACCGTGCCGCGCACCCCCGGAAACGGCGGCAGATCGGGGCTCCAGCGCAGATCGACGCCCTGCAGCATGGCCTGTCCTTTGACGGTGGCGGCCTGCATGTCGCCCAGCGGCAGCTTCAGCGCGATGTCCAGCGCCACCTTCCCCTGCGCCTGCGCCGTGTCGAACACGCCGCCCAGCCGTCGGTTGAGCGGGCTTTCGGTCAGGTAGCGCAGCAGATCTGCCGCAGGCGCCTGCGCCTTGCCGTCGATGTGCAGCACGCCGTCATGAAAGCTCGACAGGCTGCCGTTGACCGCAGTGATGCGCGCGCCATACACCTGCGCCGAAGCGTTGCGCACCTCCAGGCTGTGCGAGGTGAGCAGCAGCGTGCCGTTGACCTGGGTGAACTCCGGCCACAGGGCGTTGGCGTGCGCGGTGGCGGCGGTGGCAGTCTGCCCCGGCGGCAGCGTGTTGCGCGGCGCGTAATTGAAGACGCCGTGCTCGATCTGCGCGCTGACCTGGAACACGCCGGGCCGGGCCGGAGTGTCGAACGGGAAGTCCTCGACCCGCCCCTTGACCGTGAAATCCACCCGCCGCGCGCTGCCCGCTGCGATGGCGCTGCGTAGATAGTCGCGGGTGTGCAGGGACATGTCGATCGGCAGGTAGCGCCACACCGCGCGGGCGTCGGCGCGGGTGAGCTGGCCCTGCAGATCCATGCTGCCCAGCCCCTGCGGCACGCTGCGCCAGACCAGCCGCGCCTGGCCTGCGGCATCGGCATTGGCAAAGGTCAATCGCCGGGTGTCGAGCCGCCAGTTGCCCTGTCGGTCGCGCGCCCAGTCCAGATCGGCCTGCAGGTCGTCCAGGCTCAAGCGGGCCGGCGCGAACACCAGCGGCAGGTCGAGCGCGCCGTTGTCGATGCGCAGCTGCGCGCTGCCACCGAACTGCGTGGCGCTGAACGTGCCCGACAGTCCGCTGACCCCGGGCAGGTCGGCTGGCAGTTGCAATGCCTTGGCCGCGGCCTTGCCCTGGGCGATCAGGGGCTTTGGATCGGCTGGCGGCGTGGGCTCGCCCGGCCCTGCCGGGCTGTTCCAGTGCAGGTCGGCAAACCGTGCCTGCACGCTGTAGGTCAGCGGCAGTCCAGATGGCGCCGCACCCTTGGGCCAGCTGGCCTGCAGGGTCAAACCGAGCAGACGGCCCTGCGGCTGCAGCGCGGTCAGGCGCGCGTGCCACAGCGCGGGCAGTGGCAGGCGCTGCGCCAGCGCGGACAGCGCGCCCAGATCGAGGGCGCCTGTCTCCAGCCGGGCCTGCGCAGCGTCGCCTGCCGGCTGCTGCCAGCGCCAACGCACCGTCACCGGCGCGAGAGTCTGCCCCTGCGCGGTGCGCAGCTGCAGGTTCTGCAGGCTGGCGTCTTCGCCGCCGGGCAGCGGCGCCCAGGTCATGCGGGTGCTCAGGCTGTCGAGCGCAAACGGCGGCAGCGCGGCGGTGGCGCGCAGCGGCGCCGGTGTGGACGCCGGCGCCAGTTCGATGGCCACGCCGCGCAGCGCCAGATCGGCGGTCAGCGCAGTCAGAGCGCCGCGGTCGATCTGCGCCCAGGCGCGCACCGAGCCGCGTCCGGTCTGCGTGCTCGCTGGCAGGTGCAGCGGCAGCTGCGGCTGCAGCGCGGCCAGATCGACGCCTTGCACCAGGCCGTAGAGCTGGCCCTTCCAGCGTGAAAAGTCGGCAGTGTGGCGCAGGAACAGCGGCTGACGGAAGCTGGCGCGCAGGTCGATCGGGCCGCCAAAATCGGCTGGCGGCACCGCGGTGAGCGCGGCACGGTGGCTGAACAGGCTGTTGCGCAGCAGGATGTTGACCTGTGAGAGCGGCAGCGGCGGCGCATGCTGCACGGCATTCACCCAGGTCAGCCGGCTGTCGAGGATGAGGATCTCGTCCTGCTCGAACAGCCAGTCGGCGAACTGCTGCGCCGCGTCGCTTTTTGCGGTGCCGCTCAGCGCGATGCGGATGCCGCCGATGTCCAGATGGTCGGCATCGGGCCGGGTGATGGTGAGGTTGGCGCCGCGAATCACCAGCTGGTCGAAGCTCAGGCTCAGGCGGGTGAGGCTTTTCCAGCTCGGCGCGGCCTGCACTGCAGCGAACTGCAGCGCGGGCTGGCCGTTCGGGCCGTCGATGCGCACATCGTGCAGCGAGAGCTGCGGCATCAGGCCGCTCCACTGGGTGCGGATCGTGCCGATGTGCACCGGCAGGCCCAGTGCGCGGCTGCTGGCCTGTTCCACCCACGGGCGGAATTGCTGCGCGTTGGGCAGCACGGCGTAGCGCAGGGTCAGCAACCCCAGGCCGAGCACGAAATACACCGTCAGCACGAGCAGAACAGCCGCTTCCCAGATGCGGGTGGCGGCGCGCAGCGACAGATGGAACACAGACAAGGCAGACGGCGCGCGAGGCGGAAAAAGCCGGGAGGCAACGCGCGCGATGGTAGTCAATCGCCTGTGTGCCGTGGCCCAACCCGCGCTGTGCGGCAAGGGCAATCCAGCGCATGGGCAACAGGCTCTGCGCGCGGCCGGTGCAGCAGCGGCGTGGCTGGAATATGCTGCGCCATCCTTTGCAGTGGTCAGGCCGAATCGATGGAGTTGTCGCAGTTTTCCCGCTTTTACCGCCGCCATGCCGGCCGTTTCGACGATGTGCTGACCCTCTGGCCGCAGGGCATTCCCAGCCGCGCCGCGCTCGATGCCGCCACCGCCACGCTGCAGCAGGCCGGCGCCGCGCTGCCGACCGCGCTGCGCCGGGTGCGCAACGCGCTGATGCTGCGGCTCATCGAATCCGATCTGTCGGGAGCGCCGCTCGAGGCCATCTGTATCGGCATCAGCGATCTGGCCGAAAGCGCGGTGGACAGCGGGCTGCGCGCGGTCCACGCCGAGCTGCAGGCCCGCTATGGCGTGCCACGCACCGCAAGCGGCGAGCCGGCGCAGTTCCTCGTGGTCGGCATGGGCAAGCTGGGCGGGCGCGAGCTCAATGTCTCGTCCGATATCGACCTGGTGTTCGTGTACGACGAAGACGGCCAGACCGACGGCGCGGTCTCGCTGAGCAACCGCGAGTATTTCGGCCGCGTGGTGCGCGCCTTCGTGCCGCTGCTGTCCGATATCACAGCAGACGGCTTCGTGTTTCGCGTCGATACCCGCCTGCGGCCCAACGGCGACAGTGGCCCGCCGGTGGTCAGCCTGGCGATGCTCGAGGAGTATTTTCTGGTGCAGGGGCGCGAGTGGGAGCGCTTTGCCTGGCTCAAGTCGCGCGTGATCTCGTCGCAGGACACGCCGCAGGCCGCCCGCGCGGCGCGGGCGCTGGACGCCGTGGTCGAGCCTTTCGTCTGGCGGCGCTATCTCGACTTTGGCATGCTCGAAGCGCTGCGTGCGCTGCACCGGCAAATCCGCTTGGAAGCCACCAAACGCGCCGCCGCACGCCCGGACAAGGCCAACGATGTCAAGCTCGGGCGCGGAGGCATCCGCGAAATCGAATTCATCGTGCAGTTGCTGCAGGTGGTGCGTGGCGGGCGCATGCCGCAGATCCGCGAGCGCGCCACCCTGCCTGCGCTCGACCTGCTGGTGCAGCACGGCCTGCTGCAGGCCGAGCCGGGGCAGCGGCTGGCGGCGAGCTATCGCTTTTTGCGGCGGCTGGAGCATCGCATCCAGTACCTCGACGACGCGCAGACCCACAGCATGCCCGCCGAGGACGCCGACCTGCATGCGCTGGCCTGGGCGATGGGCTTCGTCGACGACGCCGCCGGGCAGCGCGTCGCCTGCCCCAAGGGCTGCAAGCTGCTGCGCGAGCTCGACAATGTGCGCGAATTCGTCGCCAGCGAGTTCGACGCCCTGCTGCACAACGGCCCGCAATGCACCGGCTGCGGCCGGCCGCCGGAAACCATGGACGCGGTGCGCCACCGTCTGGCCAAGGCGGGGCTGGCGCATGACGCCATCGTCGCCCGGCTCAAGGCGCTCGAAGCCTCGCCACGTTATGCCGCGCTGAGCGAAACCGGGCGGCTGCGGCTGCTGCGCGTGCTCGACCGGGTGATCGGCATGGCGGTCGAGCGCCCGGGCGCCGAGGTCTGCCTGACCCGCCTGATCGATCTGCTCGAAGCCATCGGCCGCAGAGAAACCTATCTGGCCTTTTTTGCCGAACAGCCACCTGCGCTGGCGCGGCTGTGCAATTTGCTTGAAACCTCCGCCTGGGCGGCGGACTACATCAAACGTCATCCCGCGGTGGTCGATGAGCTCATCACCCCGCCGAGCGAACGCTTCCATGCGGACACCTACCGCCTGGAGCTGCTGCGCCAGCACGCCGCGCTGGTCGAGCGCGGCCGTTGGGACGCCGGCGAGGGCATGGATCTGCTGCGCCAGGGTTTTCATGCCGAGATGTTCCGCACCCTGTTGCGCGATCTGGCCGGAATGCTGCGGGTCGAGCAGGTGGCCGACGAACTCTCCGCGCTGGCCGATGCCACGGTGCAGCTCGCGCTGCAGTGGTGCTGGGCAGAGCTGCCGCAGCGTCACCGCGACCAGCCGGCGTTTGCGGTCATCGCTTACGGCAAGCTCGGCGGCAAGGAGCTGGGCTACGGCGGCGACCTCGACCTGGTCTTTCTCTACGACGATCCGGCGGACAACGCGCCCGACATCTACGCCGCATTCGCCCGCAAGCTGGTGTGGTGGCTCACCGCGCATACCGCAGCCGGGCGGCTGTTCGAGATCGACACCCGGCTGCGCCCCAACGGCAATGCCGGGCTGCTGGTCACCAGCCTGGATGCGTTCGACGCCTATCAGCGCGGTCGCGGCAGCAACACCGCGTGGACCTGGGAACACCAGGCGCTGACCCGTGCGCGCTGCTGCGCCGGAGACCCCGCCATCGGCGCGCGGTTCGAGGCCGTTCGCATCGCTGTGCTCACCACCCGGCGCGACCGCGACGCGCTGCGCCGCGAAATCCTGGCGATGCGGCAGAAGGTGGCCGACGGTCACCCCAACCGCAGCGGCCTGTTCGACGTCAAGCACGACCCCGGCGGCATGGTCGATGTCGAATTTGCCGTGCAATACCTCGTGCTGGCGCATGCCGCAGACTATCCGCAGCTCACCGCCGATCTGGGCAACATCGCGTTGCTGGGCATGGCCGAGGCGTTGGACCTGCTGCCTGCGGGCGTGGGGCGCGCCGCGGCAGACGCCTACCGCGAACTGCGCCGCATCCAGCATCGCGAACGCCTGGCCGGCGCGCAAGCCGCACGGGTAGCCGCAGACAGCCTGCAGGCCGAGCGCGCTGCGGTGCTGGCGCTCACCCGCGCGGTGTTCGGCGCGCAGGCGCTGCCCACGGCGTCGGCCGAAGCTGGGCGGCCGATCGTTCAGACTAACTGAAACTAAGAACAAAAATTATCAATTTCTCTTACTGACGGCTGCGCATACGATGCAATGCGCAGCCGACGTCCGGTTCCGACTGGGCAGCGGCACGATCAGAGCTACGGCGGGCGCTCCCGCCGCGCATGCGTCCTCTCGCAGTCCTGCGCTCACTGAGCCCCAGCCCGATGATGAACTGGATCGATGTCGCCGTCCTGTCCTTGCCGACATTGCCCTTGCTGTCGGCGGCCCTGGTGCCGCTGCTGTGTGGTGGGTCCAAGCGGCGTGCGGCGCGGTGGAGCATCGGCGCCACCACCCTCACCCTGACGCTGGCGCTGGCGCTGCTGGTGCAGCATCTGCGCGCCGGGCTGGACGCGCCAGCGCTGTTCGTCGGTCTCGGTCAGGTCGGGCTGCTGCTCGATCCGCTGAGCATGGCCATGGCCGTGCTGGTGGCGAGCATCAGCCTGGTCGTGCATGTCTATTCGCTCAACTACATGGCCGACGAGCCGGGCTATGTGCGTTTCTACGCCCTGCTCGACCTGATGACCGCGTCGATCCTGCTGATGGTCTGTGCGGGCGATCTGGTCACGCTGCTGATGGCCTGGTTCGCGGTCGGTCAACTGCTGTATTTCCTGCTCGGGCACAACACCGAGCGTCCGGCCGCGGGTCGCTACGCGTTCTGGACCTACATCACCTACCGCCTGGGCGACCTGGCGCTGCTGGGCGCGGCGCTGCTGCTGGTGCGGGGGTATGGCGCCTGGGATCTGCCCACACTGTTCGCGCGCATCGGCGCCGATCCGCATCTGCAGCTTGGCGGGGTGGGGGTGGTGCCAATGGCCGCGTTGCTGGCGGCGCTGGCGGCGTTTGCGCGCTCGGCGCAGTTTCCACTGCACACCTGGCTGCCCTACACCATGGACGGCCCGACCCCGGTGTCGGCGCTGATGCACGCGGGCATCGTCAACGCCGGTGGCTTTCTGTTCAACCGCCTGGCGCCGCTGTTCATCCAGGCGCCCGAGGTGCTGCATCTGGCCTTCATCGTCGGGCTGGTCACCGCGCTGCTGGGATCGGCGCTGATGCTCACGCAAAACGACATCAAGAAATCGCTCGGCTATTCCACCATGGGGCAGATGGGCTTCATGATCATGGAGTGCGGGCTGGGGGCGTTTTCGCTGGCGGTCTATCACCTGATCGCGCACGGGCTGTTCAAGGCCACGCTGTTCCTTGGCTCGGGCAATGTGATCGGCGACACGCGCAAAGACGACGGCGTGCCGCCCGATGACATCTACACCTTCGTTGCCGAGCGCCGCCCGGCGCGCTCGGTGCAGGTGCCGTGGCTGCTGGCGGCGCTGATCACCGTGCTGGTGCCTGCGGTGGTGCTCGGGCTGTCGCACTGGCTGGTGGCGGCCAATTTCTTCAACAAGCAGGGCGCGGTGATCCTGCTGTTCTTTGGCTGGGTGACCGGCGCGCAGGTGTTCTTCTCCATCCACAAGCTGCCGAGTGAAAACCCCTGGCGCTCGCTCACGCTGATCTTCCTGTCCTTTCTCATCGTGGTGGTGGGCTACACCCTGATCGCGCATGCGTTCGAAACCTTCCTCTACCCCGACCCGGCGCTACGGGATGCGGGCTACGCTGCGGCGGGCATCAATCTGCTGGCATTCGACATCCTGGTGGTCTTCCTCACCGTGGTGCTGGTGGGCGCCTGGCTGGTGACCTTTTACGCGCATTCGCTCGATCTCGAAGGGCGGCAGGGCAGCCTGTGGAATGCGGTCTACCTCAATCTCTACACCCTGTTTTCGCGCGAGTTCTATCTGTCCGATGTCTATGTCCAGCTCTCGCGTGCGGCGGTGAGCTGGGCCAAGCGCATCAACGTCTGGCTGCGCTGGGTGTGAGCAGGGAGTCCATGATGATCGAACTCGCTCTTGCGTTGCTGGCCTTGCCGCTGTTTCCGGCGAGTCTGCTGGTCAATGCCGTCCTGCAAGCCCTGCCGGTGTGGCTGCGCATCCCGGCGCTGCTGGCGCTGCCCATCACTGGAGCGCTGCTGCTGGGTATGGTGCCAGTACCCGCGGCGCCGTTGGCACCGGCTTTGAGCGCGCTGGCGGCGTTCACCGCGCTGCTGTATGCCTGGCGTCTGCTGGCGGTGCGTGAGCTGTTCATCTGGGCGCGGCTGCAGGCCACCTCGGCCTGGCCGCTGGTGTGGCTGGCCTGGCTGCACGGCATGCAATCCGACCGGCTGGTGGCCGTGGCCGTGGCGCTGACCGCGCCCGCCGCGGTGCTGATGGTCCTGGCCAGCGCTCTGCGCCGCCGGCTGGGGGCGGCCTACCTGGGGCTGCAGGGTCGCATCGGGCCGGCCTACCCGCGGCTTGCCGGCGCGTGGGTGGTGGCGCTGCTGGCCGCGCTGGCTGCACCGCCCTTTCCCGGATTCTTTGCGCTGCTGGCCGTGCTGCGGCAGCTACCTGCGCTGCTGGCGCTGGCGGTGCTGGTGGTGTGGCTGGTGTGGAGCTGGGCAGCGGCGGTGCTGTGGCAGCACGCGCTGTTTGGCCCGCAACAGCCGCGCGCCGAAGACACTGCCGACCTGTCGCGCGGCGCGGTGCTGATCTGGGTGCTGCTGGCGCTGGCGGCGATGGCGGTGGGTCTGATCGGAGGTTGGGGATGGTCGATGCACTGAATCTGGGCCGGCGCCTGCGGGTGCGGGCCACAGCCTATGTGGCGGGCGAGCCCGTGCCGTATTTCTGGCCGATGCGGACTTTCATTCACCACAACCCGCTGTACGGCCTGGAGCACATGCCGTTCGAGCAGGCGGTGCAGCGGGCCAAGGCGCTGTTCCACGCGCGCATGTTCCTGCCGCGCAGCCACTATCAGGCCTGGGAGCGTGAGGGCAAGGTCTGCCGTGCCACGGTCGAGCAGGAGCTGCTGCGGCGCAGCCAGGCGCTGCCCGCGGTGCCGCAGGTGGACTGGCCGCGCTGGCTGGATGCGGTGATGCACGCCCCCGGCGATCGCGACCCGGTGGATCCGCGGACGCGGCCCGACGATGTGCATGCGGTGCTGCGCGGCGTGGCGCTGCCCGCCGCCCAGGACGATGCACAGCGCACGCTCGATGCGCTGCGCCAGCGTCTGCGCGGACACACTTTGCCCGAAGCGGTCGATGCGCTGTGGGGCACGCAGATCGCCACCGAGCTCGACGAACTGGTGATCAAGAGCTGCCTGGACTTTTTCGACGAGGATCAATCGTCCTGGCGCATGCCGGGGCGCGAGCGCGGGTTGTTTGCCGCCTGGAGCGAGATCGCACGGCGCAATGCCCGGCTGTTCCTGCGCGGTCTGCATGTGCGGCGCATTCTCGATGCGGTGCAAGACGCCGAAAGCGCGGTCGTGCATGTGATGCAGGAGCTGGGCATCGACCCGGACGACTGGCCGGACTACTTCACCCGCGAACTCACCCGTCTGCACGGCTGGACCGGCTTCGTCCGCTGGCGGGCCTCGGCCAAACACTACTACTGGGCGCAGCGCTACCCGGCCGACATCGTCGATCTGCTGGCCATCCGCCTGGTGGTCGGTCTGGCGCTGGTGCAGGAGAGCGCGCGCCACCGTCGCACCCCGTCCAATCGTGCGCAGCTCGACGCCCTGCTGCGCGAGCGCACCGCGGAATGCGCGCTGCGTCTGGAGCTGTTCAGTGGCGAGGTCTTGCCGGACTGGGCGCATCGCATCGACGACGCGCTGGCTCGCGGCAACCATGCGCGCTGCGACGCCTTGCTGCGCGACTACGCGCCGCAGGCGCGGCTGCAGCGGGCGCGGGCACAGGCCGCCGCGCTGCGCACGCTGGCGCAGACTGCCGGCGCCAAGGCCGTGCTCGAGACGATCGACGCCGCGGGTCTGGCCGGGCTGATGCAGGGCTTGCAGACCTTTGCCGAGCAAGAGGGCATGGTCTGGACCTTGGGGATGGAAGCGCAGGCGATCGACCATTTGCTGGCCAATATTCAGGTGCCGCAGGATCTGCCTGCGGACAAGCGGCCGTTTGCCCAGGCGATGTTCTGCATCGACGTGCGCTCCGAGCCGATTCGCCGCCATCTCGAGCGCGTGGGGGATTACCAGACCTTCGGCATCGCCGGGTTCTTCGGGGTGCCGGTCGGCTTTCTCGGCTATGGCAAGGGCAGCGAGGAGCATTTCTGCCCGGCGGTGGTCACACCGAAAAACCTGGTGCTCGAGCTGCCCGCCGTGCTCGACCCGGACGACGAAGACTTCGTCAGTACCCTGGGCCATGTGCTGCACGACCTCAAGAGTTCGGTGCTGTCGCCGTATGTGACGGTCGAGGCCGTGGGCATGCTGTTCGGGCTCGACCTGTTCGGCAAGACCCTGGCGCCGCTGGGCTACAGCCGCTGGCGTCGGCGCATCGACGGCGACAAGCCGGTCACTCGCTTGCTGCTCGACAAGCTCACCCGCGAGCAGGCCGACTCCATCATCCGCACCTTGCAGCGTGCGATGATCGTCAAGGCGTTGCGTGCCGAGCTGCGCATCGAGCGCGAGCGCGTGGACGACGCGCTGATCCGCGAACTGCGCGAAACCGCGCTGCGCCACCGCGACGGCCCCACCCGCCTGCAGTCGGACTTCGGCATCAGCGCCAAGGCCGAGGCCGAGTTCATCGACAAGCTGCGCGACATCTACCGGGTCGATCCCGACTACGCCAACTACCAGCTGGTGCGGCTGGGGCGTATCGGTTACTCGCTCGACGAGCAGGTCAACTACGTGCACACCGCGCTGACCATGATCGGGCTGACCAAGCAGTTCTCCCGCTTCGTCCTGGTCGTCGGGCACAACGGCCAGACCGAGAACAACCCTTACGAGTCCGCGCTCGACTGCGGCGCCTGCGGCGGTGGCTCGGGCCTGGTCAACGCGCGTGTGCTGGCGCAGATGGCCAACAAGACCGCGGTGCGCGAGCGTCTGCGCGAGCGGGGCATTTCCATCCCCGAGGACACCTGGTTCCTGCCCGCGCTGCACAACACCACCACTGATGCGGTGGAACTGCTCGATCTGGATTTGCTGCCGCCGCGGCTGCTGGTTTATCTGGAGCGCTTGCGCAACGGCCTGCGCGCCGCGTCGCGGCTGGCCGCGGCCGAGCGGATGCCCAAGCTGCTGCCGCGCGCGCGCCCGCTCGATCCGGCCGAAGCCTACCGGCTGTCGCACCGCATGGCGGTGGACTGGGCGCAGCCGCGTCCAGAGTGGGGTCTGTCGAAAAACGTGTACGGAATCATCGGTCGGCGCAGCCTGTCGCAGGCGGCTGATCTGCAAGGGAGGTCGTTCCTGCTGTCCTACGACTGGCGCTGCGATCCCAAAGGGCGCCTGCTCGAAAACATCCTGGCCGCGCCGGTGGTCGTCGGGGAGTGGATCAACCTCGAGCACTTTTTCTCCACCGTGGACAATGCCCACTTGGGCAGCGGCAGCAAGGTCTATCACAACGTGGCCGGGCGCTTTGGCGTGATGACCGGCAACCTGTCCGATCTGCGCACCGGCCTGCCGATGCAGACCGTGATGCGCGAAGGCCGGCCCTACCACGAACCGATGCGGCTGATCGCGCTGATCGAGGCGCCGCTGGATTTCGCCGCGCGCGCGCTGCAGGCCGTGGTCAAGGTCAAGAGCCTGGTGCTCGGTGGGTGGATTCGCGCCATCGTCATCGACCCGACCCAGGGCTACAAGCCCTATGTGTACAACAACGGGCAGTGGGAGGAGCGCCCCGCGCTCGCACCCATGCCGCAGGAGGAAGTCGCCACATGAACGCCATCAAGCTGCACCCGCTGAAAAAGCTGGAAATCATCCTCGAAGGCGCACACAAGGAGTTCGCCACCGATCTGCTCGATCGTGCCGGAGTCAAGGGCTACACCATCGTGGGCAATCTCTCCGGCAAGGGCAGCCACGGCTTTTACGAAGGCCACCTGATGTTCAACGAGGACGATGCCCTGCTGATGATCATCGTTGCCGTGCCGGAAGAACTGGTCGGGCCGCTGCTCGAAGGCTTCCAGGCATTTTTCGAAGCGCATTCCGGCGTGGTGTTCATCTCGGACATCCAGGTCGGGCGTTTGGTCAAGTTCCGTGATTGAGCGCTGAGCCTGACGCGCGGATGGTTCAGTTAATCTGAACGAATGTGTTGTCGATATAAATTGATTCTTATGTGAGCTGGGCGGTATTCTCTGCATCGTCTTCAAACCTGTGCAGCGCCCCCGGGACGTCCCAGCGCACTGCCCAGGCCCAAAGGACACGGTGCTGCACCGCAAGGTCGCCCATGAAGTTTCAACCGGCGCGCGCTGCATGCGTGCCACGGCGTATTTCGGGAAGGCCGTCCCTGTGTAACGGTCGAACATTGGATTTTTTGTCGCGTTTCATCGCTAAGGAGTGATCGATATGGCAGTCAAGACCTATCAGGCCGGCGTCAAGGAGTACCGGCAAACCTACTGGATGCCGGAGTACACGCCTCTGGACACCGATCTATTGGCCTGCTTCAAGATCACCCCGCAGCCGGGCGTCGATCGCGAAGAAGCCGCCGCCGCCGTGGCCGCCGAGTCGTCCACCGGCACCTGGACCACGGTGTGGACCGACCTGCTGACCGACCTCGATTACTACAAGGGCCGCGCCTATCGCATTGAGGACGTGCCTGGCGACGACACCTGCTTCTACGCCTTCATCGCCTATCCGATCGACCTGTTCGAAGAAGGCTCGGTGGTCAACGTGTTCACCTCGCTGGTGGGCAATGTGTTCGGCTTCAAGGCCATCCGCGCGCTGCGCCTGGAAGACGTGCGCTTCCCTCTGGCCTATGTCAAGACCTGCGGCGGCCCCCCGATGGGCATCCAGGTCGAGCGTGACAAGCTCAACAAATACGGCCGTCCGCTGCTGGGCTGCACCATCAAGCCCAAGCTCGGTCTGTCGGCCAAGAACTACGGCCGCGCGGTGTACGAATGTCTGCGCGGCGGCCTGGACTTCACCAAGGACGACGAGAACGTCAACAGCCAGCCGTTCATGCGTTGGCGCGAGCGCTTCGATTTCGTCGTCGAGGCGATCCAGAAAGCAGAAGCGGAAACCGGTGAGCGCAAGGGCCACTACCTCAACGTCACCGCGCCGACCCCGGAAGAGATGTACAAGCGCGCCGAATACGCCAAGGAAATCGGCGCGCCCATCATCATGCACGACTACATCACCGGCGGTTTTTGCGCCAACACCGGGCTGGCCAACTGGTGCCGCAACAACGGCATGCTGCTGCACATCCACCGCGCCATGCACGCCGTGCTCGACCGCAACCCGCACCACGGCATCCACTTCCGCGTGCTGACCAAGATCCTGCGTCTGTCGGGTGGGGACCACCTGCACACCGGTACCGTGGTGGGCAAGCTCGAAGGTGACCGCGCCTCCACGCTGGGCTGGATCGACCTGCTGCGCGAATCCTTCGTGCCGGAAGACCGCTCGCGCGGCATCTTCTTCGACCAGGATTGGGGCTCGATGCCCGGTGCCTTTGCGGTGGCTTCGGGCGGCATCCACGTCTGGCACATGCCGGCGCTGGTCACCATCTTCGGTGACGACTCGGTGCTGCAGTTCGGCGGCGGCACGCTCGGTCACCCCTGGGGCAACGCCGCTGGCGCCGCGGCCAACCGTGTCGCACTCGAGGCCTGCGTGCAAGCCCGCAACGAAGGCCGCCAGCTCGAAAAGGAAGGCAAGGAGATTCTCACCGCTGCCGCCCAGCACTCGCCCGAACTCAAGATCGCCATGGAAACCTGGAAAGAGATCAAGTTCGAGTTCGACACGGTCGACAAGCTGGACATCGCCAACAAGTGATCGCGCCCGCGGCGGTCGCGACCTGAGCGGCTGCCGCCACCTGCCACCGCTAGCCTCGAAAGGAATTCATCATGGCCAATGTGCAAGCCTACAAGTCCACCAAGAAGTACGAGACCTTCTCCTACCTGCCGCAAATGACGCCCGAGCAGGTCCGCCGCCAGATCGCCTACGCCATTGCGCAGGGCTGGAACCCCGCGGTCGAGCACACCGAGCGCGGCACGCCCGCCAAGGTGAGCTTCTGGTATATGTGGAAGCTGCCCATGTTCGGTGAGCAGTCCGTCGATGCGGTGCTGGCCGAACTCGAAGCCTGCCACCGCGAATTTCCCGACCACATGGTGCGCTTCGTGGCCTACGACAACTATTCCCAGAGCCAGGGCACCGCGTTCGTCGTCTACCGCTGAGCCCCCGGCAGGCGTGACGGCTGTTGCCGCCACGTCCGCCGCTGATGCCGTCTCCCGTGGCCCGCGCCCCGGGCCGCCCCGAATCTCCGACTCTCTGCATCGAGGTCCACCATGACAAACCCTGCCGATCGCCATGCGCAGGCGACCCTCTCGGGCCGCGAGCTGGCACTCAAGCGGCGCCAGGCCATGGCTTTGCATGGCAAGGCCGCAGCGGCCAGACCGTCCAGCACGCCGATGCGTGCCCGGTCGGAGTCGTCCGCTGCGCCGATGCTGGCGCAGCAGCGGCCCGCACCCGTTGCGTCCTACGCCGCCGCAGTGCGGGCGATGCCGGCGTCCGAGGCGCCGCCTGCCCTGCCTCCGGCCGGTCTGAGCCCGGCCAGAGCGCGCAGGCTTGCGCTGTCGCTGCAGGGCAAGGCGGCGCTGCCGGCGCAACAGGCTGCGGCCAGCCGCCGTCCGAGCGCGCATCTGCGCCCAAGCGCCTCAGCGGGCGCCGGGGCTGTCGAAACCACCACGCAGGCCGGCTCGTGCGGCTGTGGCGCAAAGGCCGAGTGTGGTTGCGCCCAGGCGGCGTCCGTCAGCGCGCCAGCGGCATCGGGTACGGAAAACCGGGAACCCGCGCGGGACATCGTGCGTGCCGTGCCGGTGGCCAGCGGGCGCGCGCTGGCGCAGGCGCGCCGCGCCGCCTTGGCGCAGGATGGCAAGGCCGGGCTGCGTCGCGTGGCGCAGGCCACCAAGATTGCGGCATCGCTGCCGGGCCAGGATTGGCAGACCGCGATGACCAAGGGCGCCACCGCGCGCCAGGTGGCGATGCAGCGCCGCCATGTGCAGTCGCTGGTCGGTCGCGCCGGCGCGGGGAGCGATAGCGCATCCCGTCCCTCGGGCAGGATGAAAGCGCGTGATTTGCGCGCAGCAGCAGTGCCGCCCAAGGTCGAGGAGGGGCATACCCTTTCAGGTCAACGTGTCACCGGCACCCAGGTCGAACGCAGTCAGCGCGTCACCGGCAACGAGCCGGGTTCCTGCCGGGTGATCACCGGCACCGAGTACATTGGCACCGAGCAGTTCGAAACCCTGTGCAGCACCCGCCCGGCGCCCAATCCGCCCAAGGTCGGGGTCAGCACCACCCTGCGCGAGCAGCGGGTGACCGGCACCGAGGTCGGCCGCTCGCCCAAGGTCACCGGTGACGAGCCCGGTGCCTGCCGCATCATCACCGGCACCGAATACCTCGGCGCAGAGCGCTTCGAGCAGTTCTGCGACACCCGGCCGCCTGCCGGACCAGTCAAGGTGGGTCGTGGCACGACCGAAATGGGGCGGAGTTTCACCGGCACGCTGGTGGATCGTCCGGTCAAGGTCACTGGCGGTGAGCAGGGCGCCGACCGCGTCATCACCGGCACCAGTTACACCGCCCCCGCGCCCGATCTGGCGCCGAACAAGGTCGAGGTGACCACCACCCTGCTGGGCAAGCCGGTGACCGGCACCGGCATCGGCGCGCGCAAGGGGATGACCGGTGATGAGGCCGGTGCCTGCCGCCCGGTGACCGGCACACAATACCTGTCGACCGAGCAATTCGTGCAGTTCTGCAATACCGAGGCACCCAAGCCGCCGCGCAAGGTCAGCGTCATGTCCAGCCGTGACGGCCAGAGCGTGACCGGAACCGACGTGGGCCGCAGCCCGCGCGTGACCGGCAACGAAGCCGGCTCGTCGCGTGCCGTGACCGGCAACCAGTATTTCAACACCAAGGATTTCGGCGGCGCGGTGAATGCGGCCCCGTCCAAGGTCAGCACCATGCAGACCCTGGGCGGCCGTGTCGTGACCGGTTCGGAGGTCGCGCCCAGCCCAAAATTGTCCGGTGATGAGTCATACGGGTGCCAACCCGTCACCGGCGTCGATTACATCGGCACCCAACAACTGGCCGCCGTCTGCGAGACGCCGCCCGTGATCGAGCCGGTCGCCAAGGTGACAGCCGACCAGACCTGGGGTGGTCTGCCGGTCACCGGCAGCCTGCCTGCGCCCAGCGCCAAAGTCACCGGCAATGAAGCCGGCGCCTGCGCGCCGATCAGCGGCAACACTTACTACGGCCAGGGGCAGTATGCGCAGTTCTGTCCGCCGTCAGCACTACAGCAGCAGCGCAACGTGCTGCGCGACAGCGCCACCATTTCGCTACGCACCATCACTGGCGACCGGCCTGGCGCTGGGGGTTCGGTGATGACGGGAGACGAGCGCGGCGCGTGTGAGCCGGTCACCGGCACGCCGTATGTCGGGCTGGACACCCTGCCGGCGCAATGCGCCACCAGCGGTCGCTTCGTGCCCCGCGTGCGTCCTGCCGAGCCGCCGGTGCGTGAGGCTGCGCCCCGGGCGTTCAGCATCGTCACCCCGGGCCACGCCTCGCTGGGCCGCGAGCGCGACCAGGGCGTGACCGGCAGCGCACTGGGCACCGAGCGCATCACCGGGTCGATCAATAAGGCCGAGGGACTGATCACCGGCACGCCCGAGTTCCGCAAACAGGATGTGCGGCGCCTGCAATCGCTGCAGCAAGAGCAGAAAGACGCGCTGCAGCAGCGCGCGGCGCTGCGCCTGAGTGGCGAAGGCAGCCAGCAGGGCCCGCAGATTTCCGGTGATGTGTGGCTGGCCAAGTCGCGCGTGACCGGCACCGAAGGCACGTCCAGCCTGGTGCGCAACCCGTCGCTGCGCGGCGAGCCGCGCGGGGCGGGCCGCAATGCGGTGAGCTTTCGCGACATCGAGCGCCCCGAGCTCCCGTCCTCGCGCGTGACCGGCTCGGCCGGCACCACCGAGCGCGGCGCGCCGGTCACCGTCTCCGGCGGTGCGCGCGGCTGAACACGAGGCTCCAGGCATGAATACGCTCAAGCGCAGGATGGCTCTCCAGGCAGGCGGCGTGTCCGCGACCTCGGCGGCGCCCGGCCTGAACTCTGCCGTGCCGCAGTCGCCCGGTGTGCGGCTGGCGCGCAACGGGGTCGCGCCGGGTGCGGCCCATCCGGCCTGTGTCATCGGCCCGGGCCAGCGCTGCGAGCACGCGCTGGTCGATGCCGAGCTCAACCAGCGCCTGTCGGACTACGAGCGCCGGGTGCGCGGGCGCTTCAGCGGCATTGTCGATGTGCTCAAGCAGATCTCGGCCATGCAGCATGACCCCGACTTTGCGCAAAGCGCGCAGCGTCTGGCTCAGCAACGCCTGGGCTACACCCTGCCACAACACCTGCTCGATGATGCCTGGGTGTCCGGACTGGACATGAAGGCGCTGCATGCGCACTGCATTTTCCAGAGCTTCAAGCTTTGCGTCGATCAGACCGAGACGGATCAGGCGCTGTGGCTCGACCGCATGGCGATCACGCCCGATTTCCTCGCGGACTGCGGCTATCACACCGTGGACATCACCCCCTGTGCAGACGGACGGCTGCAAGGCCTGCTGCCCTTCGTGCTGCGCATGGCGCCCAACCGCAATGTCTATCTCAAGGCCTATGCCGGGGCGATGTTCGATGTCGAGGCCGACATGGTCGACTGGGCGCATCGCGAAGTCGAGCGCTTGAGCGGCGGCATTCCCGGTGGCGAGTCGCAGAACTATCTCAAGATCGCGGTTTACCACTTCAGCAGCTCGCATGCGCACGAGCAGGGCTGTGCTTTTCACGCCAGCAACGACAAGCAGGCGGTCGAGTCGGCAAAGCAGCGCCTGGATGAACTGCGCGTTGCAATCGAGCGTACCTACGGGGTTGGCGCAGCACCCGACGTGCTGTTGATCGGTCTGGACACCGATCTGGATGCGTTGCGGATCCACCTGCCAGACGCCGACGGCGACGTCAACCCCTACCGCTATGTCGATACCGCCGAGCTGTACCGCGACACCGTCGGTCTGTCAGCCGAAGGCGCGCGTGCGCTGATTGCGCAGCGTGTGGACGAAGCGCAGAACATGAGCGGCTGGGGACAGGGCCGCGGTGCGATGGCGCCCGGCATGCGCCGGCTTGTGCTAGCGCTGGCCGAGGCGAATCTGTCGCAGATCGAATACGTCATTCACCATCACCAGGGCCGCTACAGCGTGCTCGGACATGACGAAGAATTCATCTGCGCCGGAGAAGCCACCGATTATGTGCAGATGCGCAACAAGTACTACTTCGCCCATCTGGACACGGTCGAGGAAGGCGCGCCCGACCTAGACGTGGGCATCAAGATTTTCAGCGGCCTGAATGTGCAGCATGGCCTGGCCGTGCCTGTGCTGGTGCATTTTTACTACTCGTCACGTGTGCCCGGTTCGCGCGAGCGCGCGCTCAAGCGCGCCCGGCGGGTGAAGGCGGCGATCGAAGCCCGCTACCCGGCGCTGGTCACGCGCGGGCTGCTGATCTGCCGCGTGGCACTGTCTGACCGTTTCGACACCGAACGCTGCGTGTTCGTCGACGAAGCGGTGGCGGATTCAGGACATTGAGGACGGATCGATGCGGATCATGCGAGTCGAAAAGACCCTGGTGTCGACCAACCGGATCGACTCCTTCGGTCATCGCCCGCTGCTGGTGGTGCAGGACAAACCCGGCGGCACGCGCAGCGTGGCGGTCGATGCGGTGGGCTGCGTGCCAGGGGACTGGGTCATCTGTGTGGGGTCGTCGGCGGCGCGCGAGGCGGCGGGCAGCAAGGACTTTCCGTCCGATCTGACCATCGTCGGCATCATCGACCACTGGAATCCGGAGGGCTGATGGAAATCTGGCGGGTCAAGGACGAGCTGGTTTGCACGCGGCGGGTGCCGGGGCTGAAAACCGCGTCGCTGCGCGTGCTGCAGGGACAACGAGGCAACATCGAGGTGGCCACCGATCCGGTGGGCGCGCCGGTGGGGACATGGGTGTTCACCACCCTGGGCAGTGCCGCCAGGCTGGCGATGCCCGACCCGACCGTGACCACGGATCTGACCATCTGCGGAATCATCGACGACTGGGAGGCGTGAGCCCGGCTGCGGGTTTTCCGTGCAGTCATGCGAGTAAAGACGGCGACGCGGGCAGGGGCCCGGTGCCGATGGGTGTGAAGGCGATTTTCGACAAGGAGTGAGAAATGGCTGAACGGATGGGCATTGCCCTGGGAATGATCGAGACGCGCGGCCTGGTGCCGGCGATCGAAGCGGCTGATGCCATGTGCAAGGCCGCGGATGTGCGATTGATCGGTCGCCAGTTCGTCGGCGGCGGCTACGTCACCGTGCTGGTGCGTGGCGAAACCGGCGCGGTCAACGCGGCGGTGCGCGCAGGTGCCGACGCCTGCGAACGGGTGGGCGACGGCCTGGTGGCCGCGCACATCATCGCCCGCGTGCACAGCGAAGTCGAGGGCATCCTGCCCGAAGCGCCAACCGCCTGAGCCAGCGGTCGGCATTGGTAATTGCAACCTCAATAGGAGCGAAAAATGGCAAACGTGAATGGAATTGCCCTGGGCATGATCGAAACCCGCGGCCTGGTGCCGGCGATCGAGGCGGCTGACGCGATGTGCAAGGCGGCGGAAGTGCGTCTGATCGGTCGCCAGTTCGTCGGCGGCGGTTATGTGACCGTGCTGGTGCGCGGCGAGACCGGTGCGGTCAACGCCGCGGTGCGCGCTGGTGCCGACGCCTGCGAGCGTGTGGGCGACGGCCTGGTGGCCGCGCACATCATCGCCCGCGTGCACAGCGAAGTCGAGGGCATCCTGCCGACCCGGCCCGACGCCGACGGCGGTGGCCGCGATGCCGAAATCACCTCCACCCGCAGCTGATCGCGGCAGCGGCCATGGCGGTGGATTCCCGCACTCTGGGCTGGATGACGCGCGCACTCGGTCATGAAATGACCGCGGTGCAGCAATATCTCGCCCAAAGCGTGCTGGCCCGGCTGTGGGGCGATACGGCGCTGGCGGCCGAACTGCACCGCGAGGCGCTCGAGGAGCTCGACCACGCCAGCGCGCTGATGGAAAAGCTCATCTTGCACGGCATCGCGCCGTCGGCCGGCAACCTGCCGCCGGCGCGGCTGGGGCGCAGCCCGGCCGATCTGCACCAGCAGGATGCGCAACTCGAGGCCGCGGCGGTGCGTCTGTACGCCGATGCGCTACGCCATGCGCAGCGCGTGCGCGACGATGATTCCGCAGCGCTGTTCGCCCGCCTGCTCGACGAAGAATCCCGGCATCTGCAGCGGGTGCAACACAGCGAAGGAGGGACCCATGGCTGAGCACACCACCGGCTGGCGCGAGCAGGGCAAGCCGCCCACGCTGTTCAAGCGCTTCGCGTTCGACAGCTACGCGCAGACACGGTCCTTCCTCGACGCCCTGGCCGCGCTGGCCGAGGAGACCGGACGGCATCCGCAGAACATCAACTTTGGCACCACCTATGTCAACATCACCCTCGATGCCGAGGATGGCCAGACCATGGGTGCCGCCGAACACGCCTTTGCCGCGCGCATCGACGCGCTGGCGGCCGGGCCGCGCTGAATCATGGCTGCCGCCAAGGTGCTGGCCGTCATCAACCAGAAGGGCGGAGCCGGCAAAACCACGCTGGCGATGAATCTGGCCGCCGGTCTGGCGCGGCGCGGCCCGACCGTGGTCATCGACCTCGATCCGCAGGGATCGGCGCTGCAGTGGGGCGGAGCCGGCGCACAGCCCTATCCGGCCACAGTCAAGCAGATTGCCGGGCGCTGGGACGGCGCTGCGCTGCGTCATACCTACCGCGCCTACCGGCACATCGTGCTCGACTGCCCGCCATCGCTCGACAGCCACGCGTCCAGTCAGGCGCTGCGCACGAGCGACATCGCCCTCATTCCCGTGCTGCCCTCGCCGGTCGATCTGTGGGCCAGCCTGCGGCTGCCGCAAGAGGTCGAAGCCGCGCGGGCGGAGAACCCCGGATTGCGCGCCTATCTGGTGCTCAACCAGATCGAACAGCGCAGCGCGCTGTCGGCGGCCATGCAGGACGCACTGGCCGAATTCGGTCTGCCTGTGCTGCGCGCCGCCATGCGCCGACGTGCCATCTATCGCGCCGCGGCGCTCGACGGCCTGTCGGTCTATCAAATGGGCGCTCGCGGCCAGGCGGCGGCGGCCGAGATCGACGCCATCCTCAAGGAGATTGACCCATCATGAGCAGCATCAAGGACAAACTGACCCAGAGCGTGCGCCAGGCGCGCACCGCCCAGCCTGCCAAGACCGCTGCTGCGGCACGCAAGACTGCAGCCAAGCCGGCGCCAGCGGCCAAGACTGCGGCGGCGCCCCGCGCTGCAGCCGCGCCGGCAACGCCTTCTGCCGCTTCGCCGCTGGCCGCGGAGCCCACACCCTCGGCCACCACACTGTTTCCGCAGCGCATCTGGCCGGATTGAACCCACCCGCCAGCCTGACTCTGCAGCCCCTTTCGAGAAAGAACGCCATGCGTCACGACGACTTTGTCCGCACCTACGCGCCGCGCCAGGATGTCCGTCTGGCGCGCGCCGGTTCCGTCATGCCTGCCGCACACCGGCCAGCGGCCGACCTGTCCGCGGCGCCCGTGTCCGGTCTGGATGCCTACCGCGTGCCCAGCGAGCCGTATTACCGCGCGGTGGGCGACGAAGTCGCGCTGTATGAGGCCGCGTATTCGGTGCGGCTGCCGGTGATGCTCAAGGGGCCGACCGGCTGCGGCAAAACCCGCTTTGTCGAGTACATGGCGTGGAAACTCGGCAAGCCGCTGATCACCGTGGCCTGTAACGAGGACATGACCGCCTCCGACCTGGTCGGCCGCTTCCTGCTCGATGCCAACGGCACCCGCTGGCAGGATGGCCCGCTGGCGCTGGCGGCGCGGCTGGGCGCGATCTGCTACCTCGACGAAGTGGTCGAGGCGCGGCAGGACACCACCGTGGCCATCCACCCGCTCACCGACGCCCGTCGCATCCTGCCGCTGGAAAAGAAAGGCGAGATCATCCAGGCGCATCCCGACTTCCAACTGGTCATCTCTTACAACCCGGGCTACCAGAGCCTGATGAAGGATCTGAAGCAGTCGACCAAGCAGCGTTTTGCCGCGCTCGACTTCCACTACCCCGAGCACGAGGTCGAGGCCGAGATCGTCGCGCACGAATCGGGCGTGGGTCTGGATGTGGCCAAGAATCTGGTGCACATTGCCGAGCGCTCGCGCAACCTCAAAGGCCACGGGCTGGACGAGGGTCTGTCCACCCGCATGCTGATTTACGCCGGCTCGCTGATCGCGCAGGGTGTGGCGCCGCTGGCCGCCTGCCGCATGGCGCTGGTGCGCCCGATCACCGACGACCCCGACATGCGCGACGCACTCGACGCCGCGGTCACCACCTATTTCTAAAAAAGCCGCCACACGCCCGCCCGCGCGGCGGGTGCCGGGGCGTCTGCATCATGGCCATCCACCTCGAGGAATTCCAGGAACTCGTCGACGAGCTGCCCGGCGGCGCGCAGGAATTGCTGCGCGCGTCCTGGGCCGAGGCGGCGCGCGCGTTCTCGGCGCGCGGGCTGGACAACTACCTCAAGGGCGCGGTGGCGCTGCACCAGCTCGGTCGCGGCGAGGAGCTGGTAGTCACCTACCTGCAGTCCATGCCCGAGCTGGCGCGTGCCATTGGCGAGGATGTGCTGCCCGACCTGGTCAACTTCCTGCTGTCGATGGCGTCCAAAACCTCGGGGCAGGTGCTGGCGCTGATCGCCGGCACCGCACCGCTGGCCGCGCAGCGCCTGGGCGACGAAGAGCTGTTCCGCCAGTTCCTCAGCGTGCTCGGGCTGATGCTGGCGCAGGCCCCGCGCGGTCTGCGGCCCATGCTCGAAAACCTCGAGCGCCTGCTGTCGCAGCTCACCCTCGGGGGTCTGCGCCGCTGGGCGCAGTGGGGCGCGCAGGCGTACAAGGCCGATTTCGACGGCCAGGTGGCGTACTTCTCGCTGCAAAGCCCAGATGCGCTGTCGGTACTGCAGCAAGAGCGCAAGGGCACGCTGTTCGTCGATGTGCAGCGGCGGCTGAACATCTACCTGCGGGCGATGTGGGGGCGCGACTTTTTTCTGCGCCCCACCGCGGGTGACTTCGAGAACCGCGAGGGCCTGCGGCCCTATATCGAGCGCTATGTGATCCACATCGCCGACGCCTATGACGACTACCGCCCGCTCGGCCCGGACACCCCGCCCGAGCAGGTGGTCAGCGCGCTCGACATCTACCGCGCCGCGGCCAATCACTGCGCAGCGCATCTGGTGTTCACCCTGGCACCGCTGTCGATGCAGATGCTCTCGCCGCTGCAGATCGGGCTGATCGAGCTGATCGAAGACGCGCGGGTCGAGGCGCTGGCCATCGCCCAGTTTCCCAACATGCGCGAGGCCTGGCTGGCGTTGCATCCGCTGCCCGACTATGGCGCGCCCAAGACCGTCGGCGATTTGCTCAACCGTCTGGCGCGCGCGCTGCTCGAAGACCGCAGCGCCGATCCACACCCCTGGGTGCAGCAGGCCGTGGCGCAGTTTCGCGCCCAGCCCGATCTGCGTGATCCGCAGTTCAGCTGGAACCTCGGCGTGGACCTGTCGCACAGCCTTGGCGCACTCGACCTGCCCGAGTACAACCGCCGCACCGACGGTCTGCGCGCGATCTACCGCGACGACAACCGCGCCATCTGGGAGCTGGAGGAGTACGACGAGGCGCAGGCGCTGGCCGCGACCTGGGAAACCCGGCAGCAGGTGCGGCGCAAGGTCAACGTCATGGAAATGGTCAACGAGGTGGACAACGAGTTCGCCGGCGACGATGCGCAGGAAGTGTGGATCCTGCCCACCGAGTTCTATCTCGACCAGGAAGGCGTGACCATCAACTCGCTCGAAGGCCGCCCGCCGATTTCCGAGCCGTTTCACTATCCCGAGTGGGACTACCAGATCCAGCTCGACCGCCCCAGCTGGGTCACCGTGCTCGAGCGCCACCCGCCGGTGGGCGATCTGGCGGTGATCGAGGCCATCCTCGCCGAGCACAAGCCGGTGGTGTCGCGGCTGAAGTTCCTCATCGAGTCGATGATTCCGCAGGGCCTGCAGCGCATCCGCCACCAGGAAGACGGCGACGACATCGACATCGACGCCGCGGTGCGCGCGATGACCGATGTGCGCATGGGTGTGCAGCCCGATCCGCGCATCATGGTGCGCCTGAAGCGCGCGCAGCGCGATCTGGCGGTGATGGTGCTGCTCGACATGTCCGAGTCGTCCAACGACAAGGTGCGTGGGCACGACTACTCGGTGCTCGACCTCACCCGCTCGGCCACCGTGCTACTGGCCGAGGCGCTGCAGCGCATCGGCGACCCGTTTGCGATCCACGGCTTCTGCTCCGACGGGCGGCATGATGTGCACTACTACCGCTTCAAGGATTTCGACCAGCCGTATGGCGACCTGGTCAAGGCGCGGCTGGCCGGCATGAAGGGCAGCTATTCCACCCGCATGGGTGCGGCGCTGCGCCACGCCGGCCACTACCTCGCGCAGCAGCCCAAGCGCAAAAAAATCTGCTTCGTCGTCACCGACGGTGAGCCCGCCGACAACGATGTGCGCGATCCGCAATACCTGCGGCACGACACCAAGCGCGCGGTCGAACAACTGCTGCAGCAGGGTGTGACGGTCTACGCGCTGTCGCTCGACCCGCACGCCGACCTGTACGTTTCAAAAATCTTCGGCGTCAAGAACTTCACCGTGATCGACAAGGTCGAGCGTCTGCCCGAAAAACTCCCGATGCTCTACATGAGCCTGACCCGCTGAGGGCGCGCACGGCATGAAAATCTCCCTGCGTACCTTTGTGTTCATCGACGCGCTGCAGCCGCAGCTCGCCTCGTATTTGGCCACCTCGTCGCAAGGCTTTCTGCCGGTGCCTGGAGATGCCTGCCTGTGGGTCGAGGTGGCCCCTGGCATGGCGGTGCACAGCTTGTCGGATACCGCGCTGAAAAAGACCAGTGTGCGCATGGGCGAGCAGGTGGTCGAGCGCTCCTTTGGCTCGATGGAACTGCACTACCGCAACCAGAGCGAAGTGCTGGCCGCTGGCGAAGCCATCCTGACCCAGCTCGGCACCCGGGAGGACTCGCGCCTTCGCTGCAAGGTGGCGTGGAACGAAATCATCCGCGCAATCACCCCCGACCACGCCACGCTGATCAACCGCCAATTCCGCAAGGGCTCGATGCTGCTGCCGGGCAAAAGCATGTTCATCCTCGAGGTCGAGCCCGCAGGCTACATCGTCTATGCGGCCAACGAAGCCGAGAAGGCGGCGCAGGTCACCCTGGTCGACGTGCGGCCGTTCGGCACCTATGGGCGGCTGACCATGATGGGCAACGAGGCCGAGGCCGCCGAGGCGCAGCGTGCGGCGATCGCGGCGATCGAGCGGCTGAACCAGACCGCCACGCATCACTGAACCGCAGCATCCCATGGACATCGACTCCACCGCCAAACGCCTGCTGTTTTCCACCGTGCGGGTGGACACCGTGCTCGAAGACGGCAGCGAGGGCTCGGGCACCGCATTCGTCGTGCGCCATGCGCATGGCCGCGGGGTGTCGGACTTCGTCGTCACCAACCGGCATCTGGTCGAGGGCGTGCGGCGCGGCGGGCTGGTGTTCACGCAAAAGCGCCAGGGCCGGCCAGCGTTCGGCCAGCGCTTTCAGCTCAATATCGACGAGTTTCCCGCCGCCTGGTTTGTCCATCCCGATGCCGAGATCGATCTGGCGTTGGTGCCGCTCTCTCCGCTGCAGCAGGCGGCGCAGCAGCAGGGCGTAGAGCTCTATGTCGAGCCGATCGACAGCCGCCTGATTCCCGATGCGGCCACCTGGCAGCAGTTCGACGCGCTGGAAGACGTGCTGTTCGTCGGCTATCCCAGCGGGGTGTGGGATCAGGTCAACCTCATGCCCATCCTGCGCCGCGGCACCACCGCCACGCCGGCAGCGCTGGATTTCGAGGGCCAGCGCCAGTTCCTGATCGACGCTGCGGTCTATCCCGGATCGAGCGGCAGTCCGGTGTTCATCGAACGCCGCGCGACGCCGCCGCTGCGGCGCGCGGCCACGCGCGACCTGCTGTTCGCCGGCGTGGTGGCCGCGGTGTTTTTCCGCGAAGAGGCGCATGCCATCGTCCCCGCCCCGGTGCCGGCCAACAACCGCGGCATGGCGCTGGGCGCGGAGATGATCGACCTGGGGCTGATCATCAAATCCGATAAAGTGTTGGAACTCATCCACGCCTATCTGCAACGCTGGGCCGGCTGAGCACCATCCACGCAATCCGCGCGCAGCGCCTGCAGCCTCTTTCCTCCTGGCGCACACCATGCAAGACAAACCGATCTACTGCGGCTATCACGCCGATGCACATGGCATCACCCAGCTCGGGCGGATCGTGCTCGATGCCTGGGTGTTCGGCCTGCTGCCCGAAACCGAAGACTGCAAGGGCTGGGATCTGCAGCGCATGCAGGCCCTGATGCAAAAGGTCGAGGCGCAGTGGGATCAGTACGGCAACCTGCCCAGCCGCCTGCCGGCCGAACTCGCCGAGCGCCACCGCACCGTGTATGCGCGTGCGATGCAGCGCGCGCAACAGCACGGCTGGAACCCCGAGCTCGACGACGAGGATTGACAAGGTCAGGTCGTCGCGAGCGGCCAGCCGCTCGTGCGCACGGCTGCGCCCGTACCATCCGGTCATCGCTGACCTCGCCTTGCCATTGCCCATGTCCGCACTCGATGCCCTGGCCGCGTCCACCGTTGTCGTGGCCGATACCGCCGATCTGGAGTTGCTGCAGCGCTGGCGCACGCGCGACGCGACCACCAACCCCAGCCTGATCCGCAAGGCAGCAGCCGATCCGCGCTATCACGCGCTGGTGGCCGCGGCGGTGCGCGCCAGCGCCGACGCGAACGAGCGCCTCGACGCCCTGCTCGTGGCCTTCGGTCTGGAAATCCTGCAGCGCGTGCCCGGGCGGGTATCCACCGAGGTCGATGCCCGGCTGTCGCACGACACCGACGCCACCGTGCGCCGCGCCCGCGCGCTTGTGGCGCGCTACGCCGCAGAAGGCGTCTCGCGCGAGCGCGTGCTCATCAAGATCGCCGCCACCTGGGAAGGCATTGCCGCAGCGCGTCAGCTCGAGGTCGAAGGCATTCACTGCAACCTCACCCTACTGTTCAGCTTCACGCAGGCGCAGGCTTGTGCCGCAGCAGGTGTGCAGCTCATTTCGCCGTTCGTCGGCCGCATTACCGACTGGCACCGGCAGCAGGCCGGTGCCGCCTGGGATGCCCAGGCGCACCGCGGCGCCCGCGACCCCGGGGTGCAGGCCGCCGCGCGCATCTGGCGTTATTACAAGCAGCAGGGTGTGCGCACCGAGGTGATGGGCGCGAGCTTTCGCGACATCGACCAGATCGCCGCGCTGGCCGGCTGCGACCTGCTGACCATTCCGCCCGCCCTGCTCGATGCCCTGGCCGCCAGCGACCGGGCCATGCCGCGCCAGCTCGACCCCGCGCATCCCGGGCCGGTCACCGACCCGCAGCCGCCGCGGCTCAGCCAGGCGGACTTCGTCCAGGGCATGCAGGCCGACCGCATGGCCAGCGAGAAGCTGAACGAAGGCGTGCGGCTGTTCAGCGCCGACACCGAGGCGCTGCTGCAACAGCTCGCTCAGCTCTGAAATCCGGCTGTGCCGCCGCGTTTGATGCGCTTTTACATCCCGCCAGCCGAGGCGGCGCTGTCGCCCGGCCCCCTTGCCTTGCCCGAAGCCAGCGCGCGGCACCTCAAGGTGCTGCGGCTGCAGCCGGGTGATGCGGTCACCGTGTTCGACGGCACCGGCGGCGAGTGGGACGCCCGGGTGCACGATGGCCGCACCTTGCTGCTCGGCCAGCATCATGCGGTGGAGCGCGAGGCGCCGGTGCGGGTGCTGCTCGCGGTGGGTATGCCGGCCAACGAGCGCATGGACACGCTGGTGGAAAAGGCGGTGGAATTGGGCGTGGCGCAACTGCAGCCCTTGCTGACCCGCCGCAGCGTGCTGCGTCTGCAGGGCGAGCGTGCCGCGCGCCGTGTGGCGCATTGGCAGGGTGTGGCGATTGCCGCCTGCGAACAATGCGGTCGCAACCGCATTCCGCTGATCGCGCCGATCGCCAGCCTGCCGGACTGGTTGCGGCACATCGCGCAGCAAGCCGGCGATGCGCACCGCTGCCTGCTGAGCCCGACCGCCACCGCGCCGCTGCAGCCCTTCGCCCCCGGCGCCTCGGTGTGTCTGGTCTCCGGACCGGAAGGCGGACTCGATGCGCAGGAGGTCGAGCAACTGATCGCCGCCGGGTTTGCCCCGGTCAGCCTCGGCCCCCGGGTTCTGCGCGCCGACACTGCACCGCTGGCCGCGTTGGTGCGGGCCTGTCCTTAGGGCCCAGACCTGCCGCACCCAGGGCGGGGCCAAACAGCACGGCCTAGGGCCTGTTCACGCTATTGGTGCACCCGCGTTGCCCCCAGGCGGGGATGGATGCAAGGCGGAGGCCCGGGGC
>JBMFIE010000007.1:0-32647 GCA_049976465.1 Thiomonas sp. | reverse complement strand
TTTGTATTCGACGGCACGATCGATCTGCCCGATCTGCGCTGATTTTTCAGGAGAACCCGATGGAATTGCACGAGCACGAGCTGGCCGCCTATCTGGCCGCCAACCCCGACTTTTTCGAACGCCATGCCGAGCTGCTCGCCACGGTGCAGCTGCCCAGCCCGCACGGCAATCGCGCGGTGTCGCTGCAGGAGCGGCAGATGGAAATGCTGCGCGACAAAATGCGCACCCTCGAACACCGCCTGGCCGCGATGATGCGCAACGCCGTGGACAACGAAGCGCTGGCCGGCAAGCTGCTGCTGTGGGCGCGCGATCTAATGCTGGCGCAGCACGGCGCCGCAGAACACCTCCCCCGCGCGCTGCAGGATGCGCTCAAGGCGCAGTTCGACCTGCCGATGACCGCACTCAAACTCTGGCCGGTGCGCGCGGAGTTCGCCGCACTCGACTTCGCCACCGGGGTCAGCGACGACGCCAAGACCTTCGCCGCCAGCCTGACCGCGCCCTTCGTCGGCCCCAACCCCGGCTTCGAGGCCGCGAGCTGGTTGCCCGATGCAGCAATGGCACAGTCCCTCGCCCTCATCCCGCTGCAAAATCCGCACACCAGTATGTGCATGGGCTTGCTGGTGCTGGCCTCGCCCGACACTCAACGCTTCACCGCGGACATGGGCACCGACTTTCTTACCCACATCAGCCAGCTCGCCAGCGCCGCGCTCGTGGGCCTGCTGGCGCGCTGAGGACGCCACTCAGTCCCATGGCCGCGCCCGCCCCGCATTCCTCAGGCAGCACCGCACTGCGCGCCCTGGCTGCGGATTACCTCGCCCATGCGCAGACCGAGCGCCGACTCGCGCCCGGCACGCTGGTGAACTACCGCCGCGATCTGGACGATCTGCTCGCCCGCGCCGGGACCTTGCCGCTGGCGCAGATCGACACCGCGCACATCCGCCGCTGGGCCGCGCAACTGCACGCCGGCGGCATGAGCCCGCGCGCCATCGCCGCGCGGCTGTCGGCCTGGCGCAGCTTTTTCCGCTGGATGGGCCGCCGTGGTGTGGTTGAGGCCAATCCGGTGCAGGACGTGCGCGCGCCCAAGGCCGCCAGGTCGCTGCCCAAGGCGCTGCCGGTCGACCAGGCGGTGGCGCTGGCCGCCTATGCGCCGGAGCCGGCGGCACCGAGCACGACGCATGCGCGCCACCGCGAAACCCTTGCCGCGCGCCATGCCCGCATACATGCCATCGCCGAACTGCTGTATTCCAGCGGCCTGCGCGTGTCCGAGCTCACCAATCTGGACCTGCGCGCCAGCCCCGCCGCACGCGGCTGGATCGACTGGGACGCGGCCGAGGTCACGGTCACCGGCAAGGGCAGCAAGCGCCGCAGCGTGCCCATCGGCCAACCCGCACTGCAGGCCCTGCGGCAATGGCTCGTGCACCGCGCAACCCTGCTGCGCCCCGACGCCGATGCCGATGCGCAAGCCGCGTTGTTTCTCGGCGCGCGCGGCGGGCGCATCACCGCGCAGCGGGTCTGGCTCGAACTGCGCGAACACGCCCGCGCTGCCGGCATCGATGCCCGGGTGCATCCGCACATGCTGCGCCACTCCTTTGCCTCGCATCTGCTGCAGTCCAGCGGCGACCTGCGCGCGGTGCAGGAACTGCTCGGTCACGCCAGTATCGCCACCACGCAGGTTTACACCCGCCTTGACTTTCAACATCTGGCCAAGGCCTACGACGCCGCGCACCCGCGTGCGCGCAGAAAAAGCTGAGCAATCAGCGCACCTCTTATGAAAACCATCCGCCTGCACCCCGGCAAGGAACGTTCCTTGCTGCGTCGCCACCCTTGGGTATTTGCCAGCTCGATCGCCAAGGGCAGCGCCGACGGCGGCGAAACCGTGCGGGTCGAAACGCACGACGGGCAGTTTCTCGCCTGGGCCGCCTTCAGCCCCAGCTCGCAGATCCGGCTGCGGGTCTGGAGTTTCGACGCGACGCAGCGCATCGACGCGGCATTCCTTGCCGAGCGGCTGCGCGCCGCGATCGAACGCCGCCGTGCGCTCGGGCTGGACCCGACCGCCTGCCGCCTGGTGCATGGTGAAAGCGACGGCCTGCCCGGCTGCATCGTCGACCGCTACGCCGACATCGTCGTGCTGCAGGCCGGCAGTGCCGGGATCGAGCGCTGGAAGCCCGCGCTGGTCGATGCGCTGCGCACGCTGCTGCCCGAGGTGCGCATCTATGAGCGTTCCGACGCCGCGCTGCGCGAGCGCGAGGGCCTGCCCTCGGCCACCGGCTGGCTGCACGGCAGCGGCAGTACCGAGGTCGAGATCACCGAAAACGGTTTGCGGTTTCTGGTCGATGTCGCCACCGGGCACAAGACCGGCTTTTACCTCGACCAGCGCGACGCCCGCGCCCGCTTTGCCGAGCTGGTGCGCAGCCACGCTCTGGGGCGCGTGCTCAACTGCTTCAGCTATACCGGCGGCTTCACCCTGGCCGCGCTGGCCGGCGGCGCGCAGCAGGTGACCTCTGTCGATTCCTCCGCACCAGCGCTGGCGCTGGCTGCGCAGCATGTGCAGCGCAACGGCTTCGACCCTGCACGCACGAACTTTCTCGATGCCGACGTCAACGCCACCCTGCGCCGTTTGCGCGAGCAGGGCGCGCAGTTCGATGCCATCGTGCTCGATCCGCCCAAGTTCGCCTCCAGCCCGCAACAGGTCGAGCGCGCCGCCCGCGCCTACAAGGACATCAACCGCTTGGCGTTCCACCTGCTGCCGGCTGGCGGCTGGCTGTTCACCTTTTCCTGTTCCGGTGCGGTCAGCGCCGATCTGTTCCAGAAAATCGTCGCAGGCGCCGCGCTCGACGCCGGGGCAGATGCGCAGATCATCGCGCGCACCCAGGCCGGGCTCGACCATCCGCTGAGCCTGCACTTCCCCGAAGGGGATTACCTCAAGGGTCTGTTGCTGCGCAGGAATTGACTTTCTGCCATTTGCCCCCAATCTGCACTTCCAGCTCTGAAAAGGAAACCCGCATGTCCACCCTCATCCCCGCCACCATCGTCACCGGCTTTCTCGGCAGCGGCAAGACCACGCTGCTCAAACGCGTGCTCACCGAAGCGCACGGCTCCCGGATTGCCGTGATCGAAAACGAATTCGGCGAGGAAAACATCGACACCGACATTCTGGTGCGAGAAGAAGGCGAGCAGATCGTGCAGATGTCCAACGGCTGCATCTGCTGCACCATCCGCGACGACCTGCGCGCCACCCTGGCCGACCTGGCGCTCAGGCGCCGCAAGGGCGAGATCGTGTTCGACCGGGTGATCATCGAAACCACCGGTCTGGCCGACCCCGGCCCGGTGGCGCAGACCTTTTTCATGGATGACGAAGTCGCCAGCCAGTACATGCTCGACGCCATCCTCACCCTGGTCGACGCCAAGCACGCCAACCAGCAGCTCGACACCCGGCAGGAGGCGCGCCGCCAGGTGGGCTTTGCCGACCAGATTTTCATCTCCAAGGCCGATCTGGTCAGTAGCGACGAACTCGCCGCACTGCAGCATCGCCTCGCCCACATGAACCCGCGCGCCAGGCAAACCGTGGTGCATTTCGGCAAAGTGCCGCTGGCGCAGGTGCTCGATCTCAAGGGTTTCAACCTCAATGCCAAGCTCGACATCGACCCCGATTTTCTCAAGGCCGACGAGCATGACCACGATCCCCACCATGATCACGACCACGAACACGGTGCGCACTGCAACCACCCGCATCACCACCACCATGACGATGATGTGAAGTCCTTCGTGTTTCGCGCCGACAAACCGTTCGATCCGGCCCGGCTCGAAGATTTTCTCGGCGCCATCGTGCAGGTCTACGGCCCGCGCATGCTGCGCTACAAGGGTGTGCTGAACATGCAGGGCATCGACCGCAAAGTGGTGTTCCAGGGCGTGCACCAGCTCATGGGCAGCGACTTGGCCGCGCCTTGGGGGCCGCAGGAACAGCGGCAGAGCAAGATGGTGTTCATCGGCATCGATCTGCCCCGTGACATTCTGGAGCAAGGCTTGAAGCAATGCCTGGTCGGTTGAAGGCCTTGTCTGGTCATGCGAAATGAATAGAATCGACCGGTTTTTCTGGTTGGACGCCTTGATCGCTTGACGGCTTGCGCCATACGGTCTGGCTGATACCAGGTGCGGGCAGCGGCATGGGCTGCGCGGCTGGACGAGCGGCAAGTGGCCGCAGAACCAAAAATTTCAGGAGGGTTTTCGCAGTGAAATTGCCTCAGAAAACAGCGTCCAAGCAAGCGTCGCCGAGCACGCCGGCGGTCAAGACGGCCGCAGCGCCTGCCAAGTCCTCGCCCGCAGACAAGAAGAAAAAAACTGTTGCCGTGGCCGCCACGGCGGCGCAACCCGCAGCACCGGCGGCTGCGCCCGCACCCTCTTCCAGCAAAGCCGCTCCGGCGCTACGGCGCGCCCCAACATCCCGCGTGAGTAAACTCCACGCGGCAAAGCCCTTATCGGCGGCCATGGGGTCGCCGCAGCCCATCCGACTCGACAGAAGTTCCATGAGCAGCACAACCATCGAATCCACGCCCAAGAAGTCCGACCCCGAACGCGCCAACGCCTGGAAGAACAAACCGGTGTCCGAGCTGACCGAGCAGGACCTGCTGGCCATGCCAGAGTCCGAATACATGAACGAGGTGCAGCTCGAATATTTCCGCCGCCTGCTCACCAACATGCGCGACGAGCTGATCCGCAACGCGGGCGAGACCACCGAACATCTGCGCGAGGATACGCTGCTCGTTCCCGACCCGGCAGACCGCGCCACCATCGAGGAGGAACACGCGCTGGAGCTGCGCACCCGCGACCGGGAGCGCAAGCTGCTGAAAAAGATCGAGCAATCGCTTGCCCGCATCGAAAGCGGCGAGTATGGCTGGTGCGAGGAGACCGGCGAGCCGATCGGCGTGGGTCGCTTGCTGGCGCGACCCACGGCCACGCTGTCGCTCGAGGCTCAACAGCGCCGCGAGCTCAAGCAACGCATGTTCAACGACTGAGGGTGACTGATCGCGCCGGTCTCACGCGCCACACCCAGGCTGCATCAGCATGAGCAAATCCGATTCAGGCAGTTTCTGGAAACGGGTGGGAGCCTTCATCAGGAACCCCACCCGCGACTGGTCGCTGACTGACGAGCAGGCACTACAGGAGCACGAAAACCAAGCCCGGGTCAAGGCACGCGAAGACCAAAAGCGCCAGGACGACTTCATCCGCAAACGGGAACTCGACGGTCTGCGCAAGCTGCGCAAGCGTGAGGCCACCGATCTGGGGATCGATGACAGCCTGCAGACCAATGTGCCTGAGTTGAGTTCGCAGCCGGCTCCAGTGCATGACCGGGACGAGACACTGCGCAAAATCAACGAAATCGAAAAGTCGATGTCAGGCGGTCAAGCGTCTGCACCGACCCGCTCGCGGCCGCCGGCTACCCGCCAGATGTCCACCGCGACTGCGGCGCCAGGGTCGCGCTCCCCATCGATCGTCCCACCGCGCACCGGCGTGCCGGACACTGCCGTACCGCACACCGCCACACCACCGCTGAGCGCACCGCCAATATCCGCCGAATCCACCGGTGGCTCGCTCCGCTGGACGATCGACCCGGCGTATGCCGACACCACGCTGCTGACCAAACCCGGGGGAGTCGCCGCCTCACCCGGCGCCCCTGCATCATCCGCGCCCATCACCGCCAGCGGTGCGCCGACGACCCAGCCACCTCTAGACGCACCCACCGTGCCGTTTGCGCCAGCCGCAGCACAGACCCAGGCCCGGGCCGGCGACGCCCCGCCGCCGTCGTTCGACGATCTGCCCACTTTGGCCGCGGCCACGCGGCTGAGCGCAGATGCGCTGCCATCTCGGAGTTCTGCGACCTCAGGCGAGAGCTGGCTACGGTCGAGCAATGACTTCATGCCCAGCGCCTTTTTTGCGGTCGAGGTCCACGAAGCGCTGAGTTCCAACCCGCTGTTCGACCAGGCGGTGATGGATTTCGCCAACGGCGACGACGCTGCCGCTGAAGCTGCGCTGCGAGACGCCATTTCCAACACGCAGGACCTCAGCGCCGAAAAAGAGCTGTGGCTGGCCTTGTTCGATCTGTTCCGCGCGTCGAACCAGCTCGACAAGTTCGAGGCGCTGGTGGTCGATTTCGTCAGCCGCTTCCAGACCTCCGCGCCGATGACCGACGATGGCCTGCCCGCTGGCTCCAGCGCGTCAAGTCCGTCCAAGGGCGGTTTCCGACCGTCCATCCTGTTCTCGGCGCATGTCGACCTGGCACAGGCCGAGCGGCTGCGCAAACTGGCACTCGGCGCGCCTGCTGCGCTCGAATTGAACCTGACCGAGATTCGCACCATTGCTGCCGATGCCCTGCCCGTCTTGGTCGATGCGCTCAAGCAGCTCAACCAGACTGCCTGCACCGTGAGCCTGCAAGGCGCCGAGCATCTGCTCGCGCTGTGCCAGGCGCAGGCACCGGCGATGCAGCGTGAAGCCGATCCACAGTGGTGGGCGCTACGGCTCGAATTGCTGCGGCTGGTCGGCCAGCAGGACGATTTCGACGCCGTCGCGCTCGACTACTGCGTCACTTACGAAATTTCTCCACCCCCCTGGGAACCCAGCCGTGCCCAGGCCGAGTTGCCCGGGCATGAAAACGCGCTGCAGACAGGCAGCACCTCGGTGGCGGCAGATTTCCAGAATTCCAGCCTGAATCCGAACTCGGTGCTGGGCAACGGCGGCTCGCGCTCGGCGCAACTGCAGCTCAGCGGCGAGATCATCGGCAGTTCGACCGCCTTCCTCGGTCCGCTCGACCAGGCCGCGAAAAAGCACGATCAGTTGAGCATTTCGCTGCGTCAATTGCGCCGCATCGACTTTTCCAGCGCCGGTGCCCTGCTCAACTGGGCCATGACCCAGCATGACGCGGGCAAGATCCTGCAGTTCACTGGCGTGCACCGCTTGATCGCCGGCTTGTTCAGCATTCTCGGCCTGCACGAGCACGCGATCATCCAGCTACGGCGCGACTGAAGTCGACCCGACCGCCCGCGCAGCAGGCCGCCACAGGGCTTTTGAGTTCTCCCTGCACATCCCCAAATCGCCATATGGACCAATATCACGGCACCACCATCCTGAGCGTGCGCCGCGGCGCCACAGTGGCCCTGGGAGGCGACGGCCAGGTGACTCTGGGCAATATCGTCGTCAAATCCACTGCGCGCAAGGTGCGCAGGCTGTACAACGACCAGATTTTGGCCGGTTTCGCCGGCGGCACCGCAGACGCATTCACTCTGTTCGAGCGCTTCGAGGCCAAGCTGGAGAAGCACCAGGGCCAATTGCTGCGCAGTGCGGTCGAGCTGGCCAAGGACTGGCGCACCGACCGCATGCTGCGTCGTCTGGAGGCCATGCTGTCGGTGGCCGATGCGCAACATTCGCTGATCATCACCGGCAATGGCGACGTGCTCGAACCCGAGTACGGCATCGTCGCGATCGGCTCGGGTGGTGCTTATGCACAGGCCGCCGCACGGGCGCTGCTCGAGCACACCGCGCTGAGCCCGCGCGAGATCGTCTCGCAGGCACTGCGCATCGCTGGCGACATCTGCATTTACACCAACCAGTCGCACACCATCGAAACCCTGGGTGAGTGAAGCCATGAACATGACTCCCCGTGAAATCGTCTCCGAGCTCGACCGCTTCGTCATCGGCCAGACCAAGGCCAAGCAGGCGGTGGCGATCGCGCTGCGCAACCGCTGGCGGCGTCAGCAGGTGCCCGAGCCGCTGCGCAACGAGATCACGCCGAAAAACATCCTGATGATCGGCCCCACCGGAGTGGGCAAGACCGAGATCGCCCGGCGCCTGGCCAAGCTGGCCAACGCGCCGTTCATCAAGGTGGAGGCCACCAAGTTCACCGAGGTCGGCTATGTCGGGCGCGATGTGGACACCATCATCCGCGATCTGATGGAAGCTGCGGTCAAGCTGGCGCGCGAGGACGCCATGCGCGCGCAGCGAACCCGCGCCGAAGACCGCGCCGAAGACCGCATCCTCGACGTGCTGCTGCCCGCGCCTGCCGATTCCGCCATGCACGCGCCGTCGATCGCCGACAACAATCCCACCCGCCAGATGCTGCGCAAGCGCCTGCGCGAAGGACAGCTCGACGACAAGGAAATCGAAATCGACCTCGCGATCCGTCCGGCCAGCATCGACATCATGGGCCCGCCTGGCATGGAAGACATGACCGAGCAGATCCGCGCCATGTTCGCCAATCTGGGCCAGACCCGCAGCCGGCGACGCAAACTCACGGTACGCGAGGCGTACAAACTGCTGATCGACGAGGAAGCCTCCAAGCTCATCAACGAAGACGAGATCAAGGCCAGTGCGCTGCGCGCGGTCGAACAAAACGGCATCGTGTTTCTCGACGAGATCGACAAGATCGCCTCGCGCAGCGACATCCAGGGCGCCGATGTATCGCGTCAGGGCGTGCAGCGCGATCTGCTGCCGCTAGTCGAAGGCACGACCGTGAACACCAAGTACGGCATGGTGCGCACCGACCACATCCTGTTCATCGCCAGCGGGGCGTTTCATCTGGCCAAACCCTCCGACCTGATTCCCGAACTGCAGGGGAGGTTTCCGATCCGGGTGGAACTCGATTCGCTGTCGGTGGCGGATTTCGAGGCCATTCTCACCAGCACCGACGCCAGTCTGACCAAGCAATACGCCGCGCTGCTCGCCACCGACGGGGTGCAGCTCGAATTCACCGCGGACGGCATTCGGCGTCTGGCGGAGGTGGCGTTTGCGGTCAACGAAAAAACCGAGAACATCGGCGCACGCCGGCTGCACACAGTGATGGAACGCCTGCTCGAGGACGTGTCGTATCACGCCGACGGCGCGCAGCAGCAGACGGTGAGGGTCGATGCAGCAATGGTCGACGCGCGCCTGGGCGACATCGCCCGCGACGAAGACCTGTCGCGCTACGTGCTCTGAGAAGGTGTTGACTTTTACCGACGAGGGCACCGCAAGGTCTGGGCGCGGCTGCGCATCGTGCAGGGCATTCGTGTGTTACGGGCGCGGGTGCTGCGCCTGATGCGCGAAAACCTGTTGCTCTGGCCGCATCGTCTGTCGCCATGGCACGCCGAATCTGCACGACAGGACCATCACCACGGATCGCCCGAACCAGATGTGGGGCACCGATGGCATTCGCATCCAGACCATGGGTGAGGACTGGGTCTCGGTGTTCTCGGTGTTCTCGGTGGGCGATCATTTCGATGCCTGCGGCTGGCCCTCCATCTGGCCAGGATGGGCAGCCGTGTGGCACCACCGGTACCGGTGGCGGCAGGGACTTGCGGCGCGCAGGAGCAACGGCATCCAATCTGCCGCCGAAGACTTCCTGAAGTGCGACAAAACCTGGAGGCAGCGCAGGGCGTTGCGTGAGAAACGGGTCAACCCAGCCGTCTGGCGCGTTCGGTGGGGCTGACGATGTCGGTGAGACGAATGCCGAATTTGTCGTTGACCAGCACCACTTCCCCGCGCGCGATGAGAAAGCCGTTGACCAGCACATCCATCGGCTCCCCGGCAAGCCGATCGAGGTCGACCACAGAGCCCTGCGCGAGCTGGAGCAGCTCACGGATCTGGATTTTGGTGCGGCCGAGTTCGACCGACAGCGTCACGGGGATGTCCATCACCAGGTCAAGCTGGGTATTGGGCATCGAGCCGGCTGGCTCGGCATGCAGCTCGGCAAAGGGCGCAGGTTTGACTTGGGGTGGAGGCGCCGGCGCGACAGCCGGAGTTGCAGCAGCGCTGTCGGACGCGGCACCCTGCTCAGCCAGGGCCGCACCCCAATCGGCCATGTCATCGCCGGCTGGATGAGCGGTAGTGGGATCGTCTGTCATGCGAAGTCCTGCGGGTTAGGGGGTCGGTTTGGAGGCTGCGCTGCCAAGGGGTAGGAGCTGCGCTTTCTCCGGCACCTCGGGGAAAATCTGCTGCAGGATTTTGATCGCCATCTTGTCGTCGTGCCGGCCGTATTCCCCAACCAACACGGGAATGCCATCGACCTTTGCCACCACAGTTGCGGGCATTTCGACCGGCAGCACATCGCCTACGCGCAGGGTCAGCAGTTCGCGCACGAGGATCTGGCGTTGCAGCAACTCGACCCGCATCTCCACCTCGGCTTCGCGCATTTCGGTCTGCAGCGCCCTGACCCAGCGATGATCGATCTCGCTTCGGTCCGTAGTCATGCCAGTGGTGAGCTGATCACGGATCGGCTCGATCATGCCGTAGGGAATGCAGACATGCAGGCTGCCACCACCGCCCTCGAGCTCGATGTTGAAAGTGGAGACGATGACCACCTCGGTCGGTGTGGCGATGTTGACGAACTGTGGATTGACCTCGGAGCGGGTGGCCTCGGGCTCGAGAGGCAGGACAGGCGACCATGCGGCCTTGTATTCCTTGAACACCATATCGAGCATGCGCTTGATGATGCGCTGCTCCAGTGGGGTGAAGTCCCGGCCCTCGATGCGTGCATGAAACCGCCCGTCACCCCCGAAGAAGTTGTCGATCACGCTGTAAATCAGCCGTGGGTCGAAGATGAACAGCGCCGTGCCACGCAGCGGCCTCATCTGCACCAGGTTCAGGTTGCTCGGCACGACCAGCCCACGGATGAATTCGTTGTATTTGGTCAGTCGCACCGATGACACCGAGATCTCGGCCGAGCGACGCAGAAAGTTGAACAGGCTCACCCGCCACAGCCGAGCGAAGCGCTCGTTGATGACCTCGAGTGTGGGCATACGCCCGCGCACGATGCGGTCCTGACTGGCCAGGTCGTAAGGGCGCACCCCGCCCTGCTCTTCGAGCGGCGGCTCGGCTGCGGATTCGTCGCCGGAGATGCCGCCGAGCAGCGCGTCGACTTCGTCCTGAGAGAGAACGTCTTGCACCATGTCAGCTCCCTGCGAGCGCTGGCCAGCTCATCTCACTGCACCACGAAGGCGGTGAAGTAGACCCCGTCGATTGGTTTGGCATCGTGCCCCGCACCGCTGTGCGCTGCGTCGCTCCCACCGCCGTGGCCGCCGTCTGCGGCGATTGCCGCGGGCGCCGCTTCGAGCACCTGGTTGACTGCGCGCAGGATGTCATGGCGCAGACGGTCTTGCCCTTCGACGGTTTCGACCGTGTCTGTCGATTGTGCCGCGAGGATACGCAGGATGTTGTTGCGGAGTTCGGGGGTCATGAGCTTGACCTTGGCTTCAACGGAAGGGTCGTAGGTCTTGAGATCGATCTTGACCTGCAGATAATGCACTGCCCCATCGGTGCTGCGCAGATTGGTGACGAACGGCTCCATGCTGATGAATCGCATATTCTTGGCGCGCTCGGCAGCTGCCTGCGCGGCCAGTTCTGCCGCGGTCGGCATCGCCCTGGGCTTCATCAGGAAAAACGCCGCAGCACCTCCTGCGGCCATGAGCACGATGACCGCGACCAAGATCAGGATGATGAGCTTGGTCTTGCCGCCGTCTTTTTCCTTGCCCTTGGACTCTTGTTCTGCCATACCCGGCTCCCGATGTGCTGTGGACTGCGCGCAAAACGCGCGCCAGATTCGCTTGCGTGGCAGGCCCTGCCTGTTCGCCTATCGGGATAACGGCACGCATCATCGGATTCTGAAGCGGCATGCCGCAGCGAACCACCTGCAAGCGGTTCCGCGTATGTGGCTCAGACATAGGTGTTCACCATCCCTTGTTGCCAGCGCACTGGACGCGCCGCAGTGCTGACTGCGGGCTCGACCCCGGCCGGCTCCAGCATGACCGAGCTGACCACGCCGCGCGGCGCGCGAGGCGGCGGTTGGTGCTCACCCTGCCCGCTTTGCGTGCTGACTGAGGCATGGCCGAGTGACAAGCCGGCGCTGCCCAGCAGATCGCGCAACTGCGGCAAGGCCGCCTCCACCGCCTGCCGCACCACTGCATGCGCCGAGACGAATTGCGCTTGGACCAAGCCGTCATGCAATTGCAGATGGACTTCGAGCGGCCCGAGCTGCGGCGGATTCAGGTGCAGGGTGACGAGCTGCTGCTGCCCTTGCACAGCGAACAGCACCTGCTGACTCATCGCCGCGCCCCAGTCTGGTGTGCCTATGGGCAGATGCACGGTCGCAGGCAGTACCGCCTGCACGGCCTGCATTGCCACTGGTAGGGTCGGCAGTGTGAACTGGGCGGGCACGGCAGGCAGGGTTGACAGTGGCCTGGCTATCACAGGCCCAGTGTGCTCAGGCCTGGACTCGGTTTGCAAAGCGGCAAGGCGGGCTTGTTCTGCATGTTCGGGCAGGAGCGCATCCATGGCAAACGCCGCGGGAGCCTGACCTTCCAGCATCACTGTGCCCCCAGTGCTCATCGCCGAATGATCCGAAAACCGCGACGCCGCAGCGGCAGCAGGCCCTTGCATGACGGCTTGCGCGACCTGCTCGAGAGCCGTTGTGGGTGGCATGGCGTCCAGCCGGGCAGCGGCAGCTTGCGTGGTCTGCTGAGCTGGCGCTGCCAGCGCGGGCGGGATGGGCGGGCCAAACGGGGCCGGCGAGCCTAGTGCCAGAGCCTGCGCGACTGGCGCGTCTGCGGTTGCGGTTCTGCGCTGTTCGAGCGGCAAAGTCTTGCCGCCTGGGATGTCCGGCGTTGCCGCTGGCATCGTCACTGCGGTTGGTAAGGTCCACGCGGCGAGTCCTCCCAACTGCGCTTGCGTTGCCGGATCGCGCAGCCGCTCGTCTGCTGTCTGGATTGGCGGTGTATCGTCGACGCTGGCCACGCCGGCAGTCCTCTGGGTCGGCAGCCTGGGTGCCGGCTGCGGCGACATGCCGTCTGCCTCGGTCTGCTGTGCCTCGGCAGGATGCGCAGAAGGAGCCGGCGTTTGCCCCGCGCGGGCCAAGGCATCGGCAAACCGTGGTGCTGCGTCGGACGACGGGGCTGCTGGCGGCGCAGATGCAGCCTCGGCAGATGGCACTGCCGGTGTGGACAGGGAGGGAGAAATCAGCGGCATGGTGACGGTTCAGACATCGGCATGCCCATACGAAGCAAAACCTGCGCCAGCACTGGGCAGCGGCGTCAGCTACAGATCGGAGCGCTGCTGGGAACTCGGCAAAAACTGCGAGGCGCGGCGTAAGGCCCAATCCTGAAGGTTTTTCAGAGCACTGCGTTTTTGCACCAGACGGCTTTGCGCCTGATGTTGCTCGATCAGCACCGCAAAGGCTTTTTCGCGCTGGCGGGCAGCAGCCCACTGCGCCGTGATTTCGGCCAGACGCTGCTGCTGACGGGCCAACTCGGCGCGCTGCGCGGCGATTGCAGCGTCGATGCGATCGACGAAACCGCGCAGATCGCGCACCTGGCTCCAGGGCGCTCCGGTCGCCCCCAGTGCCGCAATCTGCTCGCGGTATTGCGCAGCATAGCTTTGCAGTTGCTCGAGCTTGGCTTGCGCCGAACGCAGCCGCTCCTGTTGTTGGCCTACTGCCTGACCTGCGGCCAGGCTGGCTTGCTCCGCCTGCGCATACAGAGCCTGCAGGGTGTCCAGCCGTTGCTTGCCTGCGGTGCCGTTTGAACTCATGCGGTATGCATTGGATGCAATGGTGAAAGTGTAAATGGGCGACTGACACGCCACGGCCGGAGACCGATCCCGCGGTCGCGTGCGTCAAATTCCCGACGGGTCGGGGAGGTAGGGCGCCATCAGATCCGCCAGCGCCTGCCGGCTTTGCCGCAGGTCGACCGCGGTATGCATGTCCTGGATCAGAAAATCGCGAACCGCAGCATGCGCCTGCACCGCCTGATCGAGCTGCAGGTCGGCACCCGGTGTATAGGCGCCGACCGCGATCAGGTCTTGATGGCTGGCATAGCGTGACTCCATTTCCTTGAGCTTATGCATACGGCGCAGCTCCGCAGGGCTGGCGATCGCTGGCATCACCCGGCTGATTGAAGACTGCAAGTCGATTGCCGGGAAATGCCCCTGCTCGGCAAGTCGCCGGCTGAGCACGATGTGGCCATCGAGAATCGCGCGTACATTGTCGGCCACCGGGTCTTGCTGATCATCGCCCTCCATCAGCACGGTGTAGAACGCGGTGATGCTGCCGCCGCCTTCAGGGCCGTTGCCTGCGCGCTCGATCAGAGCGGGCAGCTTGGCGAACACCGAGGGCGGAAAGCCGCGTGCCGCCGGAGGCTCGCCTGCGGCCAGCGCCACTTCGCGCAGAGCCAGGGCGTAGCGGGTGATCGAGTCCATCAGCAGCAGCACGCTGCGCCCCTGGTCGCGGTAGTACTCGGCCATTGCGGTAGCCAAGCGCGCGCCGCGAATGCGGGTCAGCGCCGGAGCGTCGGCCGGGGCGGCTATCACCACCGCGCGCTCACGCCCCTGCGCGCCGAGGATGTCCTCGATGAATTCCTTGACCTCACGCCCGCGCTCGCCGATCAGCCCAACCACGATGATGTCGGCATTGGTGTTACGCGCCATCATGCCCAGCAACACGCTCTTACCCACGCCGCTACCGGCAAACAGTCCCATGCGCGCGCCGCGGCCGACGGTGAACAGGGCGTTGATCGCGCGCACGCCGACGTCGAGTGGCTGACGCACCAACGCGCGGTCGAGCGGGTTGATCGGCTTGGCCGACAGGGTGGTGTAGTCCGATGCGAGCAGCGAACCGGCCCCGTCCAGTGGTCGGCCGTTGCCGTCGAGCACCCGCCCGAGCAGCTCCGGGCCGGCCGGAATGCGGATGTCACCCGGCACCGGATGCACCCGCGCGCCCGGTGTGAGCCCCTGCACTTCGCCCAGTGCCATGAGCTGCACATGGTCGCCGTTGAAGCCCACCACTTCGGCATCGATGAAGCGGTTCTGTTCGGTGCTGATGCGGCAGCGCTCTCCGAGGCTGACCTCCAGCCCCTGCGCCTCAAGGATCAGCCCGCGCACCCGCACCAGGCTGCCACTGTAGACCATGGGCAGCGCTCCACCGGTCTGCAACCGCCGCTGCAGGTTTTGTAGATGGTTTACCACGCCGGGCAGTCTCGGCCTTGCCTGAGACGCGCTCACTGCAAACCCTCTTCGAACAGCCGGGCCATGATCTGCCGCCAGCGCTCTTCGACCCGCAGATCGAGCTCGCTCACGGTGTCGCGGTTGCGTGCGCGCCAGCGACGGTCGGGCGTGGCAACTTGCCCGGGCGATACGGATTGAACGATCAGGTCGCCGCGTTGCAGGTGTTCGTCGGCCAGCAACACCACGCCGCTGGCTTCGAGATCGGGTGCTGCGGCCTGCAGCAGTTCGACGTCAAGCGGATGAAGTCGCAACCCCGGGGTACCTGCCTGCGCCGGGAATGCGGCCAGCGCCTTGCGCACGATGGGCAGGATCGCCTCGGGTTGGGTGCGCACATCGTGCAGCACGACCTGCCGCGCCAGTTCCAGCGCCAGCGCCACCACCGCGGTTTCGGCCTGCGCATCGAGCTCGGCCACCGGCTGTGCCAGACGCTCGGCCAGGCTGCGAAGCGTTTCGCGCTCTTGCTGCGCCTGCGCACGGCCCGCCGCCAAGCCCTCGGCGTGACCTGCGGCATACCCCTCGCTGTAGCCCTGCGCGTGGCCTGCCGCCCTGCCCTCCTCACGCCCCTGCGCTTCTGCCTGGGCGTAGACCGCCTCGAACTGCTGCATGGTCGGCGGTCCAGCGCTTGCCTTGCGCTCCAGGCCCTGGGTCGATGCGTCCTGCGCAGCCACATCCTGCGGCTGCCAGCGCCTGGCCGAAGCTGCCTGTTCGCGGGGAATGATGCGAGTCATGGCGCGCAGAAGAAGTCAGTGACAGCGTGCCACAGGATCAGCCCACCAGCGCTTCGCCACTGCCGCCGCCGAGCTGAATCTGCCCGGCGGCTTCCAGGCGCTGCGCGATCTGGAGGATTTCCTTCTGTGCCGCCTCCACCTCGCTGAGCTTGACCGGGCCCTTGGCCTCCATGTCGTCGCGCAACATTTCGGCAGCCCGCTTGGACATATTGCTCAGGAACTTGTCCTTGAGCGCATTGTTCGCTCCCTTGAGGGCGAGGATGAGGGTTTCGGACGAAATCTCGCGTAGCAGCGTTTGCATGCTGCGGTCGTCGATGTCGATGAGATCGTCGAACACGAACATCTGTTCCTGCACCTTGGTCGCCAGCGCCTCGTCCTGCGCACGCAGATGTTCCATGATGCTCGAGGAAAGCGCCGTTTCCACCCGGTTGAGAATCTCCGCAGTAACCTTGGGCCCGCCGACCGTGCTGACTTGCACACTTTGCGAATCGCCCGAGAGCTGCTCTTCGAGCGCCTCGTTGAGCTCGCGCAGCGCACTGGGCTGCAGCCCATCGAGTGCAGCCAGCCGCAGCATGGCCTCGGCGCCCTGACGCTCGGGCAAGAAATGCAGCACTTCGGCGGCCTGTTCGGGGTCGATGTAGGCCAGCACCAACGCCACCACCTGCGGATGCTCGAGCTTGATCAACTCGGCAATGGCGCGCGGCTCCAGCCATTTCAGGTTTTCCAGACCGCTGGACTCGCCGCCGTGCAGGATGCGCTCGATCAACGAGTTGGCGCGCTCGCCTCCCAACGCCTTGGTCAGCGCACTGCGCAGAAACTCGCTGGCGCCCAGTCCGAGCGCGGTCTGCTGCTCAAGCTTGGCCCGAAACTCGCGCATCACCTCGTGAGCCTGGTCGGCGCTCACCCGGCTGAGCCTGGACATGGCCACCCCCAGGCGCTGTACCTCACGAGGAGCGAGATGGCGCATGATTTCCGCTGCTTGGTCTTCGCCCAGACTCAGCAGCAACACCGCAGCCCGGTCCAGCCCGGTGAAATCAGCGTGGTCACTTGCCATCGGACAGCCACTCCTTGACCACCTGCGCCGCCCGCCGCGGATCTTGTTTGACCAACTCGCGCGACACGGCGATGTCGGACTCCAGGGTGTTGCTCAGATGCACGGTGTCGGGTGCCAGTGTTCCCGGCATACTGTCGGTAGCGGACTCTGGGGCAGCACCCGGCGCGGGCACTGGTTGTGCCGTCTGAACAGACGCGGCCTGCTCGGCCTCGACCGCTGCGTCGCGCCGGCTCTTGCCTGCCCCAACCGACTTGCGCATGGCGCGGTACGCCAGCAAGCCCAGAACCAATGCGATCGCGTAAGGCGCCGCCTGCCGCACTCCATCCCATAGCCAGGCCTGACGCCACCACGGCAGGGTCTTCTCCGCCTCTTTCTGCGCCGCAGTGAAGGGCAGATTGATCACGCTCACCTTGTCGCCACGCTGGCTACTGAAACCGATGGCGTTTTCCACCAGTTGTTTGATCTGGCCGAGTTGCGCCGAGGTGAGCGGCGCCGGCTTGCCACCGCGGGTCTGATCGTTGACCAGCACCGAGACCGACAGTCGCTTGACCGTGCCCACGGGAAGCTGGGTATGGCTGACGGTCTTGTCCAGGTCGTAATTGGTCGTCGCTGAGGAACTGGCCGAGGTCGGCGCCAGGGTCTTGAGGCTGGGCGCGATCTGGGTGAACTGCTGCGGGGTGAGCGGTGCCGACGCCGATCCCACGGTGAACGGCGCAGTCACCCCGCCCGGCGGCTGGTTGGACAGTGCGCCAGGCACTCCGGCGGGCAGCGTGCCGTTGCCGGTGGAGTTGGTGCTTTGCTGCTGCTGGCTGAGCACATGGCCCTGGCCGTAGACCACCGAGCTGGATTCGGTCTTGGAAAAGTCGATGTCGGCCGACACCGCCACACGCACCCCGTCGCTGCCCACAAGTGGTGCCAGCAGCGCCTCGATCTGCTTGCGATACTGCTGCTCGACCGTGTTGCGGTAGGCCAGTTGCTCGGGCTGGATGCCGCTGTCTGCGCGCGGCCCGGCAGTGAGCAGATTGCCGTCCTGATCGACCACACTGACATTCTGGTCACTCAACCCCGCCACTGCCGAGGCCACCAGATGCACGATGCCCGCGACCTGCGCGCCGCTGAGCACCCGCCCGGGATAGAGCTTGAGCAACACCGAGGCCGAGGGCTTTTCGCTCTCGCTCAAGAACACCGAGGGCTTGGGAATGGCCAAGTGCACCGTGGCCGACTCCACCGCCGAAAGCGACTCGATGGTGCGCCCCAGCGACCCCTCCAGCGCCCGCTGATAGTTCACGCGCTCGACGAACTGGCTGGTCCCCATGGGTTCGTTGTCGAGCACCTCGAAGCCCACGCCCGCCCCCTTGGGCAATCCATTGGCCGCCAGTTTCATCCGGGTGGCATAAACCTGTTGCGCCGGCACCTCGATCACCGCGCCGCCGCCGGTGATACGGTAGGGGATGCCGAGTTTTTGCAATTCGCCGATCACCGCGCCGCCATCGCGCTCGGACAGGTTGGTGTAGAGCACCTGATAGTCGAGCCGGCTGCTCCACAGCAGAGTGACGACGATCAGCGCAATCAACGCAGCCAGCCCCGCCAGCCAGGTCAGGCGCTGGTTCATGTTCATGCGGCGAAAGGTACCCAACGGGTCCTGTAGCGCAGCGGGGGCAATGGTGGCCATGGCGGAGCGTCAAAAATTTGTCGTGAGCCGATCTCAGGCCTGGATGTTCATGATGTCCTGATACGCCGACACCAGTTTGTTGCGCACCTGGAGCGCTGCCTGGAAAGAAAGACTGGCCTTTTGCGAGGCCAGCATCACATCACTGAGGCTCACATCGCCCGCGCCCGAGACGAACTGCTGCTGCAACGCGCTTGCCTGCTGCAGCGCGCCGTTCACACCGTCCAGCGCGGTTTTCAGCGTGGCGGCGAAATCGGCCTGCTGTGCGGCAGCGCTGCCGCCCGCAATCGTGGCATTGGCAGTAACCGCATCAGGGCGCGCTGCGGCTTGCGTTGCCAGAGTGCGTATCTGCGCGAGCACGCTTTGCATGGGATCGGTCTGCATAAAAGTCTCCAGCTGAGAATCGAGAGTTCATCCGACACATTCCCCATTCAAGCAAAAGCCGTTCCACCGCGGAGTCAGGACGCATCGGGCAAACCCAAGCCGGCCTCGCGCAACTTTTGCAGCTTGTGCCGTAAGGTGCGCGGGCTAATGCCCAGACGCTGCGCGGCGAGCGATTTCGAGCCCTGGCTTTGTTGCAGCGCCGCGGCAATGAGCTGACGCTCGCTCAGTGCCAGCTCGGTGCCCAGATCACCCTGCGGCGCGGCTGTGGGCAAGGCCGCTGGTGCAGCCTGCGACTCGGCTTTGGATGGAGGCGGCGCAAACAACAAATCCCCCACGCCGATGCGCCCGCCCTGGCAAAGGATGGAGGCGCGCTGCATCACATTGTCCAGCTCGCGTACATTGCCGGGCCAGTCATGTGCGAGCAAGGACTGGCAGGCGGCGGCATCGAGCTGCGGAACAGACGGCAGGCGAAATTGCGCCGCATGGCGTGCCAGCATGGCCTGCGCCAGCGGCAGAATGTCGTCACGGCGCTGGCGCAGTGGGGGGATCTGCAGCGGAAACACGCTCAACCGGTAATACACATCCTCGCGCAGCACGCCCTGCTTGACCGCCTGCTGCAGATCGCGGTTGCTGGTGGCGATCAGCCGCAGGTCGAGCACGATGCGTCTGCGCCCACCCAAACGCTCGATCTCGCGCTCTTGCAGCACGCGCAGCAGCTTGGCCTGCAGCGACGGCGCCATTTCGGTGACTTCGTCGAGCAGCAGGGTGCCGCCCTGCGCCTGCTCGAACTTGCCCGGCGCAGACTGCCCCGCACCAGTAAAGGCGCCCTTCTCAAAGCCAAAGAGCGTGGCTTCGAGCAGGGTTTCTGGAATCGCGGCGCAATTGATGGCGATGAACGGTCCGGCCGCACGCGGCGACTGCGCATGGATGAAGCGCGCCATGACCTCCTTGCCGACACCGCTCTCGCCCAGCAGCATCACGGTCACGTCGGTCTGCGCGGCACGGCGCGCGATGTCCAGAATGGCGCGCATGGCTGGCGATTCGGCCACCAAGCTGTCGGTGCCCAGTCCTTGCTGTGCGTGCTTGACCGGCGCCGCGGGCTGCGGCCGCGCTGGCGCGGCACCAGGCATTGGCAACGTCGCCGCAGCGGGCACGAACTGGCGAATCCGCGCCAGCGCCTCGGCCATGTCGAGCGGGGCACTGAGATAGTCAGCCGCGCCGGCCTGTACGGCCTGCACCGCCGCTTGCACCGAGGCATTCTGCGCAACGACCACCACCGGCAGCCCGGGCTGGATTGCATGCAGCCGGTTGATTTGCCCCACTTCTGCACCGCTGAGAAACACTAGATCGGGCGACCAGCCCTGCGCCATCATCTGCAAAGCCGCCTGCGGCGTGTCATGCCACTGCGCTACGCAGCCCGCGACGCGCAGACCGTCGCAGAGCGTCTGGGCCTGTGTGGCGTCCGGGTCGATCAGCAGGATGCGCGGGGAGGTCATGAGACAAAACGCAGCAGGAATGGCTCTGGGCGTGACGCCGGCCAAACGACCGGACACCGACACGTTAGCAAATCCGGGGCCTGCGCGGTGACGATTTTCTGACACACAGCCCGCAAGCCAGATCAGTTGCGCAACTCGGCGCCCAACCCGTATTTGCGGATTTTTTCCACCAACGTGGTTCGGCGCAGCCCAAGATGTTGCGCGGCGTGGGCGATCACATAGCGGCTGCGTTCGAGCGCCTGCTCGATCAGGCTGCGCTCGATCTGCTCGAGATAAGCACGCAGATCAAGCCCCTCGGGGGGCAACACCGGTTGCCAAGCCGGTTCGGCCATCGCCTCCATCAGCGCGTGCAGCCCCTGCTGTTCGTCGTCGCTTTCCGCAGGCGGAAGCGACGCAGCCAGCCGCGCTTCGCTGGGCGTGTCCGGGCTGCTTTGCCGCATCTTGGGCGGCAGATCGGACAAACGCACGATGGAGCCAGCGTGCAGGATGACCAAGCGCTCCATCAGGTTCTGCAGCTCGCGCACATTACCGGGCCAGTGATAGTCCAGCAAAGCCTGCGGTACACCGTCGCCCAGCCGCACCCGACCTAAACCCTGTGCCTCCAGGCGCTGAAGGGTGTGTTCGGCAAGCTGCAGGATATCGTCGCCACGCTCTCGCAGCGCAGGCACCTGCAGCGGGAACACATGCAAGCGGTAGAACAGGTCTTCACGGAACCGGCCCAGGCTGATCTGCTGCTCCAGATCGCGGTGGGTGGCTGCGACGATGCGCGCCTGCGACGGCAGCACTTCGCTGCTGCCAACCCGCTCGAAGGTCCGTTCCTGCAACACGCGCAAAATCTTGACCTGCAGCGGCGGGCTCATCTCGGCGATTTCGTCGAGAAACAGGGTGCCACGTCCGGCGAGTTCAAACCGTCCTTTGCGCGCGCTGATGGCCCCGGTAAACGCGCCCCGCTCGTGGCCGAAGAGCTCGCTTTCCATCAGTTCACCGGGAATCGCACCGCAATTGACCGCTACAAACGGCCGTGCGGCGCGCGGCGAGCAGGCGTGCACCGCTCGCGCTACCAGTTCCTTGCCGGTGCCCGACTCGCCCAGGATCAGCACGGTGCTGTCGGTCTGGGCGACGCGGCGGATCTGTTCGCGCAAGACGCGCATTGGCGCGCTCTCGCCCAGCAGCAGATCCGTGCCATCGGCACGGTCTGTCAAGGCGATACGGTCATCGAACATAGCAACATTCTCGCATCCCCATCATTGGGGGTGCCGCAGGCGCTCACGGCAGACGACGCAGGATGCCCTCGGTGCCGACGATCTTGTGCAACGCAGCGCGTGCGGTGCGTGCCGCCCGCGCGTCGCGATAGGGCCCGACATAAAACAGGCGCAGTCCTCGCACCTGTCGGGCGGCCACACAGACTTCGGCATAACCCGCGCGGTGCAAATGCTGCGCCAGGCGCTGGATGCTGCGCGGCTGACTGAAGGCACCGACCTGCACATACCAGCCGGCCGCGCGGCAAACGGGCACCGAGCGCACGGACGACACGGCGACCGGGCGCGAGTGCTTTTGGTCCTGCGCAGGCTGCAGGTGCTGCGCAACCGCGGAGTGAGGCCGGGGGCGCGGTTTGACTTCTGCCTTGGGCGCGCGCTCCGCCACCGGCAGCACGGCAGACGGCTGCGCCGAGGCTGCTGCGACTGGGCGAGATGCTGGCGCAGGCGCTTGCTGCGGCGTGGCTGATGCAGCGGCGGCCGGCGCGGACGAGGTACTTGTCATGGACAGCGCCGCCATCGCCGCGGCAGCCGCGCGTTGCTGCTGCGACGCGCTTGGCACAGGCCGTACTGGTGCAGAAGACGCGATTGCCGAGGCCCGCCGCGCCGGTGCAGTAGACGCGACCGATGCGGGGTGGATGATGGTTGTCGTGGTCCCGGATGAGGGTTTGCGCAGTCCGCTGACGGCCCAAACGATGAGCCCGATCAGGGCAGCGACGCCCAGGACCAGAATGCCGCGGTTGAGCCAGCGCAAGCGGTTTTTGATCGGTTGCAGGTCGTCGTTCAACTGGATGTTCCGGATCTGGGAGGCGCCGCAGCGGCTGTTGCGCTTGGCGGCACCGCTGGGGCGGCAGCAGGCACGAGAGGCGTCTGGTTCAGGTTCGCGTTGCTCAGTGGGGAAACGATGACCACGCTGACACGGCGGTTGGCCGCACGACCCTTGGCGGTGTCATTGCTCGCGACCGGATGATATTGACCATACCCGGCAGCGACAAGCTGTTCCGGCCTGACGCCCTGGGCGATGAACATTTCCACCACCGACACCGCACGTGCCGATGACAGCGCCCAATTGGAGCGGAACTGCGGGGTGTTGATCGGCCGGTCGTCGGTGAAGCCGTTGACCTGGATCGGATAGCTCACGCCTCGCAACACACCGGCGATCTGGTTGAGCAGCTCCTTGGCCTGCGGGGTGAGTTCGGCCTGCCCCGAGGCGAACAGCACGGTGTCGTGAATGTCGATCACCACGCCCAACGGCGTCATACGCACCTGCACATCGCCCTTGCGGATGGCGCTGGCCAACAGCGTCTGGATCTGCTTGGCCACGGCTTCAAGGGTTTTCTGCACCGCCTGGGCAGCCGGCCCGCCGCGACCTGGCTGGATGACCTCGGGCTTTGGCGGCTTGGGCAGGGGCGGCAGATCGATGGCTGACGGCATGCTGCTGAACGGCTGACCCATCTGGACCGGCGTCGGCGTGGTCGGCTGCCCGGTGAACGCCGCGATCAAGGTCTGCGACAACACCTTGTACTTGCCTTCATTCAGCGAGGAAATGGAATACATCACCACGAAAAAGGCGAACAGCAGGGTGATGAAGTCGGCATACGACACCAGCCAACGTTCGTGGTTCTCGTGTTCTTCATGCGCCTTTTTTCGGGCCATGGCTCGTCTCGCTCGGAAAGACCGGCGCTCAGGCGCCCTTGCGCTGTCGCGCCACTTGGCGGCGATGGTGACGGAAGATCAGCCGGTCTAGATCGTTCTGCACCTGCTGGTCGAGCGCGTCGAGCTCCAGGGTGTGCCAGTACTGGCCGCGATCGGGAATCAGCTCGCCGATGCGACCGGGCAGCAGCAGCGGCAGTGCGATGCGATGGCGCAGGTAAATCCGCGCCCACAGCCTGCGCCCAATATGCAGCGGCTGCTCGCTAGCCCAGCGCAGTTTGCGCGACGACAGGGCGCACGGCCGCTCGGGCGGCAGGTTGCCCAATCCGCGCAACGCCGCACTGGCCATCAGCAGCAGCAGATCGACCCGACGCTCCAGGTTCTGGATCGGGTCGGGGCGACCATGCTCGGACTCGTGCGACACGGGCGGTTCATCGAGCATCAGCAGCGCGCGCAGCAAAGTGGAGTTGTCGGCCATGACCTCGGCGTTTGTCTGCGGCGGGTTCAATTCATCCACCCAGTCCAGCGGAAACACGCCGTCGAGCTGCACGGCTGCCACTGCACCATGCAGCGCCTCGGGATGGCTGGCAAAGAAGCGGGAATCGGGAAAATCGGTGGATGGGTGGGACGGGGACATGGCGCTCTCCTGTCTTGCATTGTCCCACCGGAGCAAATGTCGGGCCAATCCGTGTTGCCACGCAGGCGCCGCACCGTTGGGGTCAACCGGCGGCCCGATCCATCGCAGCAACCCACCCATCGCGCAGCGCGGTGACGACGGTACGGCAGTCGTCGATCGCCTGCAGGTCATCGAAGATATTGGCCTGCGCCAGCCGCGCCAGCAAATAGGTGTAGACCCGCTCCAGCCGTTCGCTCACCGGCTGCTCGGCCTTATGAGGGCCGTCGGGCAGCGCAGCCAGCAGATGCTCGACCAATTGTGCGGCCTGCCCGAGCGCCTTGCCTTTGAGCGCCAAATCCTTTGCGCCGGGTTGGCGCAGCGCGGCATCGGCGCGACGCAGATATTCCAGAATGCCGTCCAAACCGAGAACATAGAGCTTTTCTGCGGGGATGCCCTGGTTCTCCACTTGGCGATAGGCGCGCATTGCAAAGGCGGCTGCGGTCATGGTTTTCTCCGGTTGGAACGGCGGTCAGCCGCCGTTGGAATTCGAACTGGAACTGGTACTGCTGTTCATCGGGGCGAAAAAGGCAGTGAGGTACCGCCCCACCGACTGCAGCTGCGCGACCTGGGTCTGCATGGCGTTGAACTGCTGCTGCAGCAGCGCGGTCTGCGCAGCAGCGCTGTTTTGCAGTTGCGTGATCTGCTGGTCGATGCCCTTGATGGTGTTGTTCAGCCCGTTGGTGGCGGCGGCGACAAAGCCGCTCTGGGCATTGAGCGCCTGGGTCAGAATGGCATTCATCTGCTGGTATAGACCCCGGCTGACCGTCACCGAGCCAAGGCTGCCGGTGGACTGTCCGGCCAGATTGAGCTGCAGCCCCAGCGCCGGCCCTGGCCCGGTGACCGTGAGCAGCTGCCCCGCACCAGAGCCGACCTGCCCATTGACCGAGCCCACCACATCGGTGCCAGTGCCTTTGAGCAAGGTGGTGCCGACCCCGGTGCTGCCTGACGATGCCGGTTGCGTAGACACCACCGTGAAGCTTTGCGCACTGCCAAAGCCAGATGATTGGAACTGCAGCGTACCGTTGTCATTGACCGCAGAAATGTTGCCCAGGCCCTGCTGGCTCAGTGTGGCATTGATGGTGGCGACGATGGCATCAATGGTCGCGCCCGATGCCAGCTGCACCGACACGCTAGTGGCTCCCGAACCGATGACCAGGGTTTCCGCGCTGGTGATGCCGCCAGAGGGCACAGGGCTGGCCGCGGTGACGGTGGCCTGTGTGGCGTTGGAGGCGACATTGATCGTATAGGTGCCAGGCTGGGTGTCGCTACCAGCGCCGACGAACTGCACATTGGCATTGGTCGCCGTGCCCACCTGGCCGAACAATCCGGCAACGGCGTTGTAATTGGTCTGCAGTGCGTTGCTCAGTGCGCCGGTGTTCAGCACCAGGGTGCCGTCCTGCGCGAGGCTGATGCCCACCGCACCGAGCGAGGTGTAAGCGCTGCCTGGTGTGGTGCCCACGCCTTGCCCGCTGATCAGGTTGAGCAACTGGGTGCGCAAGGACTGGATGCCGGCATTGCCAATCAGCGGGCCGTTCTGGCTGGCAGTGCCGCTCGAACTCGCCCCCCCGTTGAACGCGGTCAGCTGGTTCAGCGTGCCCATGGTGGCGTTGAAGGCACTGACGAAGCTCTGCACCGATGTGACGAAGGAGTTGGTGTCGTTAGCCACGGTCAACGTAGTCGAGCCGCTGGCCTGTAGCAGGTTCAGACTCACCCCGGGAATCGCGCCGCTGACCGTGTTGGTCGCGCTGGTCACGACGAGTCCGTTGATGCTCACCGAGGCGTTCTGTGCTGCCTGACTTTGGATCATGCCGCCCGAGGTACTTGGGCTGTAGCTCAGCGCGGAGAGCGACCCTGTAGCCCCGCTCACGCTCACCGTGAAGGCATTGGTCGCGCCAGTGTTGTTTCCGGTGAGAGTCAGCCGATAGCCGCTGCCATCGAAAATGACTGCCGCACTCACCCCGGCTCTGGCCTGGTTGATCGCCGCAGCAATACCGTTGAGCGTGTTGTTGCTGCTGTCGATAGTGATGTTGGTTGCCGCGCCGCTGCCGACCTGGATCTGCAGTGTGCCGGTGCCCACTGCGGTGTTGGTGGCCGAGGCGAAGTCCTGCGAGTAAATGCTCTGGCTTTGCGCCAGCACGATATTGCTCAGTGAATAGGTGCCCAGTGGCGCATTGGCGCTGGCGGTGGCTGACACCGCGCTCGAATTGCTCAGGCTCACCGTGCGGTTGTTCAGCTGCGTGACGTTTTGCAGACTCGCCACCGTGGACTGCAGACTGGACAGACTGCTTTGCACCGAGCCCCATGCACTGAGCGTGGACTGATACGACTGCTGCTGTTTTTGCAGCAGGGTGATGGGCTGCTGGTACGCGGCAGATAGCGAGCTGATCAACGACTGCACATTGATTCCGCTGACCAAGCCCGAAATGGATACAGACGACATGCTGAACTCCGAACGCGCGATCGCTTGCCATGCTTAACGACACGCCCGCGCCGCACTGAAGGGCCCGAAGCGCATCGCCGCGGGCGCAGACGCGCCCTCAAGCCTTGTCGTTCAGCAGGCTGCCGGGCGCGACGGTCGTATCTGCCTGCGCTGCGGCGACCTTGGTCAACTGCTCGGCGGGAATGTAATAGCGAACGAACACTTGCTGCGTAACCCTGTCCTTGAGCTCGACCAGCAACTGCCCGGGATGCATTCCATCCGGGTTGAAACCGGTGGTCAGTGCAACAGATGGTGCCTGCTGGCTCAATTGTTTTTGCAAAACACTAGCGGCCTGCGCCAATGTCGCGGCGCCCACTGCAGGCGGGCCAATCGGGGGGATGACGCCTGTGCCAGCCGCAGCGCCAGCTGGCTGCGGGGCAGATACAGCATTTGCCGGCGCGACAGCAAGCGTCTTCTGCGCTGGCGGCTGCAGCGCGGCAAGGGCTGACCGTCCCAGTGCATTTTGAACGTCCATGATGCCTCCAAATCAGGCAGATGACACGCCACGCAAGGGCTTGCAGCAGATGGCAAAACCCCCGGGACACCTGACGGCGGCCCGGGGAAAAGCCCTAGAGAAGCAATTAGGTCAAATTACGGCAGCAGCTTGAGGTAGCTCTGTTGCAGCGAGTTGGCCTGCGCCAGGGTGGAAATGCCCGCTTGCTGCAGGATCTGGTACTTCGACAGCTGCGTGGTTGCCTGGGCGATATTGGCGTCCTGCACCACGGACTGCGCAGCCTGCAGATTGGTCGCGGTAGTCTGTACGTTCTGCACCGAGGCCTGGATCCGGTTCTGGATCGCACCCAGCGCACCACCTTGCTGGTTCAGGGTGTTGATCGCCTGGTCGATGATCGCGATCGCCTGGTTCGCACCCTGGACAGACGACACGTCAACCGTCGAGACCGCAGCGAGACTGCTGATGTTGCCCAGACCGATGGCCACGCCATTGCCCAGCGAGTAGCCCTGGGTCGATTGCAGCTGGGTGAAACCCTGCACCAGTGCGGTCGTCGCGCCGCTGGACACCGTCGTCCCGCCTGCCGACAGGGTGGCGGTGCCGGTGAAGTTGGTGATGGAAATGTTGTCCCCTTGGCTCTGGGTCAGCACCAATTGGTTGTTGGAGTTCACGCTTGCCGCAATGCCGGTCTGCGCGGTTGCGTTATTGATGGCTGCCACCAGGCCGCTCAGTCCGGTCGGGTCCAGGCTGGTGACGTTGGCCGAGATGTTCACGGCGTTGGTCTGGTTGGTCGTGTTGCCGTTGCCGAGGGTGAAGCTGACGCTGCCCGTGGCGACGGTGAATGCCACGCTGGTGTTGGCCGTGGCGGTGACCCCGGTCTGCTGGCTGATTGCGTTGAACGCCGCCGCAATGCTCTGCGCAGATTCGGTTGCAGTCACGGCGACACCGCTGGCGCCGGCAGAACCGGACACCGTGACGGTCCCGGCGGTGAACGCGCCTGCGCCTGAGGTGATGGTGAAGGCCTGCCCCAGCGCGTAACCGTTGCTGGCAGCTGCACCCGTGGAGCTGTAGATCGTGCCGCTGGTGCCCATCACGTTGTTACCGATGGCGTTGGAATTCGCGTTGGACACCGAGACGTTGATGATCTGGTTGGCATTGGCGCCGACCTGGAACTGCTGGCCGCTGAAGGTGCCGTCGAGCAAGTTTTGCCCATTGAACTGCGTTTGGGTGGCAATGGTCTGGATTTGGGCAAGCAACTGCGAGACCACGCCCTGCAGCGAAGCCCGGTCCTGCGAGGTATTCGAACCGTTGGCCGACTGCACCGCGATGGTGCGAATCTGCTGCAGCAGATTGGTTTCGTTCTGCAGCGCACCGGTGGCGGTCTGCACCAGCGAGATTGCCTGGTTGCCGTTGGATGCCGCTTGGTTCAGCCCGTTGATCTGGGTCTGAAAGCGCTGCGAAATGGCGTAACCTGCCGGGTTGTCGGCCGGGCCGTTGATCTGCTTGCCGGTGGAGAGCTGCTGAATGTAGGTGCTCAGGCTGCTGGACGTGCTGTTGAGCGCGTTGAGGGTGTTGAGCGAATTGACGTTGGTGTTGATGATGCCGGAAATGGCCATGATGGAGCTCCTTTGCTATAGGGGAATCCGGCATCCGTGCCGAATACGGACAACCCTGTCCGCACTCAGCATGACGGCACACGCGCCACGGACTTTAGGGCAATGCTGAACGATCCCCCTTGCACGCCGCGCGTCCGGGGTTGCGGGTGTCCTGCGGCGCAACCCGCGATGCGTCGTCGCCTGGGCATTTGTCTTGGTTTGCGATCTGCTTTGCTCGGCTCACAGCCCGGCGCGCATCCTCACCACCATTCATGCGGGACGGCTGTCAGCAGATCGTTGCGCCGCGGTCTGTAGGGACAATCGTGCCCGGCCAAGTTGTTGCCGCAGCGCCTCGCATCCTTGCTGGACCTGCCGCAGCATGGCTACCCACTGCGCATGCTGCGCTGCTGCAGATCGCGCTGCCGCGACAATCTCGTCTGCCATGTGCTCGATTTGCGCCATGGTCGTGTCGGTTGCGGGCGCCATCGCTGGCAGTGGCAGCACAGCGGAAGGGTCAGGGACTTGCGTTGCCTCGGCCAGCTGCGCTGCGCCAGCCAGCAGCGCATCCAGGTCCGCCTCGGTCTGCTCGATCCAGACGGGGTCCACCCGACCAGAGCGGTGCAGATGGGCCAGCTGCAAGCGCAGGTTCAGCCCGAACAGCTGTAAATCCGTCGCGGTCTGCGCCAGCTGCTTTTCGCGTTCACGCAGCACGGCGCGGGCCGCTGTCGCAGCGTCTGCTTGCTGCTGCGCGGCAGCATCGCGTGCCTTGACCTGCCCACTGAACGCAGACAGCATGTCGGTCAGTCTGGGCAGCAAATCCTGGGCAGCATCGGCCGGGCGGATGGCCGCATCTAGCATGGAACAGGCCGCCGTAGCGGACTCCAGCGCGGTCACGGCCTGCATCGCTTGCTGCAACTGCTGCCGCAGGGAGACCGCCTCTGCCTGCGCCTGATCTGCGTGCCGCTGCCACGCCTGGGTCTGCAAGCGCTCGGCAGAGAGGGTCGACTGCAGGGACTCGATCTGCACCTGCAACGATGCAATGCGCTGCGCGGCATCGTCTGGCGCGTCGGGTTTAGGCAGAGGTGCTGCGGCATCGATCAACGGCCACCAGCCCGGATCGAGGCCAGCGCGTGCCGGTTCGGCGCCCATGGCGGCTGCGCGCAACGCCTGCTGCACTTGCAGCAGATCAAGCCGCCAGGCAAGCCCGAACAACAGTGCCAGCAGCAACAATAGCAACACCCCGCTTGCCCACGCCGCAAACCACAACGCAGGCTGACCTGGTGTGAACCACGCCAGCGTCAGCAGCCCGCTGCCCCACCCCGCCGCCGCCAGGCACAGCAGCAACAGTCTGCGCTGGAGGTGGCGATTCATCGCTGCGCCTCCCTGGCAGCGGAGCGCAGACGCTCACAGCACAGCTGCCACAACGCCACCACGTCGAACACGGCAATCGGCTGCGCGTGCGCGCCGGTGGACGCAGAGCCCACTGCGCCCAGGCCGTGCAGCAGGCCACGCAGTGCATTCCATGGCGGCGGCAAGCCCGACAGGCTGGGCGCCCAGTGGCGTGTGACAGCGGTGGGGGACAGGCGGATCAAGGGCCCGACATTCTCGACCACCAAAACGCCGGCATGCTGCGCCTGGGTCCAGACTAGAAAGCGCGCATCCCCTCCAGCCAGACAGGGTTTGTGCAGCAGACAGGCGCCGAGGTCGAGCACCAGCAGCGGCCGCCCCTGCCATGCCATCAAGCTCGGCGCCACGGCTGCCTCGGGTACCCACGGCAGCGGTTCGAGCTGCGGCGCGCGCAAAACCTCTCGCACCGCCTCGGCCTCCAGCGCATGCATCTGGCCGCCCAGGCGAAACTGGAGCCAAGTCTCCGCGGGCCTCATGCATGCTCCCCAGACTGCAGCCATCGCGCATCGAGCAGCAGGACAGGTTGGGCGTGCGGCGGCTGACCGGGCCACGCTGCCGCCCGCACGCCACAGCGTGCTTGCACCGCAGCGGGCAAAGGCCAGAACCGCAGTGCCTGCGCGGTGCCGACCGCATCGACCCGCAGGCCGAACGTAAGAGCTTGCGGCTCGGTTCTCAGCATCAGCACCGGGCCGACCTGAGCGTCCGTTGCACCCGGCAGCGCCCAGCGTGCAGCGAGATCGCAGGTCGGCACCGCAATGTCGTCGTGCACCACCAAGGTGTGGTGCAGCGGGCCGACCCATTGCGGAGTGTCCGCACCGTAAGTGGCCATCACCCAAGCCGCTGGCACCGCGACCACCCAGGCGCCGACCCGTGCGGTTTGGACCGCGATCTCTCCGGCCTCCAACTCCATCTCCGGGACAGGCTCAGGCTCAGGCTCAGGCTCAGGCTCAGGCTCAGGCTCAGGCTCAGGCTCAGGCTCAGGCTCAGGCTCAGGCTCAGGTGCGGCTGCAGTTTGTTGCTCAGATTCGGGCGACGGTTGAATCTTGGTCGAAACCGTGGCCAAGGGCTGCAGCGGCATCGAAGTCGAACCCGCCTGCGCTGGGTCGCCCGGGATGCCGAGCTGTCGCTGTAGCCCGTCGATCACCGGGCGTAGCAGATCCCACTGCAGCTTGCCTCCCGATGCGATATGCGGCAGTTGCCGAAGCAAGTCCTGCTCGCCCTGACGACACAGCGCGCTGATGGCATCGAGGCGCAGAAAATCGGCGCCGATGCGAATGCCGCGCAGCGCTTCGGCGGCGTTGCCAAGCGCCTGCAAAGTGTCCTCGCGCTGTGCCTGCGGTTGCAGACCGTGGATGAACAGCCGCAGAAATTCTTCCGCATCGACGCGAAAAGCCGCCACAAGGTCCGGCGCGCTGGCGTGGCGCAGGCCACGAGAGGGCGGAGGCGGTAAAGGCGCAGACATGCTGGTTGAGCTGCAAACCGCGGAGGCAACGGCGACCGCGGCGGCCGCAAAGAATTCAGGCGCTGGCGCAGCGCTCGCGCTGCACCTGGTCGCGCCCCCCGGCCTTGGCCAGGTAGAGCGCTTGGTCGGCGCAGCGCAGGATCTGCGCGATGGGTCGCTCGTTCAATGCGGCCACCCCTGCGGAAAAGCCCACCGGCAAGGCGCCAGTCTGGGTGCGCATCAGCGGGCGAGCGGCAAGCTGCAGGCGAATGCGGTCGACGATACACACGGCCTGCGCGACCGTGGCACCAGGCAACACCAGCACGAATTCCTCGCCACCGTAGCGGTAAACGCCGTCATACGGCCGCAATGCGCCCCGGAGCATGCGGGCGAATGCGACAAGCACACGATCGCCGCTATGGTGACCATATCGGTCGTTGATCTGCTTGAAGTGATCGAGATCGACGATGACCACCGAACAATGGCGCGCATGTCGCAGCACCTGCGCTTGCTCGGCCTGCAGCCTTTGCTGCAGCGCAGCGCGTCCGGGCAGACCGGTGAGCGGATCGTGCGCAGCGCGCTGGGCGGCAAACACGATTTCCATGTCGGCAAAGCCCTGCAGCACCTCAAGCCCTAGGTCGATCAGCCGGTTCCAGGTCTGTACGGCGGCGGATTGCTGCCCCTCGCCCGAGGCCAGATCCTTGGTCAGACCACTGAGCGCTGCCAGACGCGTGCGTTGCGCCTGGTCCAGCGGCAACAATTCGTTCGCCTCGACTCCAGCCTCCTGCAAAGCGCAGTCGAGCTGATGTTCGATGGCAACACGCGGCAGCGCCGACACGGCCCCGGAGCTTGGGCGGTACGCGCCCTGCCGCAGACTGCTCTGCAGCCACGCCGCATAGATTTGCCGCGCCAGGCGCAGCGCCGAAGACTCGGTATGCGGGTTCTCTCGCAGCGCAGGGGGGGCTGGGTCGTTCTGGACCAAAGCAAGCGCGGGGTGTGCCAATTCATCCCGTTCGGTCAGGGCGAGGCAGTCGGTGTGGGACATCAGGGCGATCGCAGGCATCGAGGACTCCTGGAGAGATACCCTTGTTTAGCAAACCCGGTGCCATGCCGTTTCGCCCTCGCACGCCGGCATTCCGACACTTGACGGGCCTTTTGCGGCGGTTTCATCGGCAAATTTGGCCGCGAGTTCCCTCCCACTTGCCCAAAAGACGGTTTTTTGACGCACCGCAGCCCGATTAGGGCCTGTTCACGCTATTGGTGCATCCGCGTTGTCCCCAGGCGGGGATGGATGCAAGGCGCAGGCCCGGGGCAAGGCTGGACGCCTTGCCCCGGGCTGACAA
>JBMFIE010000006.1:0-34448 GCA_049976465.1 Thiomonas sp. | reverse complement strand
CCATCCTGGCCCAATTCGACGTCCAGCCGCACCGCATCCGGCTGCCGTTCGTCGACACCGTAGAAAAGGCCGTGCATGCGGTGGAGCGCATCAACGAGGTCGAGCGCGCCGAGGGCAAGCAGCCCATCGTGTTCGTCACCCTGGTGCACCCGGAGGTGCTCAACATCATCCAGGGTGCACGCGCGCTGGTGCTCGATCTGTTCAACAGCTTCGTGCAGCCGCTCGAAGTCGCCTTCGGCGTCAAGTCCAATCACCGCATCGGGCGGTTTTCCGATGCTGCGTACAGTCCGCAGTACCACAACCGGATCGACGCGATCAATTTTTCGCTGATGCACGATGACGGCCAGTCCACCCGCAATCTGGCCGAGGCCGAGGTCATTCTGGTGGGCGTGTCGCGCTGCGGCAAGACGCCGACCTCGCTCTATCTGGCGATGCAGCACGGTGTGCGCGCGGCAAACTATCCGCTGATTCCCGATGATTTCGAGCGCATGCGCCTGCCCGATGCGCTGACCAATCTGCGGCACAAGCTGTTTGGGCTGTCGATCAGCCCGGAGCGGCTGAGCGAAATCCGCACCGAGCGGCGTCCCAACAGCCGGTATGCGGCGCTGGACAACTGCCGCTACGAAGTTGCCGAGGCAGAAAAGCTCATGCGCCGCGAAGGCATACGCTGGCTGTCGTCGACGCACAAATCGATCGAGGAAATCGCCACCACCATCCTGCAGCAGATCCGCCCGGATCGGCTGGAGTACTGAAAGGCACCAAGCCATGCGCGAAGACGACAAGAACGCCTACCTCCTGGGGTTCGCCTCCACCCAGCAGAAAATTCCCGATCGCGAACAAGCCCTGCCGATCGACCCGGACCGCGCCGATCACCCGCTGATCGGACTGATGGTCGACGCCGGCACCGATCTGTCGGGCACGATGGCCGCCGACCGGCGGGTGCGCATCCTGCCGCTGAGTATCCAGTGGCCCGGCCGGAGTCTGCTGGACAAAGGCACCACCGAGGTGCGTACCCTCGCGCGGCAGCTCAGCCACGAGCGCATCCGCAGCGCCGAGGTCGGCGCGCCATCGGTCGAAGCGTTGAGCTACCGCATGCACCCGCACCTGGCGCTGAACTTCGATCGCCTGCTGGTGCTTGCCACGCATCCGGCGCTGGTGCAGGCCAGCCGCAGTGTGGAGCAGATGGTGCGGCAGCATCAGGAAGAAATCACCCTGATGCGTCGCGAGCGGCACCTCCGGCCCGACTACACCGTGCAGGTGGTCGACACCCGCTCGCTGCTCAGCGGCCCCGCGCTGCATCTGCGCCTGCTGCTGCATGCACCCGAGTTGATCGCCGGCGACCTGCCCGGGCTGGCGCGCCTGGCCGAGACCCTGGCAGAAAAAACCGAGGTCTGGGTGGCGCCCGGTCACCCCGGGGATGTCGCCCTGACCCTGGGACGGCTGGAACAGCGCGATCTCGCGCCCTGGGTTCAGGCCTGCAGCCCGCGGCTGACGCAGATCATGCACCGCTATCCGGTGCTCAGCTGCATCGCGGGACGGTTCGCGCTCGAGTCACGCACCAGCAAGTGGAAATCTGCTGCCGCGCAGGTGATCGATGCCGCGGCAGTTGCAATCCGTTCGGGCCAGTTGCGCGATCCGATGGTGCAGATCAGCTACGACGGCAGCATTCGCGAACTGCGCGACTGGCCGGAGATGCAGGCGCTGAAAAAACTGGCGACCGCGCATCAGGTCAAGCTGCATGTCACCCATATGAGCCTGGGCGGGCGGGTGTGGGCCTCGGCGCAGTCGCTGTCGCTGGCGCTCATCCGCAAGTAGCCGACAGCCCGCACGCCGGCGAAATTCTTGGCGAGGGTCGCCCCTTGCAAGCGCTGGGCTGCGGGCGCCTTGGCACCGTTGCGCGATCAGGTCCTACGAGCTGGCCAGACTGAACTGCGCCTGGCGCACGCCTTCATAGAGGCAGATCGCAGCAGACGCCGCGACGTTGAGCGACTCGATTCCGTCGGCCTGCGGAATGCGCACCAGCGCGGTGCACTTGGCCACCAGCGCATCCGAAATGCCCTGCCCTTCGTTGCCGAAAATCCAGGTGACCGGCTGTTGCAGATCGAGCTCATACAGCACGGTGTCGGCCTGCATGTGCGTGGCGTAGATCGGGCGCGGCGCGATGTTGAGCACCTGCTCCCACGGGGCGTCTTCGAACACCGGGATGACGAAGTGCGCGCCCATCGCCGCGCGCAGCACCTTGGGCGACCACACCCCCGCGCAACCGCGCAGCAGATAAACCGCACCGCAGCCAGCCGCCGCCGCGGTGCGCAGCATGGTGCCGACATTGCCGGCATCCTGCACCCGGTCGAGGATCAGCGCCGTGCCCGGCCGTGGCTTGCCGGTCTTGGGACGGGCGATGAGCATGCCCACCGGTGGCCCGTTCTCCACCGTGGTGATCCAGTTGAACAGCGCCTGGTGCAGCACCACGGTCTGCGTCGTGCCCACGCGCTCGACCAGTGCAGCGATCTGCGGGTCGAGCAGCCCGGTGTCGGTGGTGATCAGCGGTTCGGCGGCATGGCCTGCGGCCAGCGCCGCCTCGATCAGGTGGATGCCCTCGAGCCAGACCAGCCCGTGCTTGCGCGCTGCACCTGGCTCGGTGGACAGGTTGCGCAGCGTTTTGATCAGCGTGTTTTCAGCCGAGGTAATGCGCTTCACGGCAGACATCCTTCAACGGGTCGACGCAAGCAGGCGCCGGATCGGGGCAAAACTGCGACGATGCGCCGCACAGGGCCCCAGTGTAAGCAATGCCGCACGGTGCGCCGCGGTACCGTAGCCGCTGTGGCGCTCGAATCCGTATCCCGGATACTGCAGGGCCAAACCGGCCATCAGGTGGTCGCGGTGCACCTTGGCGATGATCGACGCCGCGCTGATCGCCGGATGTGCCGCGTCCCCGCCCACAATGGCACGACAGGGCATCGGGACGGTCGGCGTGCGGTTGCCATCGACCAGCAGCAGGTCGACTGGGCAAGCCAGATCGGCCACCGCGCGCTGCATCGCCAGCAGCGTGGCCTGCAGAATGTTGAGCCGGTCGATTTCCTCGACACTGCTTTGGCCGACGCTCCATCCCAGACTCTGCGTCCGGATCTGCGCTGCGAGTTGCTCGCGACGGCGGGCACTCAGGGTCTTGGAGTCGGCCAGCCCGGCGATGGGCCGCTCCGGGTCGAGCACTACCACCGCTGCAACCACCGGCCCGGCCCAAGGGCCACGGCCCGCCTCGTCGCAGCCGGCGATCCGGGTCTGGCCCGCTGCGGCGGGCGAGGCGAACACGGCAGCTGGGCTCATGCCGCAGCCATGTCGAGAATGGCCTGCGCCGCCAGCGCGGCGGTGTCGCGCCGCAGGCTCAGGTGCATGTCAATGAAGCGGGCCTCCAGGTGCTGCTGCACGGCGGTATCGAGCAGGCCGGTCGCCGCCTGCGCCAGTGCCTCTGCGGTGCAGGCATGCTGCAGCAGTTCGGGCACTAGCCGTGTGCCGGCGAGGATGTTGGGCAAGCCCACATCGGGCAAGTAGTTGCGCCCGGACATCATGCGCCAAGACAGCGCAGACATGCGGTAACCGATCACCATAGGCCGCTTGAACAGGGCGCATTCCAGCGTGGCGGTGCCGCTGGCGACGATGGCCAGATTGCACGCGGCCATCACGGTGTGCGACTGCCCGTCGACCAGATGCAGCGGCAGCAAGGGATAGTCCGCAGCGGCTTGCTGCACCATCGGCTTCAGCCCGGGATGCGCCACGGGCACGACCACGGACGACACCAGGCCGCGCTGCACCAGTGCAGCGGCTGCGCCGAGAAACGGAGCGATCAGATGCCGCACCTCGGCGCGGCGGCTGCCCGGCAGCACCGCCAGCACCATGTCATCCGGCGCAAGGTGCAGTGCGGCGCGCGCCGCATTGCGGTCGGGCGCGAGCGGAATGACCTCGGCCAGCGGGTGGCCGATGTAGGTGGCCCGCACCCCGGTTTCGGCGTAAATCGCAGGCTCGAACGGGAAGATGCACAGCATGTGGTCGACCGCCTGGCGGATCAGGTCGATGCGCTCGCGCCGCCAGGCCCAGATCGACGGACTCACCAGGTGCACGACCGGAATCCCCGCCTGCCGCAAGCGACGTTCGAGTTGCAGATTGAAGTCCGGCGCGTCCACGCCGACGAACGCCGCGGGCCGCTGCCGCAGCAGGCGCTGCCGCAGGCGACGGCGCATCAGGAGCAGTTCGGGCAGGCGCCCGAGCACGTCGGCGTAACCATTGACCGCCAGCCGTTCGCTCGGCCACCAGGCGTCGAACCCCTCGGCCTGCATCTGCGGCCCGCCGATGCCCAGCGTGTGCAGTTCCGGCGCGCGGGCCCGCAGCGCGCGCAGCACATGCGCGGCCAGCAGATCGCCGGATGCTTCTCCAGCAACGAAGGCCAGCGTGCGGGGAGGCATCGCGGTTCAAGCCATCAGGGCCGGACGATGCCACGCCCAGGCCGGGCGAGAAAATCCTGCAGCACATCCAGCGCATCGGCTGCCTGCGCCTGCTGCGCACCAAGCTCCAGCAGAGCGGCGCGCGCCTGCTCCAGTGTGAGACCGCGCCGATACAGCAAGCGGTAGGCCAGGCGCAGCGCAGCGATCTGCTCGGGGCGATAGCCGCGCCGGCGCAATCCCACGGTGTTGATGCCGTGCGGCTTGGCCGGATTGCCAGCCACCAGGGTGTAGGGCGGCACGTCCTGCAGGATGACCGAGCTGATGCCGGTCATCACATGCGCGCCGATGCGCACGAACTGATGCACCCCGGTGTAGCCGCCAAGCACAGCCCAGTCGCCGACCTGCACATGGCCGGCCAGCTGGGCGTTGTTGGCGAAGATGGTGTGGCTGCCCACCTGGCAGTCGTGCGCGATGTGCACATACGCCATGATCCAGTTGTCGTTCCCCACACGGGTGACGCCGCCATCCTGCACCGTGCCAATGTGCAAGGTGCAATACTCGCGGATCACATTGCGGTCGCCGATCTCCAGCGCGGTGTCCTCGCCGCGGTATTTCTTGTCCTGCGGTTCGCCACCGATCACGCTGAATGGATGCAGCCGGTTGCCCGCCCCGATGCGGGTGCGTCCCTCGACGATCACATGCGCGCCCACGCGCGTGCCCGCCCCGATGCGCACCTGCGGGCCGATCAGCGCGTAAGGGCCGATCTCGACGTCATCGGCAAGTTCGGCGCGCGGATCGACCTGCGCCGTGGGATGAACCTTGGGCATGGCGACTCAGGACGCGCTGCGCTCGGTGCACATCAGTTCAGCCTGTGCGGCCACGCGCCCGTCCACGCTGGCCTCGGCGGTGAATTTGTAAATGCCGCGCAGATTGCGCGTCATTTCGACATACAGATGCAGCTGGTCTCCGGGCACCACGGGCTGCTTGAACCGGGCATTGTCGATGCCGACCAGGTAGTAAAGCGAGCCGGCTGCCGGGGTCTTCCCCACCGAGGCGAAGGCCAGAATGCCCGAGGCCTGCGCCAGCGCCTCGAGGATGAGCACCCCGGGCATGATGGGTTTTTGTGGAAAGTGGCCGGTGAAGAACGGCTCGTTGACCGTCACGTTCTTGTAGGCCTTGATGTACTTGCCATTGACTTGTTCGACCACGCGATCGACCAGCAACATGGGATAGCGGTGCGGCAGCAGTTCGAGGATCTGGAGAATGTCTTGCGTGGTCGTCATGTCGTGCGGTGTGTTTTCAGAGACTCAAGTTGATGTTCCAGGCTGCGGATGCGCTCACGCAGCTGATACAGCTGGCGCACCGTGGCCGCGTTGCGCTCCCAGTTGGCATGGGTGTCCAGCGGAAACGCCCCGGTGTACATGCCGGGCTGGTGCACCGAGCGCGAAACCAGCGACATCCCGCCGATGACCACGCCATCGGCGATGCGCAGATGCCCGGCAATGCCCACGCCGCCACCGATGAAGCAGTACGCCCCGATCTGCGCACTGCCCGACACGCCGACACAGCCTGCCAGCGCGGTGTGTTCACCGATGCGTACGTTGTGTGCGATCTGCACCAGATTGTCGATTTTCACTCCGGTGCCGATTTCGGTATCGTCCAGCGCGCCGCGGTCGATGGTGCTGTTGGCCCCGACTTCCACGTCGTCTGCCAGCACGGCCACGCCGACCTGCGCGATTTTCACGCCCACACCGTGGGCATCGCGGGCATAGCCAAAGCCGTCACTGCCGACCACCGCACCGGACTGCAACACACAGCGCGCGCCGAGCCGGCAGCCCCAGCCGACCACGCTGCGCGGATGCAGGACCGAGTCGGCGCCGATCACGGCATTGCGTCCCACATGGCAGCCCGCGCCGATGTGCACACCGTCGGCGATCTGCGCCCCGGCCTCGATCACCGCAAAGGCATCGACCCGCGCCCGCTCGGACACCAGAGCGTCCGGATCGATGTGGGCCAGCGCGTGGCGCCCCGGTTCGAACGCGGGCTGCTGCAGGCGCCAGAACCACTGCGACAGCCGGGCGTAGTAAAGATAGGGATCGTCGGTGTAGATCGCGTTGCCCGAAGGCGGCAACTCGGTACGCAGCGACGTCGGCAGAATGAGCGCCGCAGCCCGGCTGTGCGCGATGTGCGCTCGCAGCTTGGGGCGGCTCAGGAAACTGATGTCGGTATCGCCCGCCGAGCCGATGGGCCGCAGGCGCACGACCCGGGTTTGCGGTTGGCCGACCAGTTCCCCGCCGAGACGGGCGACGATCTGCTCAAGCGTCAGCCCGTCCATCGAGCCGCCAGGCACCGCGACCGTCTGCGGACTCACTTGCCGGTCTGGGCATCCAGCGCTTTGATCACCTTGTCGGTGATGTCGATGCGCGGATTTACGTAGACCGCTTCCTGGAAGATGATGTCGTAGTGGTCCTTCTGTGCGATCTCGCGCACCACCTTGTTCGCCTTGTCGAGCACGGTAGCCAGTGCTTCGTTGCGGCGGGCGTTGAGGTCTTCGGAGAATTCGCGCTGCTTGCGCTGGAATTCTCGGTTCATGTCGACCAGGTTTTGCTGCGCCTTGATGCGGTCTGCATCGGACATCACCGGGCCGTTCTTTTCCAGATTGTCGTTGGCTGCCTTGATCTTTGCCGCCATGTCCTGCAGTTCTTTATCGCGCTTGGAGAACTCGGCCTCCAGCTTTTGCTGCGCGGCTTTGGCCAGGGCCGAGTCCTTGAGCACGCGCTCGGTGTTGATGAAACCGATTTTCACCGGCGCATTGGCCGCGGGCGCCGATGCGGGTGCACCGGTCTGCGCCATTGCCGGCGTGCAGGCGAGAAGAGCCGACGCACAGACGGCGGCAAGCAGGGAACGAGACATGGAGTGGAATTTCATGGAAATCGAAGGGATTAGAACCCCGCACCTACAGTGAACTGGAAGCTTTGGAGTTTATCTGTGGACTTGTCGCGGATCGGCTTGGCGATGCTGAACTTCAACGGCCCGATCGGTGAAATCCAGGACACACCGATGCCGATGGACGAGCGCATGTCGCTCAGGCTGACTTTCTGGTTCTCGCCCCAGACATAGCCATTGTCGTTGAACACCGACATGCGCAGCGAGCGATCCGCCCCCGAGCCCGGGAAGGGGAACTGATACTCGAAGTCGGCCACCAGCAGCTTGCCCCCGCCCAGCGCATTACCCTGCGCATCCTGCGGTCCGAGCGAGCTTTGCTCGAAGCCACGCACCGTGCCGATGCCCCCGGCGTACAGGTTCTTGAAAATGGGCAGCGGCCGACCGCCGAGTCCATGCGCATAGCCCACCAGGCCGTTGAACGCGAGATTGGTGTTGCGGGTCAGCGGCAGATACTGCTGGTACTGATAGGTGATCCGATCGTAGCGCAGGGTGCTGAACGGGCTGAGCTCGAAGCTCAGCCGCTGGTAGCGCCCATCCGTGGGCACCAGCGCGCTGTTGCGACTATCGCGCTGCCAGCCAATGGTCAGCGGCACGCCGGTCGAAGTCTTGCCGAACTGGTTGACATACGCAATGTACGACGCCGGCGCGCCGGGTGACAGATCGAGGGTATAGCGCTCGATCCCAGCGCCGAAGAACACACGGTCGACCTCGGTGAACGGAACGCCAAACTGCAGGTTGAAACCCGGCGTGACGATCTTGTAGTTACCGCCCTGGCTGGTGTAGGGCTGGATGGTGCGGTAGTAGGCGTTGACCGTGCGGCTGATGCCGTCCTGAGTGAAATAGGGGTTGGTGCTGGAAATCGACAGCGTGCGGTAGTAGCTGGAAGTATTGAGTTCGAGCGCGAGGTTGTTGCCGCTGCCGAAAATATTGTCCTGGCTGATCCCGGCGTTGAACGATAGCTTGTCCGCACTCGAAAAACCCACCCCCAGCGTCAGGCTGCCGGTGGGTTTTTCCTCGACATTCATGTCCAGATCGACCTGATCGTTGGTACCGGGCACCTCGCGCGGCTGCAGCGTCACGCTCTTGAAATAGCCCAGACGATCGACCCGGTCGCGCGAGAGTTTGATGCGATCGGTGTCGTACCAAGAGTCTTCATACTGCCTGAACTCGCGCCGGATGACTTCGTCGCGGGTGCGGGTGTTGCCGGAGATGTCGATGCGGCGTACATAGATGCGCTTGCCCGGATCGGCCGTGATGGTGAACGCCACCTGATCGGTCGCACGGTCGATCACCGGCTTGGCCTCCACGCGGGCAAACGCATAGCCGTAGACGCCGAACTGGTTGATGATCGCCTTGACGCTGTCGTTGAGCGCCTGCGCGCTGTAGGTCTCTCCGGGTTTGAGTTTGACCAGGGCACGAAACACATCATCCTGTCCGAGGTAGTCCCCGGCCAACTGATACGACGAGACCGTGTACTTCGGCCCTTCGTGGATATTGACGGTGATGTAAACGCTGTCCTTGTCGGGCGATAGCGCCACTTGCGTGGACTCGATGCGAAAGTCCAGATAGCCACGGTCCTGATAGAACGAGCGCAGGGTTTCGAGGTCGGTGTTGAGCTTGGCCTTGGAGTACTGGTCATCCTTGGTGTACCAGCTCAGCCAGCCCGGCGTGCTGAGCGAAAACAGTCCGAGCAATGTGCTTTCGCTGAACGCCTTGTTGCCGACCACGCGGATCGAGCGGATCTTGGCGATCTGCCCCTCGACCACCGTAAACAGCACATTGACCCGGTTACGCGGCAAGGGCGTGGTGGTGACCTTGACCTCGGTGTCGTAATAGCCCTTGGACAGATACTGCTGCTTGAGCTCCTGCACCGCCTGATCGACCAGCGCCTGGTCGTAGGGCCGCGCTTCGGCCAACCCCACTGACGCCAGCGCCGCGATCAACGCCTTTTTGTCGAATTCCTTGGTGCCGGAAAACTCGACCCCGGCGATGGTCGGGCGCTCTTCGACGATGATGGTCACCACATCGTTGTCGGTCTCGATGCGCACATTCTTGAACAGTCCGGTGGCGAACAGCGCGCGGATGGCCGCGGCGCCGCTCTCCGGTGTATAGGTCTGCCCCACGCGAAACGGCAGGTAGCTGAACACGGTACCCGGCTCGGTTCTTTGCAAACCTTCGACCCGGATGTCCTTGATGGTGAACGATTCAGCTGCGTGTGCTTGCACGCCTGCAACGGCAACCAGGACCGCCGTCGCACAACGAAGTGCGGGAGAAAACCTCAAATTGACCTCGAGCCGGATTAGTGCATCTGCCCGAGCAAGCGGGCCAGATCGTTGTAGAGGGCGATGGCCATCATCATGGCGATGACCGCGAGACCGCCTTGCTGCAGCCTTTCCTGCCAACGCGGCGAGACGCTGCGCCGGGTCAATCCCTCATACGCATAATACAGGAGATGCCCCCCGTCCAGAACCGGCAAAGGCAGCAGATTGAGCACGCCCAGACTGACACTGACCACCGCCAGAAAGCTGACATAGGCCATCCAGCCGAGCTCGGCACTCTTGCCTGCGTAGTCGGCAATCGTCACCGGGCCGCTGAGGTTTTCCAGCGAGGCCTGGCCGATCACCATGCGACCCAAGGTCTTGAGGGTCAGCATCGACAAATCCCATGTGCGCTGCACGCCGTCCTGCAGCGCTTGCAGGGCATTGCGTTCGACCTTGACCGTCGCGATCTCACCGCCGAGCAAGGCCTCGATGCGCCACACCGGCCTGCCTGCCACCTGCACTGCCTTGGGCTGCAGCTGCGCCACCCAAACCGAGTTTCCGCGCTGCACCTGCAGTTGCAGTGGCTTGCCACCCGACTGGGCGATCGCGCGCATCAGGGCATCTGCGGTGGCGATCGGCCGGCCGTCGACCGCCACGATGCGATCCCCCGGGCGCAGACCGCTGCGCTGCGCCGGCCCGCCTGGGACGACCTCGCGAATCTCGGCGGGCGGGCTTTGCAGATGCAGCCCGAAGTCGGTGAGAAACGAGGCACTTTCCGCCGCAGCGGCGCTATGCGAGAAATCCAGCGTGACGCGGCGTGACTGACCGCCTGCAGCCGGCTGGACCACCAGATCGATGCGCGCACCGTTCATCGCCGCGTTCAGCAGCTTCCAGCGCAGGTCGGGCCAACTGTGCACTTGCTGGGTCTGACCGCCCTGCACGATCGCGATCACGCGCTCGCCGCCGCGCACACCGGCCAGCGCAGCCGGCGACTGTGCCGGCGGAGTGCCGAGCACGGCGACCGGCTCGCGCACTCCGACCATCGCCACCACGGTAAATAGTGCAATGGCCAGCAACAGATTGGCTGCCGGCCCGGCAGCCACGATCGCTGCGCGGCGCCACAGGCTCTGACGGTTGAAGGCGCGCGGCAGCTCGGCTTCGGCCACCTCGCCCTCGCGTTCATCGAGCATGCGCACATAGCCGCCCAGAGGAATCGCGGCGAGGACGAACTCGGTCTGGTCCGCCCCGCGTGTCCAGCGCAGCAGCGGCTTGCCAAAACCGATGGAAAACCGCAATACCTTCACCCCGCAGGCTACCGCGACACGGTAGTGGCCGTACTCATGGATGGTGATGAGCACGCCTAGCGCAAAGCCGAAGGCCAGCAGCGTGATGAGCAGGTTCATGGTCGCATCTCAGGTGGGGCGCAGGGTGCGCCGCGGTCAGATGGCAAGGCGCACCACGCGCTGTTGCGCCAGCCGACGGGTCTGTGCGTCGAGCTCGGCCAGGGCGTCGAGCGAATCGCACTGCGCGCATTCTGCACTGGCAAGCAAGTCGGCGTTGATCCGGTGGATATCGGTGAAACGGATACGCCGGTGCAGGAACGCTTCGACCGCCACCTCGTTGGAGGCGTTGAGTACGGCGCAGGCGCCCACTGGCATACGCAGCGCCTCGAACGCCAGCGCCAGGCCGGGGAAGCGCCGCGGGTCGGGATGCTCGAAGTCCAGCCGCCCGACCCGCGCCAGATCCAGCCACGGCGCCCCTGAGGCGATGCGCTCGGGATAAGACAGCCCATAGGCGATGGGCGTGCGCATGTCGGGCTGACCAAGCTGGGCCAGCACCGAGCCGTCGCGGTAATTGACCATCGAGTGCACGATGCTCTGCGGATGGATCAGCACCTCGATCTGCTCCGGCCGCATGCCAAATAGATAGTGCGCCTCGATCACCTCCAGCGCCTTGTTCATCATGGTGGCGGAATCAACTGAAATCTTCGCCCCCATGCTCCAGTTTGGATGCGCGCAGGCTTCCTGCGGTGTGACCTGATCCAACGACTGCGGATCGCGCTGGCGAAACGGCCCGCCCGATGCGGTGAGCACGATATTGCGCACATCGGCCTGCCAGCGGCTGCGGTCCGCGGGCAGGCTTTGCAAAATGGCGCTGTGTTCGCTGTCGATCGGAATCAGCTCACCACCGCCCTGCTCGAGCGCACCCAGCAGCAGGTCTCCCGCGACCACCAGCGATTCCTTGTTGGCCAGTAGCAAGCGCTTGCCTGCCCGCGCCGCCGCCAGGCTGGCCGCCAGCCCCGCGGCACCGACGATGGCCGCCATCACCAGATCGACCTCGGGCGCAGAAGCCACCTCCTCCAGCGCACGCGGCCCGCTGAGCACCTGAGTGGGACAACCCTCGGCCCGCAGCCGCTGCTGCAGCGCGTGCGCCGCTTGCGCCTGCCCGAGCACCGCGTAGACCGGACGGAACTCCAGGCACTGCGCGAACAGCCTGTCGGCGTTGTTGTGCGCCGCCAGCGCAAACACCCGAAAGCGCTCGCGGTGAAGCGCCAGCACGGACAGGGTATTGGTTCCGATGGAACCGGTGGAGCCCAGAACAGTGATCGCCTTCATATCGCCAGCAGCAGCAAGGCCAGGGGCAGAACCGGCAGCAGCGCATCGATGCGGTCGAGAATACCGCCATGCCCCGGCAGCAACGCGCCGCTGTCTTTCACCCCGGCGGCACGCTTGAGCAGGGACTCGAACAGGTCACCGGCGATCGCAAAAGTCAGCAGCGCAACCACGACCAGCAACAACCCTGCCCAGCCCAGGCGCTGCTGGATCTGCGAAAAATAATTGGGCAGGCGCGCCGAAAGCACCACGCAAGCAGCGGCGTACAGCAAGGTGGCGGCGAGCGCCGACCAGGCGCCGGCGCGGGTCTTTCCCGGGCTGATCGCCGGCGCGAGCTTGCTTCGGCCCCAGGTTCGACCACCGAAATAGGCGGCGATGTCGGCAGCCCAAACCAGGGCCAGCAAAGACAGCAAGAACGCCGCGCCTTGCACACGCAGCGCCACCAGCGCCAGCCAGGCGGCAAGCAGCAGGACGAACCCCAAAAGTGCAAGCACCACTGGTTGCCGTAAGGCCGCAGGCATCTGCGCACGCGGCAGACTCAGAACCAGCAGTGCCAGCCAGACCACGCTGCAGGCCGCCCAGAACCAGATCCACTGCGGCGACAGAGCCCACGCCCGTTGCCACAGCTGTCCGAGCAGGGCTGCGGCAACCAAGGCCCAGGCGCCTGCCCATGCCCAGGAGACGCCGCGTTGGTGCAGCCCGGCCAGCCGCGCCCACTCCGCCATGCCCACGGCGCAGAACGCCAGGGCCAGCAGCGCGAACGGCAGCGGATCGCGCGCAAACAACGCAGGCAACAGCAGCGCCAGCAACACCAGGGCGGTGAGAACGCGCTGTCGCAGCATGATGAATGGTGGCGTCAGCCCGGGTGCAACCTCAGGCCGCGGCGCGCGAGCTGGACTCGGGCACACCGCCGAAGCGACGCTGACGCTGCGCGAAGTCGGCAAGCGCTGCATCGAATGCCTCCGGCCCGAAGTCCGGCCAGAGCGTGTCGGTGAAATACAGCTCGGTGTATGCCAGCTGCCAGAGCAGGAAATTGCTGATGCGGTGTTCACCGCCCGTGCGGATGAGCAGATCCGGGTCGGGAGAATGCGCCAGCGCCAGATGCCTCGCGATACCGTCCGCCGACGGCACCTGGCCCGCGGCAGCGAGGGCCTGCGCCGCCTGCAGCATGTCCCAGCGGCCACCGTAATTCAACGCGACATTGAGCACCAGCCGGGTGTTGTCGCGGGTCAGCGCCTCGGCCTGCGCGATGAGTGCGCGCATCTCGGCGGAAAACGCGGTCAGATCGCCCACCACATGCAACTGCACGCCCTGCCGGGCCAACTCCGGCGACTCACGCTGCAGCGCCTTGACGAACAGATCCATCAGGGTCTGCACCTCTTCGGCCGGGCGCGCCCAGTTTTCCGACGAGAACGCGAACACGGTCAGGTGCGGCAGGCCGATCTCGGCGCAGTGACGCACGATTTTTTTCAGCGCATCCACGCCGAACTTGTGCCCGGAGGAACGCGGCAAAAAGCGCCGCAGCGCCCAGCGACCGTTGCCGTCCATCACCACGGCAACATGCTGCGGCAGCTTGCTGCGCTGTCGGGTTGGGTCAGGTTGGGTGCTCATCGGCGTGGGTGCGGATGCGGTTCAAACCGCCATGATCTCCGATTCCTTCTGCGCCAGCAGCTTGTCGATCTCGGAGATGAAGCGATCAGTGAGCTTTTGCACATCGTCCTGCGCGCGGCGCTCCTCGTCCTCGGACACTTCCTTGGCTTTGACCAGATCCTTGAAGCTTTGGTTCGCATCGCGGCGCAGATTGCGCACGGCGATCTTGGCGTTCTCTCCCTCGTGCTTGATGACCTTGACCAGTTCGCGGCGGCGCTCTTCTGTCAGCGCGGGCATCGGCACACGGATGAGGTCTCCCTGGGTCTGCGGGTTCAGCCCGAGATCGGATTCGCGGATCGCCTTCTCGACCGCCTGCACCATTTTCTTTTCCCAGGGCTGCACGCTGATGGTGCGCGCATCGAGCAGCGACAGATTGGCCACCTGGCTGATGGGCATCATCGTGCCGTAATAGTCGACCAGCACATGGTCGAGCAGGCCGGTATGCGCGCGGCCGGTGCGCACCTTGGCCAGGTCGGCCTTGAGCGCCTCGATCGACTTGTGCATTTTCTCTTCGGTGGTTTTCTTGATCTCTGCGATTCCCATGATGCACTCCACATACGGTTGGATGAGGTTCAGACGTAGACGTCGGTGCCTTCATCGGCGCCCTGCACCACGCGCATGAGTGCGCCGGGCTTGAAAATGCTGAACACGCGGATCGGCAGCTTCTGGTCACGGCACAGCGCAAATGCGGTGGCGTCCATGATCTGCAGGCGCTGCGCGATCGCTTCGTCGAAGCTGATACGCGCATAGCGCTTTGCCTGGGGGTCTTTGGCCGGGTCGGCGGAGTAGATGCCGTCCACCTTGGTGGCCTTGAGCATGACCTGCGCACCGATCTCAGCCGCGCGCAGCGCCGCGGCGGTGTCCGTGGTGAAAAACGGATTGCCGGTACCGCCGGCAAAAATCACCGGCTTGCCTTCGTCCAGGTACTGCAGCGCCTTGGGGCGGACATACGACTCGACGATCTGATCGATCGCAATGGCCGACATCACCCGCGGCTGCAGGCCGGCGTGCTTCATTGCGTCGCTGAGCGCCAGCGAATTCATCACCGTAGCCAGCATGCCCATGTAGTCGGCGGTGGCCCGGTCCATGCCGACCGCGCCGCCAGCCACGCCGCGGAAGATGTTGCCCCCGCCGATGACGATGCCCAGCTGCACCCCGGAGTGCACCACCTCGGCAATGTCGCGCACCATGGCCTCGATGGTGGCGCGGTTGATGCCATAGGCATCGTCGCCCATCAAGGCCTCGCCCGAGAGCTTGAGCAAAACACGTTGATAACCTGACATGGTCACTCCTGGCTGGCAGAGAAAGAAGGCATGAGCACTTCGGCCAGGCCAAAGATGCAGCCCGCAACGGGCGTCGGTGCGCCCGCGGTCAGACGCGCCACGGCGGTCAACCTTGCCTGGCTGCAGCCATCTGCGCGGCCACTTCCTCGGCAAAGTTCTCCGACTTTTTTTCGATGCCCTCGCCCACCACGAATATGGCGAAGTCATGTACCGTGGTGTTGGCTGCCTTGAGCATCTGGCCGACGGTCTGCTTGTCGTTCTTCACGAACGCCTGGTCGAGCAGAGAGACTTCCTTCAGATATTTCTGCACCGCTCCCTCGACCATCTTGGCGATGATGTCGGCCGGCTTACCCGATTCGGCCGCCTTCTGCGATGCGATCGAACGCTCTTTTTCGATCAGGTCGGCAGGCACCTGCGCAGACGACAATGCCACGGGCTTCATCGCAGCGATGTGCATCGCCACGTCTTTGGCGGCCACATCGTCGCCGCTGTATTCGACCATCACGCCGATGCGCGTGCCGTGCAGATAGCTCACCAGTTTGTTCTGGCCGGCAAAGCGCTTGAAACGACGGATGGTCATGTTCTCGCCGATCTTGCCGATCAGTTTGCTGCGACGCGACTCGACGGTCTCGCCGTCCACACTCAGCGCCGACAGCGCGGCCACATCCGCGGGGTTGTGCTGCGCGATCAACCTGGACAGGTCCCGACCGAAGGCGAGAAAGTCGTCATTCTTGGCGACGAAATCGGTTTCGCAGTTGAGCTCGACCAGCGCTCCGGTCGAGCCGTCGATGAACGCGGCAACGATGCCCTCGGCGGTGACGCGCGAAGCCGCCTTGCTGGCCTTGCTGCCCAGTTTCACGCGCAGGATTTCTTCGGCGCGTTCCATGTCGCCATTGGCCTCGGTCAACGCCTTTTTGCACTCCATCATTGGTGCGTCGGTCTTGGCACGCAGCTCTGCCACCATGCTTGCGGTAATTGCCGCCATCGTTGAACTCCTTGAAATCAAAAACTGGAAATGCGATTGAAAAAAAGGGGCTGTGTGTGCAGCCCCGGTGTGGTTCAGGCCAGTGCAGCGGGCCGTTGCAGGGTGTTCATCTGGGCATCAGGCCGCAGGAGTCTCTTCCTGGATTTCGACAAATTCGCCATCGCCTTCGGCCACGGCCTGCACCACCTCGCTGACCGCGTCGTTCTTGCCCTCGAGGATGGCATCAGCCATGCCCTGCGCATACAGCGCGATGGCCTTGGCCGAATCGTCGTTACCGGGAATGACATGGGTGACGCCCTGCGGCGAGTGGTTGGTGTCGACCACGCCGATCACCGGAATACCCAGCGCGCGTGCTTCGGCAACCGCGATCTTGTGGTAGCCCACGTCGATGACGAACAGCGCATCAGGCAGCGCAGCCATGTCCTGAATGCCGCCGATGGACTTTTCCAGCTTTTCCATCTCGCGCTGGAAGGTCAGCGCCTCTTTCTTGGTCATCTGCTCGAGTACGCCCTCGGCCACCTGGGCCTGCATGTCCTTGAGCTTTTTGATCGAGGTCTTGACCGTCTTGAAGTTGGTCAGCATGCCGCCCAGCCAGCGCTGATCGACATAAGGCATGCCGCAGCGCTGCGCCTGCTCGCGGATGATCTCGCCGGCCTGCCGCTTGGTGCCCACGAACAGGATGACGCCCCGGCGCGCTGCCAGCTGGCGGGCGAACTTGGTCGCCTCCAAGAACATCGGCAGGGTTTTTTCGAGGTTGATGATGTGAATCTTGTTGCGCTGGCCGTAGATGTAGGGGGCCATGCGGGGATTCCAGAAGCGGGTTTGGTGGCCGAAGTGCACCCCGGCTTCCAGCATTTGACGCATCGAGACTGTCATGTCGTTTCCATTCCAAGTTGGGTCTGAAATCCGGCTCCGATCGACCCTGACTCGACGCGCGTGCATGTGCCCCATGACTGCGCAGCTGAAGTCGACACCTGGTTGAGCCGGTTTGCGAGTGACACGGCATACGCGTCTGGTGAACAAGCCGCGCGCAATTGCCGCAAGGCACGCCGCCTCGGTTCGGTACCATCCATATGCTGTGTCCGTGTTCTGCGCTGGGCGTTCGCCTGCGGCTGCCCACAAATTTCCCGTCCCGCACAAAACCCAAGCATCATAACAGTTTCGCTTGCCCGGCACTGCGCCTGGCCCGACCACCATGACCGACCATCCGCTGCGCCACGTTCTGCACAACGAGATCCATGCCCGACCGTACGAGCGGATCGGTGCCCCTGCACAGATCAGCCATCAGGTGATGCTGGTGACGCAGGAACAGTCACAACAGGCCTTTGCTCATCTGTCCGAATTGCTGGGCAATCTGCACCTGCCCTCCCCGACTGCGAACAGCATGTTCCACACCGAGCAGATCGGCCCGGTGCGGCTGCGCTGGGAGCGCCACGGCGAATTCGTCAGCTATACCTTCATCACCCACGAGCAGACCGGGCCCGACGGCCCACTGTTCGAGCGCTGCGCCTGTGAGCGCATTTCCGCCGACTGGCGCGCACGCATTCCTGGACTGCTGCTGTGCGCCAATCACGTGGCCGTGCTGCCGGAGGCTGATCTGCAAGACGAGGCGCTGCCCGATTTTTCGGCTGTGCTCGATGTCGATGCGCTGGTCGGCGCCGAGGTGGCCGACGGTCATGCGCAGGTGTTCACCGATCTGCGCATCGCGGCGGACGGGTTCACCCGCTTCATCGTGCTGAGCAAGCCGATGTCGCCGCGGCGGCGCGGCCGGCTGGTGCAGCGGCTGCTGGAAATCGAGTCCTACCGGCTGCTGTCCTTGCTCACCCTTCCCCTGGCGCGCGAGCTCACCCCACGGCTCAATCGGTACGAACAAGAGTTGATGAGCATCATGGATGCGATCGGCGGCAATGGTGCAGGCGACGATGCCGAGCCCCAGCGCGATCATGACACCCTGGACCGCCTGACCCGTCTCGCTTCCACGGTGGAAGGGGAGTATGCCGCGTCGCACGGACGCTTCACCGCGGCCAACGCGTACTACGACCTGGTCAACCGCCGCGTGGCCGATCTGCGCGAAAAGCCGATTTTCGGACTGCAGACCATCGGTCAGTTCCTGGAGCGCCGCCTGGCCCCTGCGATGCAGACCTGTGCCTGGGCAGCGCGGCGTCAACAGGCCCTGTCCGAGCGGGTGGCACGCTGCAGCAACCTGCTGCGCACCCGGGTGGAGGTGGCGATGCAGCAGCAAAACCGCAGCCTGCTGGCGTCGATGAATCGCCGGCAATATCTGCAGCTGCGGCTGCAGCAGACGGTCGAAGGTCTGTCGGTGGCGGCGATCACCTACTACATGGCCTCGCTGGTCGGGCATCTGTTCGAGGCGGCCGAACCCTGGCTGCACATCAAGCCCAAGCTGGCTGAAGGAGTGGCGATTCCCCTGATCGCGCTGCTGGTGTGGTTCGGACTGCAGCGCATGCACCACCGCCTGGAGCGCGCCAGCGAGAGTCGCTAGGGCCAGGCAGGACTCAGGCGCGCCGCTGACGCACCGCCTCGAACAGACACACCCCTGTCGCTACCGAAACGTTGAGGCTCTCTACGGCGCCAAGCATCGGGATTTTCAGCAACTGATCGCAGGTTTCGCGCACCAACCGACGCATCCCCGCGCCTTCGGCGCCCATGACCAGCACCGCGGGTTGGGTCCAGTCGGCGGCATACACCTCGTCGGAAGCCGCCTCGTCGGTGCCCATCACCCACAGGCCGCGCTCCTGCAATTCGCGCAGGCTGCGCACCAGGTTGGTCACCATCAGGTAGGGCACGGTTTCTGCCGCGCCGCAGGCAACCCGGGCCACCGTCGGGTTGATGCCGACCGCGCGGTCCTTGGGCGCAATGACCAGGTGCACGCCCGCCGCATCTGCAGTACGCAAAATGGCGCCGAGATTGTGCGGGTCGGTGACGCCGTCGAGCGCCAACACCAGTGGCGCGCCCTCCACCGCGTCGAGCACGGCATGCAGGTCGGTTGCGCCGGGCAACTCGTCCACCTGTGCAACCACGCCCTGATGGTGGTCGGTTCCAGCAAGCGCGGTCAGGCGCTCGGCGCTCAAGGCCTTGAGTTCCACTCCCGCCGCCTCGACCTTGCGCAGAAATTGCTGCATGCGTGCATCGCGGCGGCTGGCGTCCACATAGACCGCACGCACCGAGGCGGGCGCTGCACGCAACCGCGCACCCACGGCATGAAAGCCATACAGCGGCTTCATGCGGCCAGTTCCCGCGCAGGCTCGGTCAGCCGACCGGCGTGCATGGTGCAGACCCGGTCGCAACGCGCAGCCAGTGCCGGATCGTGCGTGACCAGAACCAGGGTCGCCCCGGTTTCGTCGCGCAGGCGGAACATCAGATCCATGATGCGCTTGCCCGTGGCCGCATCGAGATTGCCCGTGGGCTCATCGGCCAGCACCAGTCGCGGCCGACCGACGAAGGCGCGCGCCAGCGCCACACGCTGCTGTTCCCCACCCGACAGCAGCGCCGGACGGTGGTGCAGCCTTTGTCCCAAGCCCACGGCCTGCAGTATCGCCGTGGCCTGATCGACCGCCCCCTGTGGCCTTCCGGATATTTCCAGCGGCAGCACGACATTCTCGAGCGCGGTGTAATGGTCGATGAGCTGAAAGTTCTGGAACACGAAGCCAATCTTTTTTGCGCGCAGATCGGCCCGGCCGTTTTCGTCCAGGCTCGCCAGATCGACCCCGTCGATCAGTACCCGCCCCGCGCTGGGTTGATCCATCCCGGCCAGCAAGGCCAGCAAGGTGGACTTGCCCGAACCCGACGCGCCGGTGATGGCTACGGTCTGTCCGGCGGGCACGCGCAGTTGCACCCCGGACAGTATGGTGAGCGCCTCACCGACATCGGAGACGGTCTTGCCCAGATCCTGCGCGACAATCACATCGACCGTCATGGAAACCTTGTCATGAAATTTGCGATGCACTCGATTGTAGGAAGACCGCCCCTGACGACGCGCCGCAAGGTCTTGGCGCTGATGCTGGGTCTGGCCGCAGCCAGCCGTGCGACTGCCGCAACCGCCTCCAGACCCGTGTTGCTGGTCGTTGGCGACAGCCTGTCTGCCGGCTACGGGCTGGAAACCGGCAAGGGCTGGGTAGACCTGCTGCGCAAACGCCTGCAGGACTACCAGCCCGGCTGGACCGTGGTCAACGCCAGCATCAGCGGAGACACCACGGCCGGGGGACTGGCCCGCCTGCCGGCTCTGCTCGCCCGCGACAAACCCCGTGTGGTCATCATCGAACTCGGCGGCAACGACGCGCTGCGCGGGCTGTCGCTGCAACAAACCCGAGACAACCTCACGCGCATGGTCGCGTTGTGCAAAAAAGCGGGCTCTCGCGTGCTGCTGGTGGGCATGCAAATCCCGCCAAACTATGGCCCGGCCTATACCGCGCAGTTCGCGGCGATCTTTCCTGCGGTTGCCCGTTCGGAGCGGGTGCCACTGGTGCCGTTTCTGCTGTCCGGCGTGGTGCAGCACCCGGACTGGTTTCAGGCCGACAACATTCACCCCACCGCGCAGGCGCAGCCCACCATACTCGATACAGTCTGGCCGCATCTACAGCCGCTGCTGGGCCCGATGCAGGCCAGAGGTGCGCGATGAATCCGCGAGCGATCGAAGCCGCCGAGGCGCTGCAAAAGCTGCAGTCGTTCAGCGCCGTGATCGATGTGCGCAGCCCGTCCGAATTCGCGCTCGACCATGTGCCGGGGGCGCAAAACTGGCCGGTGCTCGACGATGCACAGCGTGCGGAAATCGGCACACTCTACACCCAGGTCGACCCGTTCACGGCGAACAAGCGCGGCGCGGCGCTCATCGCACGCAACATTGCAGCGCACATCGAAACGCACGCACTGGCGCTGCCCAAATCATGGTCGCCACTGGTGTACTGCTGGCGCGGCGGCAACCGATCGGGGGCGATGGCGCATATCCTGGCGCGCATCGGCTTTTCGGTCACCGTGGTTCAGGGGGGATACCGGGCCTTGCGCCGGGCGCTGATTGCCGATCTGGAGCAACTGCCGGGCCGGCTGCAGTTTTATGTGATCTGCGGCCGCACCGGTAGCGGCAAGAGCCGCCTGCTGCGCGCGCTGCGTGACGCCGGGGCGCAAGTGCTCGATCTAGAGGCGATCGCCCGGCATCGCGGCTCGGTGCTCGGCCTGGAACCGGGGGACGAACAGCCCTCGCAAAAACTGTTCGAGTCCCGCCTGTGGAACATACTGCGCGGCTTCGATCCCGACATGCCGGTGTTCGTCGAGGCCGAAAGCAAAAAAATCGGCGCGCTCCACGTGCCCGACGCATTGATTGCGCAGATGCGCAGCGCACCTTGCATCTCGCTGGAGCTCGACCCCGCGCTGCGCGTGGAATTCTTGCTGCAGGACTATGCCGCGCTGTCGGCCAATCCCGCCTTGTTGCGGGATCGCCTCGACGCCCTGCGCGCATTGCGCGGCGCAGAAGCTGTCGCACGGTGGAGGCACCTGATCGACCAGGGCGCTCTGCGCGAGTTCGTCGCCGACATCCTGCAGCAGCACTACGACCCGAGCTATGCCCGATCGATGCGGTTCAACTTTCGCCATTTTTCGTCCGCGTCGCGTGTCGTCCTCGACGGCATCGATGCGCGAGCGTTCGAAACCGCAGCGCAACAAGTGATGCGCATCGCCGCTTGCACAACGCGCCCGGCCTCGCACAGCGATCAGGCGCAGGCTGAGTTCAGCGACGGCTGAAGTGCAGCAGCGTCGTCAGCGACGACTGCCGACAACCGGGCATCTCGCGCCGCCTTGAACAAATCAGGCACCGACAGCGTGGACAGCAGCCTCGCATCGCTCAAGACCTGCCGCCACAGCCGAGCACCGGGCTGGCCTTTCCACAGGTTCAGCATATGCCGGGTGATGGCCTGCGGATGCAGTCCGGCGCGTTTCCAATGAGCGATGTAGGCGCACATTTGCTCCTCGACCTCCTCCCGCCGAGCCAGCTCGCATGCCTGACCTGGCTGCATCAGACCATCCCACTGCGCCATCATCCACGGATCTTCGTACGCCGCACGGCCGACCATCACCCCATCGACCTGCTCCAACCACTGCTGCACCTGTGCATTCGACCGGATTCCCCCGTTCAGTACGAAGCGTAGTTGCGGGAAATCGCGTTTGAGCTGCAGCACAAAGGCATGGCGCAGCGGCGGCACGGAGCGATTTTCCTTCGGGCTCAACCCGTCCAGCCAAGCCGACCGCGCATGCACGATGAACGTGGTACAGCCGCCTTCCGCCACCGTTCCAACGAAATCCCGCACAAAGCCATAGCTGTCCTGATGGTCGATCCCGATGCGATGTTTCACTGTGACCGGAATTACTCCCGCCACGGCGTCGCGCATGGCCGCGACCGCATCGCGCACCAGTCGTGGTTCGGCCATCAGACAGGCGCCGAACGCTCCGCGCTGCACGCGTGGGCTCGGGCAGCCGCAGTTGAGATTGACTTCGTCATAACCCCGAGCGGCGGCAAGACGTGCACAGTGTGCGAGATCGCGCGGCTCGCTACCTCCCAATTGCAGCGCAACAGGATGCTCCGCCTCGCTGTAATCGAGATGCCGCACCACATCTCCGTGCAGCAACGCGCCGGTCGTCACCATTTCCGAGTAAAGCAGCGTGTCGCGCGTGATCAGCCGGTGGAAAAACCGACAATGCCGGTCCGTCCAATCGAGCATCGGCGCAACGGAAATTCTTTTTTGCATGGAGTCGGCAATCAGATGGCCTATCGGTGAAGGAGATGCAGGCATGCCAATTTTTCAGAGTATCGATAAAGCGATTCGTCAAATCCCGTCATCGCCGCATGCGCAGCGCACCGACTCCCCGCCATATCAGTTCTCTGATCTGCGTATCGAACAACATCAGAAGCACAGAATACACCACGACACCAACCAAAATCTGTGCAAAAAGGCGATAGACCCCATTCGTTGGATGAACAGACATCACAATCGTGTACATCAACATCGAAAAAAAACCGTATTTCGCAAGATCAATCCAGGGCATCTTGATCTGGATGATCTTTCGACCATAATAGGCAGCAAGTGCGGTATAGAGCACATAACTAACAAGCGCGGCAAATGCCGCCCCTTCGATGCCAAAGGGTCGGGTGAGCATTGCGGTCAAAAAAAGGTTCACAACTGCTGCTGCCAGCACTGAATACATCACGACTTTTGTCAGTTTTTTGATGTAAATCCCGGCGCTGAAAATCGGCGTACCTCCAGATACCAGCATTCCACCCACGATGAAAACGATCAGCTCAGTACTGACATTGTATTTCGAGGAGGCAAGCAGGCGCAACAATTCCGGCCCAACAGCCGCCATGCCGGCGAGAATGGGAAGCGCCAGCGCAAGATAATATTTGAACGCCTGCTCAATGAACTCGACAGTCTTTTCCCGCCCCTGTTGCTCCCACATACGGAAATACATCGGCACCACTGCCTGCGCAAATGATGCGGTCAGAACCCCCTGCAAGTAATCGCTGAAATTGAACGCTGCCGAAAAGGCCCCCAGCGGCTCAGGGCCAAGCTGATAGTTGATGATGTATCGTCCGCCCATATTCAGCAGCAGCATAGACAACTCGCTCGCCAGCAGCGGCAGGCCAAATACCAGCATCGATACGAACAACGGCTTGTTGAATTCATGCAAATCAAACACGTTCTGTCTGGCATAATAAATAATAATGACCGCAACCGCAATCAACTCACCCAAAATCGAGGATATAAAAAAACCTTCCAGTGTCCTGGAAATATAGAACAACACAAAAAAAATCAGTCCCAGGCCCAAATATTTTCTTACCGTAAAATAAAGGCTGTAAATGCCACTCTTTTGTTGAGCTCGCAAAAGGTTGTACATGGCACTATCCACAACCCGGATGAAAACCAAGGGAGAAGCGAGGATGATCAGGTGTTGCGTCTGCGCATTGGACAGCCATTGCGTGGGCAAGAAAAATACGATAGTCACACTCGCCAGGGTCACGACCAGACCGACCCCAACCATGCCGAACAGCACTGTAGAAAAAAACTGTCGTGTGGTATTGTTTCTCGTCCCCGCCTCCACCTCACTGTAATAGCGCACAACAGAATGTTGCAATCCAAGCTTGCCCACACCCACCATGAACAAAATCGTGGATGTGACCAGCGCCATCGTGCCATATTCGGCAACGGTAAACAGGCGTGTGAGGATCGGGAAAGAAATGATGCTCGCGAGCATTACGAGAATACTACCGATGGAATAGTTGGACGTGTGCTGGAGCAAGCGCGCAAGCATTCCGCGCCTGCTTCCCATGTTCGCCACAGTCTGTTCCTCGCTGGTGTGCATATCAATCTTGCCCGGACTGCGCCTGGCTCTCGCTTGCAGTTCCCTGATAGAGCTTTATTAATGCCTCCATCACGGCGTATGTGGAATAACGCGTCTCGACAAATCTGCGCGCCGCTTGACCAAGGCACTCTCGCAAATCGGCTCGGCTCGCCAATTTTGATAAACCCTGAGCAAAAGCATTCGGATCGCCAACTGGAACCAAAAAACCGGTTTCATCGTCCACAACAATGTCCTCATGACCGCTGATGTGAGTCGCCAATACTGGAAGACCCGCAGCCATGGCTTCGAGCACTGCGTTAGGGAGCCCCTCCTGATGCGAGGCCTGAACATAAAGGTTGTGTTCGGCGAGTAGCGCAGGAACGTTGTGGACCAGACCGGGAAAATCGACTTCATTCTCGATGCCCAGTGTTTTTGCCAGAGCCAATAGGCGCGCACGCTCCGGGCCATCGCCTGCAATGGTCAATCTTGCCCCAGGGGGCAATTTGGCAAGAGCCCATGCCCTGAGCAGTACATCCAAACCCTTCACAGGAACATGTCTGCCCACAAAAACGGCACGCAATGTGTTCTGATCGCGTTGCTCTGGTGGGCGAAAACGCTGCAGATCGACCGCATTGGGTACCAGATGCAAGCGATCAGACGGGAAACCTGCGTCTGCCATGATGTTCACCGTTCGCCGGCTGATGCACTGATATGCGTCCAGGCGCAACGCACCAGCAAGCAAAAGTCGATGCACCAGCCGGTGCCGATGCGCTGGATCGAGAATTCCGCCCTGAAATTCCGCTGCTCCAGACACTTTGCCAACCACCGTGGGCTTCAACCACGGTTTAAGCCAGCCCACCGCACCGGCCAGGTTATGCATCATATGAATATGCACCGCATCGAACCTGTGTTGTCTCTTCAGCAGCCACATCGCAAAGCGCAGATTCAACATCAGCGCACCCAGGCCCTTGATCCGAGGGTAGGCAAGGCGTGTGACTGGAATACCGTCGATCCGCTCTAAAGTCGGCTGCGATCGATCGAGATGGGGAGCAAGCACCTCAACCTCGTGCCCTTCCGCGGCAAAGGATGCGCTCAGCAGTCGCGCCTGCATTTCAGCACCTCCGGTCGCAGGATAATGGCCGTCTACAACCATCAAGATGCTCAATCGGTGCACTGATTTTTCAGGAACGCCTCGAACCTGTTGACAGCCCTTCGAAAACTCCGTGTTGGTCTGCATGTCAGATCCACGGAAGGGCAAGCATTCCAACATCTTGGAAATTCATCCAACTCGGCGAAAGCGAGATGCTCTTCACTTCAAACGGTATCATCGCCATGAATGAAGAGTCCTACGGTCGATTTTTCAGAGATGATTCGAGCCGGAATACCACCCAGTGTCACGTTTCCTTCGGGAAAGCTTTTGTTCACCACAGCATTGGCGCCAATCGCAGTATTGTCTCCAATTTCGATTGCGCCAAACAGCTTGGCACCCGGACCGATATAGCAGTTGTTCCCAATTTTCGGTACCGCAGATCCGTCACCCAGTTGTGCACCGATGTTGACTCCGGTATGGATACGACAATTGGATCCAATGCGCGCCTTCGAATTGACCACGATGGTTCCGTAATGCAGAATCGCAAGACCCGGACCAAATACATTGATCGGAATCGAAAAACCAAGCTTGATCGACAGTCTGCGAAACCGATAGACGGCGATGGCACGTCGAATCAGATTTTTTTTGCAGTTTGTCAGAAATTCGACTTTCCTGAGCAGGCGCTGAAATTGCAAAATTTCATCATACAAAAAAGCCCACTTTGACCGGATGCCGAGCGCAGCGCGATCTGCTTGCAGGTATCTTTTGTAATCTTCGTAAGACCGGATCAAGCCACACCTCTGTACAGACTCCACCGTTACCCAAGCCCTATTCTTGCATCCCGAAGGTGAATTGCACCCCCTCATCCGCGCACCTAGTGGCGCGATTTGCGATGGCACTCGGTTGGCTGTCGTGCATGTCGTTGCGGGTGCGAGGTTGCAGGGCTGACATCGGCTTCAGATCCGCCGACAGCGCGCATAAAAAAGCCCACGTGTCGTGGGCTTTTGGTGACTTTTCGCAACGTTTTGGCGGAGTGGACGGGGCTCGAACCCGCGACCCCCGGCGTGACAGGCCGGTATTCTGACCAACTGAACTACCACTCCGGACAGACTCAGGATGCTGAATCTGGCGTCCCCTACGAGATTCGAACTCGTGTTATCGCCGTGAAAGGGCGGTGTCCTAGGCCTCTAGACGAAGGGGACAAAACTTTTTCTATCGCTTGGTGGAGGTAAGCGGGATCGAACCGCTGACCTCTTGCATGCCATGCAAGCGCTCTCCCAGCTGAGCTATACCCCCAACAGCAAAACAATAATGATAAACCGGGATAGCGTTTTTTTGCAAGAGCCTTGTGCGGATTTTTCGTCGCTCAATGCCTCGTACTCTCGATGACCGGCGCTTCAATGGAAGCAGCCGCTGCAACGCCTTCCGGCTTTGTCGCAGACTCATCCTCCAGCGCTACGGGCACACGTTCGAGTGCCAGGTCGAGGACTTGATCGATCCATTTCACCGGGATGATGGTCAGACCCGACTTGACGTTTTCCGGCATCTCCTGCAGGTCTTTGACATTTTCCTCAGGGATCAGGACGGTCTTGATGCCGCCACGCAGCGCGGCAAGAAGTTTTTCCTTCAGTCCTCCGATCCCCAGGACCTCTCCTCGCAGGGTGATCTCTCCGGTCATCGCAACATCCGCTTTGACTGGAATGCCGGTCATCGCCGAGACGATGGCCGTGGTCATCGCAATCCCAGCGCTGGGTCCGTCCTTGGGCGTGGCCCCCTCGGGAACGTGGATGTGCAGATCGCGCTTCTCAAAAAGCTCATCTTTGATGCCCAGACGCCGAGCGCGCACTCGCACGACGGTGCGCGCCGCCTCGACCGATTCCTTCATCACATCGCCGAGCGAGCCGGTGCGCAGAATCGCTCCCTTGCCCGGCATGGCGGTGGCTTCGATGGTGAGCAGATCGCCGCCGACTTCGGTCCATGCCAGCCCGACGACCTGACCGACCTGGTTCTGCTTTTCCGCCATGCCGAAGCTGTAGCGGCGCACGCCGAGAAATTCGTTCAGGTTGTCTTCGGTGACCACCACCTGATCGGTGTAGGTCTTGAGCAGACGCCCTTTGACCGCCTTGCGGCAGATCCGCGAGATCTCGCGTTCGAGTGAGCGCACACCCGCCTCACGGGTGTAGTAGCGGATGATGCCGCGGATCGCGCTTTCGGTGACGCTGAGTTCGCTCGGATCGAGGCCGTTGTTCTTCATCTGCTTGGGCAGCAGGTAGCGCTGGGCAATGCTGACTTTTTCGTCCTCGGTGTAGCCGGCAAGACGGATGACCTCCATCCGGTCGAGCAGCGCCGGGGGGATGTTGAGCGAGTTCGAGGTCGCAACGAACATGACATCGGACAGGTCGAAATCGACCTCGACGTAGTGATCGCTGAAGGTATGGTTTTGTTCCGGATCGAGCACCTCGAGCAGCGCCGAGGCGGGGTCTCCGCGAAAGTCCATTCCGAGCTTGTCGACCTCGTCGAGCAGGAACAGCGGATTGCGCACCGCAACCTTGGCCAGACTCTGGATGATCTTTCCGGGCATGGCGCCGATGTAAGTACGGCGGTGGCCGCGGATCTCGGCCTCGTCTCGCACACCGCCGAGCGCCATACGCACGAACTTGCGTCCCGTGGCGCGGGCGATCGACTGCCCCAAAGAGGTCTTGCCCACTCCCGGCGGTCCTACCAGACAGAGAATGGGCGCCTTGACCTTGTCCACGCGCTGCTGCACTGCGAGATATTCAAGGATGCGCTCCTTGACCTTCTCCAGTCCGTAGTGATCCTCTTCGAGCACCTGCTCGGCGTAGGCCAGATCGTGACGCACCTTGCTCTTTTTCGACCAGGGCAGGCTCACGAGCACGTCCAGGTAGTTGCGCACCACGGTGGCCTCGGCGGACATCGGCGACATGAGCTTGAGCTTCTTGAGCTCCGACTCGGCCTTCTTCCGCGCTTCCTTGGGCATGCGCGCTGCCTTGATCTTCTTTTCGATTTCCTCGATGTCAGCGCCTTCCTCGCCTTCGCCGAGTTCCTTCTGGATGGCCTTGACCTGTTCGTTCAGGTAATACTCCCGCTGGCTTTTTTCCATTTGCCGCCGCACCCGGCCACGGATGCGCTTTTCGACCTGGAGGATGCCGACCTCGCGCTCGAGTTGCTCGAGCAGATTTTCCAGACGCGCGTGCACGTCGTGTAGATCGAGCACCGATTGCTTCTGCTCCAGCTTGAGCGGCAGGTGTGCGGCGATGGTGTCTGCTAGGCGGCCCGGATCGTCGATACCCGAGATGGAGGTGAGGATCTCGGGCGGAATCTTCTTGTTCAGCTTGACATACTGGTCGAACTGCGCGAGCACGGCGCGGCGCATCGCCTCCGCCTCGGCAGTCGCTTCCGAAGTGGACGCGATGGGCTGGGCATCGCAGGCGAAAAAGTCGCCGTTGTCACGGATGTTGAGCGCGCGCGCGCGCTGCGCGCCCTCGACCAACACCTTGACCGTGCCATCGGGCAGCTTGAGCATCTGCAGGATGCTCGACAAGCAGCCGATCTGGAACAGGTCGTCGGGCTTGGGCTCATCTTTGGCCGCTGCCTTTTGCGCGACCAGCATGATTTGCTTGCCGCTTTCCATGGCGGCTTCCAGCGCCTTGATCGACTTGGGGCGACCCACGAACAGCGGAATCACCATGTGCGGAAAGACGACCACATCACGCAGCGGCAGCAGCGGCAGCGCGGTCAGGTCGGCATGTTGTTCAGGGGTATCAGACATATGGCTCACCCAATGTGAAGTTGGAGTGCAAATGGGGATGCAGGTTCGGATTGCAAGCGGGCGGCTCGCGCCGGATCCATGCTGCGCATCGGGCCGTTATCAGGCCCCGGACGCTTTGGCTGCATCCTCATAGATCAACAAGGGCTTTGCCCCGGACGTGATCACGTTTTCGTCGATCACCACGGTCGAGACATTGCGCGCATTGGGCAGTTCGAACATCAGATCGAGCAAGGCCTGCTCGACGATGGAGCGCAGCCCGCGTGCGCCGGTCTTGCGCTGTAGCGCCCGCTTGGCAATGGCCTCGAGTGCAGCGGGGCGAAATTCGAGCTTGACATGATCCATCTCGAACAGCTTTTGGTACTGCTTGACCAGAGAATTTTTCGGCTCGGTCAGGATCCGGATCAGCGCAGCCTCGTCGAGCTCCTCCAGCATGGCCACCACTGGCAGACGTCCAATGAGTTCGGGGATCAGTCCGAACTTGATCAGATCTTCGGGCTGTACTTGGTTGAGCGTCTCGGACAGGCTTTGCTGCGATTGGCTCTTGACCGTGGCGGCAAAGCCGATGCCGGATTTTTCCGACCTGTTACGGATGATTTTTTCCAGCCCATCGAAGGCGCCGCCGCAGATGAACAGGATATTGGTCGTGTCGACCTGGATGAAATCCTGGTTCGGATGCTTACGCCCGCCCTGCGGCGGCACCGACGCCATGGTGCCTTCGATGAGCTTGAGCAAGGCCTGCTGCACGCCCTCGCCCGACACATCGCGGGTGATGCTGGGGTTGTCGGACTTGCGTGAAATCTTGTCGATTTCGTCGATGTAGACGATGCCGCGCTGCGCCCGTTCGATTTCGTAATTGCAGTTCTGCAGCAGCTTCTGGATGATGTTCTCGACATCCTCGCCCACATAACCAGCTTCGGTCAGCGTGGTGGCGTCGGCGATCACGAAAGGCACGTTCAGCAACCGCGCCAGGGTTTGTGCCAGCAGGGTCTTGCCCGAGCCGGTCGGGCCGATGAGCAAGATATTGCTCTTGGCGAGCTCGACATCGCTCGTCTGGCCGACATGCTTGAGACGCTTGTAGTGGTTGTAGACCGCAACCGCCAGGATGCGCTTGGCGGTCTCCTGCCCGATGACGTATTGGTCGAGGATGGCCTTGATTTCGGATGGGGTGGGCAAATCGGAACTGGCCGTCTTGCCCGCGGCATCGGCCGTGCTGACTTCGTCGCGGATGATCTCGTTGCACAGGTCGATGCACTCGTCGCAGATGAACACCGAGGGGCCTGCGATCAGTTTTTTCACCTCGTGCTGACTCTTGCCGCAGAACGAGCAGTACAGAGTCTTTTCGCCAGAGGAAGATTTTTTCTCAGCCATGAGCGTGTGGATTCGGTTCGGTTCAGGTGCGCTTGGAGATGACCTGGTCGATCAGCCCGTAGTCTTTGGCCTGATCGGCCGACATGAAAAAGTCGCGGTCGGTGTCGGCGGCGATTTTTTCGATCGTCTGCCCGGTGCGTTCGGCCAGAATCGTGTTCAGCCGTTCGCGCAGGTAGAGGATTTCGCGCGCCTGGATTTCGATATCAGACGCCTGTCCCTGCGCTCCGCCCAGCGGCTGGTGGATCATGATGCGCGAGTTGGGCAGCGAATAACGCTTGCCCTTGGCCCCGGCGGCCAGCAGGAATGCGCCCATGCTGGCGGCGATGCCGGTGCACAGCGTGGACACGTCCGGCTTGATGAACTGCATGGTGTCGTAAATGGCCATACCCGCCGACACAGACCCCCCGGGCGAGTTGATATAGAGCGAAATGTCTTTGTCCGGGTTCTCCGACTCCAGGAACAGCAGCTGCGCGACCACCAGATTGGCCATCTGATCGTTGATCGGCCCGACTAGGAAGATCACACGCTCGCGCAGCAGGCGCGAGTAGATGTCGTAGGCGCGCTCGCCGCGACCGCTTTGCTCGATGACGATGGGCACCAGCCCCAGGCTTTGAAAATCGGTTGCGCTCATGGAGGAATCAAACGTGAAGGTGCGCACAGATTAGCACGCAGCCAGCCGGTCCGAAGCCGAGTTGTGGGATTTCCGCAAACCCGGCGTGGCAGACCGCGGCGGGCTGCGCCGGGAGAGACAAAAAAGCCGCTGCGCGGCTCGGGACGCGCAGCGGCTGGCGCAAGGCTGTGCGCTTACTGCCCCATCAGCTCGTCGAAACTGAGCGTTTTTTCGGTGGTTTTGGCCTGTGAGAACACGAATTCGGTGACATTGTTCTCCATCACGATGGCCTCGGCCTGCGCCAGACGGTCCTTGTCGGCGTAATACCAGCGCACCAGTTCCTGCGGCTGCTCGTAACTGGCAGCAAGCTCCTCGACATAGCTGCGCACCTGCTCCGGCTTGGGCTGCAGGTCGTGCTGCTTGACCAGTTCGGACACGATCAATCCCAGCCGCACACGCCGCTCGGCCTGCTCCTTGAACAGTTCGGGCGGCAGCGGCGCCTTGTCGGCGTCTTTCACGCCGCGCTCGGCCAGATCCTGGCGGGCGCTGGCCATCAAATCGATGATTTCGTTTTGCACCAGGGCGTTAGGCAGATCCACCGGCACGGCCTTTTGCAGCAGATCCATCACCGCCAGTTTGTTGCGCTGGGTCAGGCGCGCCTTGACCTCGCGCTGCAGATTGCTGCGGATATCCTCGCGCAGACGCTGCACGTCGCCGTCGGCCACACCCAGCGCACGGGCGAAGTCGGCATCCACCTCCGGCAACAGCGGCCACTCCACCTGAGTGACCTTGAGGGTGAATTGCGCGGTCTTACCCGCCACGGCGCGGCCTGGATAGTCGTCAGGGAAGTGCACCTCGAAAATCTTGCTTTGGCCGGCCTGCAACCCCTTTGTTGCGGCCTCGAACTCGGGAAGCATACGCCCCTCGCCCTGCACGAAGCGGAAGCCTTGCGCCTTGCCTCCTTCGAAAGTGGCGCCGTCGATGCGCCCCTCGAAGTCCACGGTCACGCGGTCACCATCCTGCACTTCCAGCCCCTCGGAGGTCTGCCCGTTGGGGGCAGCCTGACCACGCGGGATGAATTCGGTGCGCTGCTTGCGCAGTATCTCGATGGTCCTGTCGATCGCCGCCTCATCGACCACTGCGGTCACCCGCTCGATGCTCAGCGAGGACAGATCGGGAATCTGCACATCGGGATAGACCTCGAAAGTGGCATCGAACGCCACGACATCGGCCTCCACGCCTTCGGTCCTGGGAGTGAACTGCGGTATGCCCGCCACGCGCAGGCGCGCAGAGCTGGCGACCTCGTAGAACGCGCTGCCAATCTTATCCTGCAGCACCTCCCTCTCGACCGACGGCGCGTAGCGCTGCGCCACCATGGACATGGGCACTTTGCCCGGACGGAACCCGGGAAGACGCAGGGTGCGGCTCAGGCTTTTCAGGCGGGCGTTGATTTCGCTTTGCACTGCAGCCTTGGGAACCGTCACGGTCACGCGGCGCTGCAGTTTGTCCAGGGTTTCGACAGTCATGGGGAAGTCCAGTGTTCAATGAAAAGGGAACAACGCCGGCAAGCGCCTTGCGCGTCGGCTGGTGCGAGGGGGGGGACTCGAACCCCCACGCCGTTGAGGGCGTCAGGACCTAAACCTGGTGCGTCTACCAATTTCGCCACCCTCGCCGGATGATCCGTGCCCGCATCGCTGCGCCGCAGGCCCAGGGCAAGGGGCCGCACGTCGGTGCATGATAGGCAATCGGGTATTCTAACCATGCCGCGCCGGACCGATCGACGCCATGCCTACCATGCCCTCCACCCCGCAAACAGACGCCCTGGACGGCCCGCCGCCGGGGTCATCGGCTTACTACGCGCTGCAGCGCTGCCCGGTGCCGCAGCGGCCCGGACTGGCCGCACTGCTGCGGTTTCATGTACAGGTGCGCTCGATCGTGACCTCGGTCAGCGATCTGTCGGTGGCGCAGGCGAAGCTGGCGTGGTGGAGTGCGCAAGTGGACGCGATGGCGCACGGTCAGGCAGAGCACCCCACCTTGCGCGCGCTCGCCCCCGCGCTGCAGGCCAGCGGTCTGCCTGCGCAGGCGCTGCGCGGGGTGATCGACAGTGTGCGAATCGATCTGCAGCAAAACCGCTGGATCGACCGTCCGGCGCTGCTGCACTACGCCAGGATGGGCAGCGGGCAGACGCTGCGCAACGCTGCGGTGCTGCTCGGCCTGGACGCACCTGCGGCGCAGGCGAATGCGGAGGAGCTCGGCGTGGGCCTGCGGCTGGCCAGCGGTATCCGGCATCTGGGACGCGATGCGGTGCACGGCAGGATCTACCTGCCGCTCGACGCCATGCAGCGGCACGGTGTCTCTGCAGCTCAGCTGCAGCAGCGGCGCATGGACGGCGCCGTGGCCGCGCTGCTGGCCGAGCAAACCGCATTGGCCCGCCAGACACTGGAGCAGGCGCTAGCCGGGCTGGCACCGTTTGCGCGCGGTCAGACCGCGCCGTTGCGCGCGTTGGGCGCGATGACTCTGGCGCTGCTGCGCGAGATCGAGCGGTCCGATTACGCCGTGCTGCATCAGCGCATCAGCCTGACGCCGCTGCGCAAGCTGTGGATCAGCCGCATCTGCCGGTGAGGTTCGCGCCGCGCACTTAGAACTTATCCGTAAATAAGTAAAATGACGCTCCGAGCCGTGGCGAGTGCGGCGTGGGAGCGATACGGTGGCCAAGCGGGCTGAGTCGTGGGTTGTGACAGATGCATTCTGGGAGCGAGTCGAGCCGCTCGTTCCAGCGCGGGTGATGCCGGCAAACAAGGTGTATCGGCGTCGACCTGGCGCGGGCCGACCGCCGAAGCCGGCACGGCAGGTGTTCGAGGCCATCGTGTACGTGCTGCGCACAGGCTGTCAGTGGAAGGCACTGCCCAAGGAGCGGTTCGGCAGCGCCAGCGCCGTGCACAAACGCTTCCTGGAATGGGAGAGGGCCGGCTTCTTCGAAGCGCTGTGGAAAGCGGGCCTGGCCGAGTACGACGACATGCAGGGCATAGCCTGGCGATGGCAGAGCGTGGACGGTGCGATGATGAAGGCGC
>JBMFIE010000005.1:0-34680 GCA_049976465.1 Thiomonas sp. | reverse complement strand
TGATGGCAGCGTATTTCGGCTACGACCAGACGGTCAAGCTGCTGCTCGAGGAAGGCGCAGACCCGCGGCTCAAGAACGCTCTGGGCTACACCGCGTTGAGCCTGGCGCTGAAGATGCACCATCAGCAAATCGCCGAGATGATTGCCAAGGCGCTCGCCCAGGATCGGCCCAAGGGCTCCTGGTGATTCGATTGCGGCTGACTGCCGCAAACCACCCTTATGGCGTGAGAGAGCGCATGCTTCGATTGAGAACATATGTGCATTATGTAAAATTTTATCTACGAAGTGCCTTTTGTCTTCTCGCAAGTCTTCTGATCGCATCCGCGCGTTTTGCAAGGCTCAATCGACAGCGTCCTCGACCGAACGTGTTGCGCCCGACACGGGCGCATCTCCCTGGAGCTGTTGCTTGAGCTTGTGGCTGGCATGAAAAATCACGACACGGCGCGCGGCGATGGGAATGATTTCCCCTGTGCGCGGGTTGCGTCCGGGACGCTGCGCTTTTTCCCGCAGTTGAAAGTGCCCGAAACCCGACAACTTGACATCCTCACCGCGCGCCAACGCGTCCCGGATGCGGTCGAAAAACGCATCGACCATGTCCTTGGATTCACGTTTGTTGAACCCGATCCGTTCGTAAAGCTGATCGGCAAGTTCGGACTTGGTCAATGTCGGCGTTTGCACTGAATCGATACGAATACGTGCCATGGCTCCACCTCGTTGTCGTGTTGTCGTGAGCGATTGACAGCCTCAGGCTCTGAGCTGCGCGCCAGTTTGTTGCGCCACCGCGGCGACCAGCGCTTGCACCGCTGCGTCGATCCGCTCGTCGGTCAGGGTCCGCACGTCCTGAAGCTGGAGCCGAAATGCCATGCTGCGCTGCGCCGTTTCTCCTAGCGGAGTGAACAGGTCGAAAAGCTGCATGTCCCGGATGATGCCGCAAACCGGCAAATCGCGAATCGCGGCATGCGCCGCTTGTTGCATTTGCGCGTAACTCACGCCGGAGGGCACCAGAAATGCCAGGTCGCGCTGCACCGATGGCACCCGGTTGATCGGTGCAAACTCTGGCATGCGCTGCCTTTGCAACAAGCTTGCATCCAGTTCGAACACGACCGGAGCCTGTTGCAGCGCATAGCTGTGCACCCACTGAGGATGCAGCTCGCCGACCACGCCGAGAATCGCACCGTCGAGCAGTACTTGCGCGCTGCGCCCTGGATGCAGCGCCGGATGTGTGCATGGCAACCATTGCAGTTCGCCGGCACCGGCGCACAGTGCCTCGACATCGCCTTTGACATCGTAAAAGTCGACCCGGCGCTCATCCTCGCCCCATTGCAGCGGAAGCGCCGAGCCGTAGGCCAGTCCCCCCAGACGGGTTGGCTGGCGAATGCCCGCAATTTGCATCGGTCCGCTCTCGGCTTGAGGATCGCGGAAGAACACTCGGCCGATTTCGAACAGCCGCATGCGGCGGGCACGGTGGTTCAGATTGTCCGCGAGCACCTTGACCAGCGAGCCGATCAGCGTGGAGCGCATGGCCGACATCGGAGCCACGATGGGATTGAGCAGACGGATCGGTTGCGTCTGGCCGGCAAAATCCTGCTCCCACTTGGGGTCAACGAAGGCGAAATTGATGGTTTCCTGGTAGCCCAGCTCCACCGCTTTGAGCCGAAGCGCATGCAGGCTGCGCTGCGACTCGGGCGCCGGCAGCGGACGTAGCCGGTCAACCGGAGGCTGAGCGGGAATCTGCCCATAGCCGTGAATGCGCGCGACTTCCTCGATCAGATCCTCCTCGATTTCAAGGTCGAAGCGCTCACTGCCGGGAGTCACGCGCCAGGCAGGCTCGCCGGCCGCCTCGAACTCGGCTTTGAGTCCAAGGCGGGAAAAAATCTCGCCCATGCGCTGGGCACCGATTGGGATGCCGATCACCTTTTCGCAGCGCGCAACGCGCATGCGCACCGGTTTGCGCTGCGGCAGGCGGATGATCTGGTCGTCCACCGGGCCGGCCTGACCGCCGCAGATTTGCAGGATCAGGGCGGTGATCGCGTCCAGGTGTTCGGCCGTGGTGGCATAGTCCACGCCTCGCTCGAAGCGCGCAGCGGCGTCGGTGGAGAAGTTCAACCGTCTTGCCCGTCCGCGAATCGCATCCGGCCACCAGAACGCTGCTTCCAGATAGATGTCGGTGGTGTCGAGCGTCACTGCGGTGGCCTCCCCCCCCATGATCCCGGCAAGCGACTCGACCCCATTGTCCGCCGCGATCACGCCCATGTCGGGGTCCAGCGAGACGGTCTGACCATTGAGCAGTTCGAGCCGTTCTCCCGCGCGCGCCCAACGCACCACGAGCTCACCGTGGATCTTGGCCAGATCGAACACATGGCTGGGACGGCCGAGCTCGAGCATGACATAGTTGGAAATATCGACCAACGCGGAAATACTGCGTTGACCGCTGCGCTCCAGACGGGTTTTCATCCACTGCGGCGTAGCCGCGCGGGCGTTCACCCCACGAATCACGCGGCCCGAAAATCGGCCGCACAGATCGGGCGCCTCGATGCGTACCGGCAAGCGCTCGTCCAGCGTAGGCACCACCGGTGCGAAATGGGGTTTGTGTAGCGCTGCTCCCGTGGCTGCAGAAACCTCGCGGGCCACGCCCAGCACGCTCAGGCAGTGCCCCAGATTGGGGGTGAGCTTGATGGTGAAAATGGTCTCGTCCAGAGCGAGCACCTTGCGCAGATCGGCCCCCGGCTGCGGCTCGCCGTGCAACGCCAGCAAGCCTGAATGGTCGCCGGACAGTCCCAGTTCGCGCGCGGAGCACAGCATGCCCTGCGACTCCACCCCACGCATGGTGGCTGCGCCGATGCGCAGTGCGCCCTGCCCTTCCTGCTGCGCAGGCAGCTCGGCACCGACGAGGGCACAAGGCACGAACATGCCCTCGGCCACATTGGGCGCACCGCAGACAATCTGCAGCGGCTGCGTCTGGCCGACATCGACTTGGCAGACCCGCAGCTTGTCCGCATTGGGATGCGGTGCGACGCCGAGCACTCGGCCGACGACCACGCCAGAAAATGCAGGCGCAGCAGGGCGAAGTTCCTCGACCTCGAGCCCCGCCATGGTCAGGGTCTCGGCCAGCGCTTCGGTAGTCAGCGCTGGGTTGCAAAATTGGCGCAGCCAGGATTCGGGAAACTGCATGATCGGCTCTTGTCGAAAAGTCCAGCACCGCGGAGGGCCCGCGGAATCAAAGAGAGTCAGGCCGGGCGCAGCCGTCCTCAGGCGAACTGCTGCAGAAACCGCAGATCGTTCTCATAGAACAAGCGCAGGTCGGAAATACCGTAGCGCAGCATGGTCAGACGGTCGAGCCCGCTGCCGAAGGCAAAACCGGTGAATCGTTCCGGGTCGAGGCCGAAATTGCGCACCACCGTCGGATGCACCTGACCCGAGCCGGCCAGTTCCAGCCAGCGCCCCTGCAGCGGTCCGCTCTCGAACATCATGTCGATCTCGGCCGACGGCTCGGTGAACGGAAAATAGGACGGGCGAAACCGCACCAGAATGTCGTCCCGCTCGAAAAACGCCTTCAGGAAACTGGTGAACGTGCCCTTGAGATCGGCCATCGACACGTCATTGCCGATCCATAAACCCTCGAACTGATGGAACATCGGCGAGTGTGTCGCGTCGCTGTCCACTCGGTAGGTCCGTCCCGGTGCAATGACCTTGATCGGCGGCATGTCGGCGCCGCCGCCGTAGCGCTGCACATGCGAGCGGGCATAGCGCACCTGCATCGGCGAGGTATGGGTGCGCAACAGCAGCGGTTGCCCCGCGTGATCCTGCGCATCGACATAGAACGTGTCCTGCATCGATCGCGCCGGGTGGTTCTGCGGGGAATTCAGCGCAGTGAAATTGGTCCAGTCGTCCTCGATCTCCGGACCGTCGGCCACATCGAAGCCCATCGAATGGAAAATCTGCTCCGTCCGGATCCAGCTGCGGGTCAGCGGGTGCAGTCCACCCCGATTGCGACCCCGTCCGGGCAGGGTGACATCGATCGCCTGGGCCTGCAGCTGCGCCTGCAGTGCAGCCTGCTCGATCGCTTCGCGCCGCTGCTGCAGTGCGTGCTCGATCGCTTGCTTGGCCGCATTGATCTGCGCGCCTCGCATGCGTTTTTCCTCTGCGCCCAGCGCGGCCAGGGCTTTGAGTTCCGCGGTGATGCGCCCGGTCTTGCCGAGATAGCGCGCCTTGGCATTTTCCAGCGAGGCCGAATCCGCGGCCTGGGCAAATTCCGCAATGGCTTGATCGATCAGGGTCTGCAAGGGATTCATGAACGCAGGATGGTCAGAGAGTGGGCGCGCCACGACAGCCACAAAAAACAAAGGCCTGACGAACAGGCCCTTGCACAGCACGATGCCGCCCCGCAGGACGGCGGCTGGTCAGGCCATTGCAGCCTTGACTTGCTCGACGATCTTGGCAAATGCCGCGGCATCGTGCACCGCCATGTCGGCCAGCACTTTGCGGTCGATGTCGATGTGCGCTTTTTTCATGCCATTCATGAACACGCTGTAAGTCATGCCGGACTGACGCACGGCGGCGTTGATCCGGGTAATCCACAGCGCGCGAAATTCGCGCTTCTTGGCACGGCGGTCGCGGTAGGCATACTGCCCGGCCTTCATCACCGCCTCTTTGGCGATGCGATAGACGTTTTTGCGACGACCACGGAAACCTTTGGCAAGGTCCAGAACTTTTTTGTGACGTGCACGTGCAGTCACACCACGTTTGACGCGAGGCATCGAAGACTCCTTATCCTGATTGAGTGTTTAGCTGAAACGCAGGGCGCTTCAGGCAAAGGGCATCATGGCCGCGATCTGCTTCAGATCGCTGGCATGCACCGCAGTGGTTCCACGCAAGTGACGTTTGTTCTTGGTGGTTTTTTTGGTCAGGATGTGGCGCTTGAACGCCTGGCCGCGCTTGACAGTGCCGCCCGGACGCACGCGGAATCGCTTTGCGGCACTTTTCTTGGTTTTCATCTTGGGCATGATTGCTCCGTTCGATTTGACATATCCGCAGGCGGCCTGACGATGAACCAGGCACTTTCCAGCCCACGCACACGAGTTTTGCGGCATTCGACCCAAAGCGTCGGATGCGCGCTGCTGCGGCTTTCGCCGCCAGCCTGCCCGACTCATCCGGCCAGGCATTCCTTGCGTCTGCACCGCTGCGCCGCAGGGCGGTCGAACGGCGCAGACAAACCTCATTTCTTTTTCTTCGGCGCGATGATCATGATCATCTGCCGCCCTTCGAGCTTGGGCATTTGCTCAACCTGGCCAACATCCTCGACATCGGCTTTAACCCGCTCGAGCACCCGCATCCCGATATCCTGGTGGGTAATCTCACGACCGCGGAACCGCAGCGTCACCTTGCCTTTGTCGCCATCTTCCAGGAAGCGACGCAGATTGCGCAGCTTGATTTGGTAATCGCCGTCGTCGGTACCTGGGCGAAACTTGATTTCTTTGATCTGAATCTGTTTCTGCTTGGCCCGCGCCTCGTGAATCTTTTTCTGCTCCTCGTACTTGAACTTGCCGTAGTCCATCAGGCGGCAGACTGGAGGGCTTGCGGTCGGGGCAATTTCCACCAGGTCCACGTCGTGCTCTTCGGCCAGCCTCAGCGCTTCGGATAAAGACACGATGCCGATGGCCTCACCATCTGGTCCGATCAAACGCAACTCAGGTACGGTGATTTCGCGATTCAGGCGGTGGGCGCGTTTTTCCGGTGTGTTACGGCTCTGGAACGTAGCGATGGCTCAAACCTTTCAATTCATTCAAACATTGTGCTGACCAAACGGCGGGATCACCGCCGGTCTCGACTGCGCGACTGCACTTCCTGGGAGAGTTTTTGCGTCAGCGCCTCTAAGGACAGCACCCCGAGGTTGACATTGCCGCGTGCCCTGACCGCAACTGTTCCTGCGTCACGCTCCTGATCTCCGACCACGAGCAGGTAGGGCACTTTGTTCAATGCATTCTCGCGGATTTTATAGGTGATTTTTTCGTTGCGCAAATCCAACTCGACCCTAAAGCCTTGTTTTGTCAACGTTTGCGCAACAGAGCGTGCGTAATCAGCCTGGGCGTCGGTGATGTTCATCACCACAGCCTGCACCGGCGCAAGCCACAGCGGCATCGCGCCGGCGTAGTGCTCGATGAGCACACCGATGAACCGCTCCATCGAGCCGACGATGGCGCGGTGCAGCATCACCGGGCGGACGCGCTGCGAGTGCTCGTCCACGTATTCGGCGCCCAGCCGCTCGGGCATCATGAAGTCGACCTGCATGGTGCCGACCTGCCAGGCACGGCCGATCGAGTCTTTCATGTGATACTCGATTTTCGGCCCGTAGAAGGCCCCCTCCCCCGGCAACTCCTGCCAGGCCACGCCGCAGGATTGCAGCGCAGCGCGTAGCGCAGACTCGGCCTTGTCCCAGACGGCATCGTCCCCGATGCGCTTGTCCGGACGCAGCGCGATCTTGAGCGCGATGTCGGTGAAGCCGAAGTCGGAGTAGACCTGCATCGCCTGGCGATGAAATGCGGTGACTTCGGCCTCGATCTGGTCTTCGGTACAGAAAATGTGTCCGTCGTCCTGTGTGAAGCCGCGCACCCGGAGAAGACCGTGGAGCGCACCGGAGGGTTCGTTGCGGTGGCAGGAGCCGAACTCGCCGTAGCGAATCGGCAGATCGCGGTAGCTGCGCAGGCCGGAATTGAAAATCTGTACATGCCCGGGGCAGTTCATCGGTTTGACCGCGAACTGACGCTTCTCGGACTCGGTGAAAAACATGTTTTCGGCATAGTTGTCCCAATGCCCGGACCGCTTCCACAGACTGACATCGAGGATCTGCGGCCCCCTGACCTCCTGATAGCCGCTGTCGCGATACACCTGCCGCATGTACTGCTCCACCGCCTGCCACAACGCCCAGCCCTTGGGGTGCCAGAACGCAAGTCCAGGGGCCTCTTCCTGGAAATGGAACAGGTCGAGCTCTTTGCCGAGCTTGCGGTGATCGCGCTTTTCCGCTTCGGCCAGAGCATGCAGGTAGGCATCCTGGTCTTCCTTTTTCGCCCAGGCAGTGCCGTAGATACGCTGCAGCTGTGCATTGCGATGGTCGCCTCGCCAGTAGGCACCAGCCACTTTCATCAGCTTGAACACCTTGAGCCGGCCGGTGGACGGGACATGCGGCCCGCGGCACAGATCGGTGAAGCTGCCTTCGGAATACAGCGACACCTCCTCGTCCTGAGGAATGCCGGCGATGATCTCGGCCTTGTAGTGCTCACCGATCGAGCGGAAGTAGGCAACCGCCTCGTCGCGCGGGACAACTTTGCGCACGACCGGCTCGTCCTTGCGCGCCAGCTCGGCCATGCGCGCTTCGATTTTTTGCAGATCGTCCGGGGTGAATGGTCGCTTGTAGGCGAAGTCGTAATAGAAGCCATTGTCGATCACCGGGCCGATCGTGACCTGCGCGTCCGGATACAGGTCCTTGACCGCATAGGCCAGCAAGTGCGCGGTCGAGTGGCGGATGATTTCCAGGCCCTCTGGATCCTTGTCGGTGATGATCGCGACCGTGGCGTCCTGAGTGATGCGGTAGCTGGTGTCGACCAGCTTGCCATCGACCTTGCCGGCCAGCGCGGCCTTGGCCAGCCCGGGACCGATGGACCGGGCCAGTTCAGCCACAGTCAGCGGCGCATCGAACCGACGCATCGAACCATCGGGTAGGGTGATCTGGATCATGGTGTGTTCGCCTCAAATGAAAAAGGTGCGGCTGGGCCGCACCTTGTCATGGATGTGCACGAGCGTGCGGACCTCTGGATCTCAAGGAGTCTGCAAGCAAGTTCGAAACGGCAAGGCGAACACGATCATCCTCGTGAAGGGCAACCGCATGCTCGAGGCGGCACCGGCTGTGGTTGTGCATGGCATCTGGTAGGCGGTATTGGAATCGAACCAACGACCTCTTGCATGTCAAGCAAGCGCTCTAACCATCTGAGCTAACCGCCTGTGAAGCTATGCATCATAACACGCCTTGGGACGAGGCCCATGACATCACCGCCTGGTTGCCTTGATCACGCCAGGAACCTGGGCGATCGAGGCCAGCGCCTGCTTGAGCCTGGTGCTGTTGGTCAGCTGCACGGTAAAGCGCATCTGCGCCTGATCCCCCACTGAGCGGGTGTTCACGCCGATCACGTTGATGCGCTGCTTGGTCAGCACATCGGAAATGTCGCGCAGCAGCCCCTGGCGATCGTTGGCGCTGATTTCCAGATCCACCGGGTACAGCGCCTCGCCAGCGTCCTGTGCGGCCCAGGTGACCGCGATCACCCGCTCGGGGTGCTGGCGGGAGATGTTGCGATAGTTGGGGCAACTGCTGCGGTGCACGGACACGCCTTTTTCACGGGTGACAAAACCGCCGATTGCGTCCGGTGGCGCGGGCTTGCAGCACTGCGCCAGCTGGGTCAGCAGCGAGCCCATGCCAACGACCAGCACCTGGCCGGAGGACCTGCCTCGAGGCGTTGTACCGCCGGATGTGGGAACGGTCTCGGTGGGGGGCGCTGCGGTTTGATCGGCACGCAGATAGGCTTCGATCTGCCGTTGGGAGAACTCGTCTTTGCCCACGCGCTCGAACAGATCATCGGCCGTGCGAAAGCCCAAGCCCTCGGCCAGAGTCTGCAGACTGATGCTGGTCTTGCCTTCGCGCTGCAGGATGCGCTCGACCTGCGCGCGCCCTTTGGCGATGGTTTGCTGCTGCGCGATCTGGTTGAACCAGGCGCGGACCTTGGCGCGCGCGCGAGGACTGCGCAGGTAGCCGAGTTCGGGGTTGAGCCAGTCGCGCGACGGCCCGCCCTCCTTGGCGGCGACGATCTCCACCGTCTGGCCGCTGCGCAACGGCGTGGTCAGCGGAACCAATGCGCCGTCCACCCGCGCACCACGGCAGCGATGCCCCAGATCGGTGTGCAGTGCGTAGGCGAAATCGACCGGCGTCGCTCCCTGCGCGAGCTCGACGATGCGTGCCTGGGGAGTCAGGACGAAGATGCGATCCTCCACGTCATGGCCAGCGGCATCGGCTGAGGTGTTCGATGCCGCCACCGAGCCAGAAATCTCCTGCTGCAACGCCAGCAGTTGCCGCGCCAGCGCGATGCGCGCCTGATAGTCGCCCGCCTGGGCCTGGCCCTGATAGCCTTTTGCACCGGCTTCCTTGTACGCCCAGTGTGCCGCGCTGCCTTGCTCCGCGTAGGCATGCATGGCTTCGGTGCGGATCTGGATTTCGAACACCTGTCCGGTTTCGGTGCGCACCACTGTATGCAGCGACTGATAGCCGTTCGGTTTGGGCTTGGCGATGTAGTCGTCGAATTCTTCGGGCAGTGCAGTCCACATGGCATGCACGACACCGAGCGCTGCGTAGCAGGCCTCGACATCGGCCACGATGATGCGCAACGCGCGCAGGTCCATCACCTGCTCGAAGGCCAGTTGCTTGCCCTGCATCTTGCGCCAGATGCTGTAGATGTGCTTGGGCCGGCCGACGACCTGCGCGGTGATGCGCTGGCGCTGCAGTTCGGTCTGCAGCCGGGCAATGGCTGCAGCAATGCTTTGCTCGCGCTCGGCCCGGCGCTCGTCGAGTTTGCGCGCAATGTCTTTGTAGATCGCAGGCTGCGCCAGGCGAAAGGCCAGGTCTTCGAGCTCCCACTTGATCTGCCAGATGCCCAGGCGGTTGGCCAGCGGCGCGTAGATGTCCATGGTTTCGGCCAGGAAAGCGGCCGGCGCCGATGCGCTGACTCGGTTGAGAAAGCGCAGCGACTGCAGCCGCGAGGCCAGCCGCAGCAGGGCCACGCGCAGGTCGCGCGAGAATCCCAGCAGCAGGCGCCGCAGGAGTTCGACATGCCGGCGGCGCAGCTCGGCCTCGTCGGGCCCGACCCGCGCCATGCGCGAGACTTCGACCAGCTTGCGCGTCTCCACCGCCAGATCCGCCAGCGCTTTGCCGAAATGCTTGCGCAACTGTTCGTGTGGGTGCGCCAGATGCGGCACGGCCAGGTTCAGATAGGCCGCAGCCTGCGCTTCGGCGTCCGCGCCGATGTCGGCAAGAATGGCGCGCACGCCGTCGGCATGTTCGAGCGCAGGCTCGCCGGTTTCGAGCAGCACGGTGTCGATCAGCGCAACCGAGTAGGCGCGCGCCTGCACCACACAGGCATCGGTGCAGTGGTCTTTGTCTGTCGCAGCAGGCGGTGAGGGCTGGCTCGGAATCACGACAGCAGAAAATCGCGCACGATGCGCACCTGATCGTCCTGCACCAGCGTCGGCGCGTGACCGACGCCAGGTAGCTCCACCACACGGGCTTTCGGCCCTTGCTGGGCCATGGCCTGCGCGGTCTGAGGGCTGAGAATGTCCGACTCGGCCCCGCGCAGCACCAGGGTGCGGGCCGTGATCTGCGCATACGCCTGCCACAGCGTCAGCTCGCCAGCGGCAAGGGCCTGCGCACTGGGGGCGGCCAGCGGCTGAGACAACGCCGGATCGTAATGCAGCCGCCAGCCAGACCCTTGCGGCCGCAGCATCGGCCGGGTCAGCGCCATCCACTGCTCTGGGGTGTGCGGGCCGAACCCTTCCGAGATGTCGCGCAGAGCGGCGGCGGCCTGCTCCACGGTGTCGAAGTGCATCTGCCGCCCGACATAGCTGGCGATGCGCAGCAGCCCGCGCGGATCGAGCGCGGGGCCGACGTCATTGAGCACCAGACGCTCTATCGGGCTGTTTTTCAGCCCGGCCAGCGCGATGCCGATCAGACCGCCCAGCGAGGTGCCAACCCAGGACAGCCGGCGCGCCTGCACGCGGGCCAGCAGAGTGACCAGATCGGCCAGATACTGCGGCACCTGATACAGCGCCGGGTTGTCGAGCCAGTCCGACTCACCACGTCCCGGCAGATCGGGGCAGACCACGCGGCGCGCGGGGAGCAGCGCTTGCGCCAGTACGTCGAAATCGCGGCCCTGCCGCGTCAGCCCGTGGACGCAGACCACCACATCGTCGCAAAGCGGGTCGCCCCATTCCCAATAAGCCAGACGATGCAGCCCGCCGGGATGCAGGCATTGCACGGCGGCAAGACGAGGTTGACTTTCCACGAAGTTCATCCAATGCAGGAAGACCGTTGCATCATACCCACTCACCCCTGCAAGACGCGTGGGGTGCGCAGTTCCTGATCGATTTCCTTGAGCCGCAGCACCAGGCCGCGGTATTCCGCGCGGTCGGCCTCGTCCGCCAGCCCGCCGGCCACCAGTGCATCCTGCCGACGCAACACTGCGGCGCGTTCCATGCGCAGCAGTAGCGCAAACAGATCCTGACGGGCGGTGGCGTCGTCCACCTCGAGCGGATCGGGCGCCTGGGACAGTATCTCCTCGGGCGCATGACCGGCTGCACGCAGTGCTTCCCACAGCGCGGCCGCAGAGATCTCGGGCTGATCTTCCAGGATTGACTCCAGCGCCCTGAATACGCCCTGCAGCGCGCTGGGTTGCTGCGACAGCATGGCCTGGTGCGCCGAACCGATGTCCCACCACAGCGCCGGCTGGGTCAACAGCAGCGGCAGGATCAGCCGCAGTGGGTCGGGCGGCGTGGCAAAGGCGCGCAGCGCGGCCCGTCCGCCCCGCTGGCGTGGCTGCGCGACCGTACCGCCTGCGGTCGCACCAAAGGTCTGAACCGGCGCCGCAGGCTTGCGCGGCGGAGCAGACAGACGCAAGACCTCGCGCAGCTCGGTCATGGGCATGTCCAGCCTGCGGGCGAAATCGGCGAGCAGCTGGCCGAGCAGCGCGGGGGCAGCGATTTGCGCCAGCAAGGGTGCCGCGTCGTGGATGGCCTGAGCACGGCCTTCGGCCGTGGCCATGGACACGCCGTCGAACAGACTGCCGATCAGGAACTCCGACAGCGGCTGCGCCCTGGCGATTTCCCGCTCGAACGCGACAGCGCCCTTCTCGCGCACAAACGAATCGGGATCGTGCTCGGGCGGCAGGAACAGGAACTTGACCACGCGGGTATCGCTGAGCAGCGGCAGCGCGTTTTCCATCGCCCGGCGCGCCGCCCGGCGACCGGCGGCGTCGCCGTCGAAGCTGAACACCACTTGCGTCGTATGCCTGAACAGTTTTTGCAGCTGCTGCGTGGTGCAGGCCGTGCCCAGCGTGGCCACGACCTGCTCGATGCCGAATTGCGCCAGCGCCACGACGTCCATATAGCCCTCGACCACCAAAGCGTAACCGGCGCGGGAAATGGCCGTGCGCGCCTCATACAGGCCATAGAGCTCCTCACCCTTGTGGAAGACTGCGGTTTCTGGCGAGTTGAGATATTTGGGTTCGCCCTGGTCGATGACGCGCCCGCCAAAGCCGATCACCTCGCCGCGCAGATTGCGGATTGGAAAGGTGATGCGGTCGCGCAGCCGGTCGTAGCGGCGCTGTGCACTTGCAAACGATTCGGCCAGCGGATCGAGCGTCTGGCCCTGCGCGTCGCGCGCCACCACCAGGCCCGACTGCACCAGCGCATCGGCGTTGTAATTGGCAAAGGCCCCGGCCAGCGGCTGCCAGTCATCGGGTGCATAACCCAGGCCGTAGCGCTTGGCGATCTGACCCTGCAGGCCGCGGGAGACCAGATAGTTCTTGGCCCGTTCGCTGTGCCGCAGACGGTGCTGATAAAAGTTGTCCGCGGTCTGCAGCACATCGATCAGCGTAGCCTGCAGGCTGCGCTGTTGCTGCAGTCGCTGCTGTTGCTGCGGGTCGAGGTCGGGCTCGGGCACGGTCAGGCCGTAGCGCGCAGCCAGTTCCTTGACCGCATCGACAAAGCCCATGCCTGCGTAATCCATCAAAAAACCGATGGCCGTGCCATGCGCCCCGCATCCGAAGCAGTGATAGAACTGCTTGCTCGCACTGACGGTGAACGACGGGGTCTTTTCGCCGTGAAACGGGCACAGCCCCTTGTAATTGCTGCCGGTCTTTTTCAGTTCGACATGCTGGCCGACCACCTCGACGATGTCGGCGCGGGCGAGCAGATCCTGGATGAAGCCGGGGGGAATGCGCTGTTGCATGACCGGACACACCACGGCAGAACGCCGCGGCGCAATGCCTCACCTGGGCTGCATACGGATGGCGCCGTCCAGACGGATGACCTCGCCGTTGAGCATGGTGTTGGTGAGAATGGACTCGACCAGCGCGGCATATTCAGCAGGCTTTCCCAGCCGCTGCGGAAACGGCACCATCTGCGCCAGTGCGGCCTGCACCTCGGGGGGCATGCCCAGGAGCATGGGCGTTTCGAAAATTCCCGGGGCGATGGTCATCACCCGGATGCCGTCGCGCGACAGATCGCGCGCCAGCGGCAGGGTCATGCCGACGATCCCCGCCTTGGACGCGGCATAGGCGACCTGCCCGATCTGCCCGTCGAACGCCGCCACCGATGCGGTGTTGATGATGACACCACGCTCGCCGTCGGCCAGCGCGGCTTGCTTTGCCATCACCGCCGCGGCCAGACGCGCCAGGTTGAAACTGCCGACCAGGTTGATGCGGATCACCCGCTCGAACAACTCGAGCGCATGCGGCCCTTGCTTGCCCAGGGTGCGGGCTGCCGGGGCAATGCCGGCGCAGTTGACCGCCACGCGCAGCGGCGCCAAGGCCTGCGCGGCATCGACCGCCGCCTGGACCTGGGCCTCGCTGGTGACGTCGCAATGCACGAACTGCGCGCCGATGCGCGCTGCCAGTGCGCGCCCGGCCTGCTCTTGCACATCGGCAATGACCACCTGCATGCCGCGTTGTGCGAGCAGCTCGGCGGTTGCCGCGCCCAGCCCCGATGCGCCGCCGCTGATGACTGCGCTGTGGCCTGATAGTTGCATCTCCCTGCTCCGAAACGTCAGAGAAAACGGTGAAAAAGCGTCAGCCTTCGATCAGCTTTGTAGGGCGTCGAAAATGCGCTGTTGCACCACCTCGACCGGGCCCACCCCGGAAATGGTGATCAGCCTTGGCGCCTTCGGATCGCCCTGCGCCATGCGCCGGGCGTAGTACTCGACCAGCGGCAAGGTCTGCGCGTGATAGACCTCCAGACGCTTGCGCACGGTCTCCTCCTGATCGTCGGCGCGCTGCACCAGCGGCTCGCCGGTCAGATCGTCGATGCCCGGTGTCTTGGGAGGATTGAACTTGACGTGATAGGTGCGGCCCGATGCCGGATGCACCCGGCGGCCACTCAGGCGTTCGATGATGTCCGCATCGGGCACGTCGAATTCGAGCACCACGTCGATGCCGATGCCGGCCTTCTCCAGCCCTTCGGCCTGCGCGATGGTGCGTGGAAATCCATCGAGCAAAAAACCCTTGGCGCAGTCGGGCGCGCTCAGGCGCTCTCGCACCAGTCCGAGCATGATGTCGTCTGGCACCAGTTGGCCGGCTTCCATGATGCTCTGCGCTTGCCGCCCCAGCGGCGTGCCGGCCTTCACTGCGGCGCGCAGCATGTCGCCGGTGGAAATCTGCGGAATGCCCAGACGCTCGGAGATGAACGTGGCTTGCGTGCCTTTGCCTGCGCCGGGTGCGCCCAAAAGAATCAATCGCATGAAGGTCTCTCGATGGTGAAAACGCAGCAATCCAGAATAGCAGAGCCCCCTGCTCTGGGGCTGACGACCCCCGGCTCAGCCCGCCCACAGCGCGCGCACGCGCGCCAGGTCTGCTGCGGTGTCCACACCGGGGCCGGGTGCGTGCTGCGCAATGTGCACCGCGATCGCATCACCGTGCCACAGCGCGCGCAGTTGCTCCAGCGCCTCGGCCTGTTCGATCGGCGCCGCGGGCAGCGCGGCGTAACGGCGCAGAAAGCGATGACGATAGGCATACAGCCCGATATGCCGATACACCGCTGCGGTGTGCGCGCCATGGCTTTGCCAGCCGCTCGCGCTTTGCTGGTAAGCGTCGCGCTGCCAGGGAATCGGTGCGCGCGAAAAGTAAAGCGCTCGGCCCTGGGCATCGAGCACCACCTTGACCACGTTGGGGTTGAAAATCTCATCAACATCCGTGATGCGGTGCGCGCAGGTGGCCATTTCGGTCTGCGGCTGCGCCTGCAGCAAGGCCGCGCAAGCGGCGGGCAGCGCCGGGTCGATCAGCGGCTCATCACCTTGTACATTGACCACGATGGCATCGTCGGGCAGGCCGAGCAGCGCAGCCGCTTGCGCCAGCCGGTCGGTGCCGCTGGCATGTTCCGCTGCGGTGAGGACGGCCTGCACACCATGCGCGGCGCAGGCCTGCGCGATCAGTGGACTGTCGCAGGCGACCACCACCGCCTGCGCCCCGCTGTGCTGCACGCGCTGCGCCACCCGCACCACCAGAGGCGCTCCGGCAAGGTCGGCCAGCGGTTTGTTGGGCAGGCGGGTCGAACCCAGCCGCGCCGGGATCAGCACCCAGAACGGCGTTGCGTTGCTCACGCTGCGAGGTTGGGCTGGTCGTCCGGCGCGCCGGACGGTTCGGTGGTGGACACTGTCATGTCACGCGCCAGGTCGACCAACATGAGCGGAATGCCGTCGCGCACCGGATAAGCCAGTTTGTCGCGCGGGCAGATCAGCTCCTGCGCCTGACGGTCGTACTGCAACGCGCCCTTGCAGATCGGACAGACGAGCAGGTCAAGAAGTCGGGTGTCCACGCGCAATCTCCAGTCTGTGGGCTAGCCAAGGCAGCAGATCGTCGGGTAGTTCCAGCCGCAGTCCGACGACCCAAAGGCGCTCGCGCAGGGCGGGCGAAAGATCTGGCAATTTTATGGCGTCTTTCTCCGTGATCAAAACCGGGCCGTTCTGCGGCAGTCCGGCAAAGCTGGCTGCGCTGAGCGGCTGATGATCGCCCAATGCCCTGCCCTGCACCATAAGACCCGCAGCCTGCAGCATGGCAAAGAACTGCCCGGGATGTCCAATGCCTGCCAATGCCGCCAGCGGCTCGCTGCCGTAGCGACGGACGAACGCGGCCGGGCCCAGGCGCTCGCCGCTGCTCAGCCGGGTGAAGTCGCCAAGCGCCCGCTGCACCGCAAAATGCCGCCCGCCGTCGTCGATCCGGGCCAGCGCCTGGTGTGGGCCGATCGTCGCGTCGCGCCTGCGCGCGGGCGGCTCGCGCAGCGGCCCCGCCGGCAGCAACAGGCCGTTGCCCCAAAGCCGTTGGTCGACCACCACCAGTTCCACATCGCGCGCCAGCGCCAGATGCTGCAGGCCGTCATCGCTCAGCAGCACATCGACCTGCGGATGCGCAGCCAGCAGATCCTGCGCCGCCCGAGCCCGCTGGTGTGCCACCCATACCGGGCAGCCGGTCTGCCGTGCCAGCAGCACGGGCTCATCGCCGCACAGCGCGGGGTCGCTGCCTGCGCGCACCTCCAGGCTTGCGCTGCGGCCCAGGCGCCCCCCGTAGCCACGCGAGACGATGCCGGGGTGCCAGCCGATTTGCTGCAGACCCGCGGCGATCGCGGCGATCAGCGGCGTCTTGCCGGCACCGCCGACCGTGAGATTGCCCACCACGACCACGGGCACACCCACCCGCGCGCTCGGCAGCCATCCATGTCGGTATAGCGCACGCCGCAGGCCGCTGACCGCGCCGTACAACAGAGACAGCGGCCACAGCATCCAGCTGGCCGCACGACGATGCAGCCACCAGCGCGGCCAGCCGCTGTGCGCCGGCGACCGTGTCATCCGCTACCGGGAGGTTTTTGCGTGGCAAAGGTCAGGCGGCTCAGCCCGGCGGCGCGCGCGGCCTCCATCACATTGACCACCGATTGCTGCGTCGCCTGCGCGTCGGCACTGATGACCACCATGGCCTCTGGCTTGCCCTTGGATGCCGCAAGCAGCGCCTGGGTCAGCCCTTGCACGCTGCGGTTGGAGAGGATCTGCTTATTGACCGCGTATTCCCCACTGCGGCTGACCGCCACGATGATTTCCTGCGGATTGTTCTGTAGCTTTTCAGCATCGGCGGTCGGCAGGGTGATCTTCAGCTCGGTGAATTTGGAGTAGGTGGTGCTGATCATCAAAAAAATCAGGATGACCAGCAACACATCGATCAGCGGAATGAGGTTGACCTCGGGTTCCTCGGTGTCCAGGCGCGTGAATTTCATGACAGCTGCGGCTCAGCGGCGCGGCAGATACGCTTGCAGATGCGTGGCCAGTCGACGCGCGGCCTGCTCCAGTTCGATGGTGTAGGCGTCAACCCGGCTGCGGAAATAGCGGTAGAAGATCAGCGAGGGCACCGCAACCATCAGACCGAACGCGGTGTTGTACAGCGCAACCGAAATGCCATGCGCCAGCACCGTCGGGTCGGTGCCTGCGGCCGATTGCGAACCGAAGATTTCGATCATGCCCACCACGGTGCCCAGCAGCCCGAGCAGTGGCGCGGCCGAAGCCACGGTGGCGAGGGCGCCGAGGTATTTCTGCAGGCGGTAGACCTCGTGCCGTCCGGCATTTTCCATGTCTTCCTCCAGCGCGGCGACACTGGCGTGCGGTCGTGCCACCGAGCGGAAGCCGCTGGCCAGCACTGCGCCCAGCGGCGAGTTGCGTTCGAGCTTGTCGATCACGTCGGCGCTGGGCAGTTGCTTGGACGAGACATCGAGCGCTTCCTCGAGCAGCTTCGGCGGCAGGATGCGGGCGCGCCGCAGTGCGGTCAAACGTTCGAGAATCACCGCCAGCGCCACGATCGAACACAGGATCAGCGGCCAGATCGGCCAGCCGGCGGCTTGCACCATGTGAAACATGCAGTTGTCCTTTGCGTCTGCTCCGTCACCCGACGGACATGCCCTCTCCCACACCAGCCGCGCATTATGCCGGCTGCCGAAATGGGCGCACAAGCCGCGCGCCGGACGCGGCGCAGGCATCGCTGTCGGGAGCCGGGACTTATCCCGTCAAACTGTGGACAACTCTGTGGGCAAGCGCTGAATCGCCTCGCCAAATCGAGCAAATTCAAGCATTGCAATCAGGATGACGCTTTTTTAGGCAGGATTTTTTCATTGAAAATCAATGTGTTGCCATGACACTGCGACATTCTCGGGGCTCGGCGAGCGGCTTGAGTCGCGCCTGGCGTGCTGTGCACATCCCAGCACGACACGCGGCGATCCGTGGCCTGGATTCAGTTCGAACCGGGGGTGGATCGTGGCACGGGTTGAGGCAGCCGGCTGGCTTCCGTGCTTTGAATCTGCTCGCGCAGTTCCAGGCGGTCCTGCGGCGTCATGACACGCGGCGCGACTGCAGCAGACGTATCCGAGCTGGAAAACTGCGGCGACCGTTGCCGGCTGCCGGCAACTTCACGCTGCCGCGACTGTTGCAGGCTGGTGTCGGCCGCTGCCGGCGTCTGCGCCATGGCGCGGGTGCGTGCAGCCCGTACCGCGGCTGGCGCGGCAGCACACGCGGCGGCACAGAGGATGATGGCGAGCGCAGCGCGCTGCGAAGACATGGGCGTATCCAAAGTTTGCAATTGAAATTATCGAATCGAGCAGGGGGCAAAATCGCGCGCGCCCGCAGTAAACTCTGTAACAAGCCTTAAGCTGACACACCGCTATAAAGACGCCAGGTCGCCGGGCATTCCCCGTTTTTCAATTCGAGAAGACGCTTCCATGGACCACGAAAAACCGAAAAAGCTGATGGTTGTCGATGACGATGCGCGCATCCGCGATCTGTTGCGTCGTTATCTCTCGCAGGAGGGCTACGAAGTGTTCGTGGCCGAGGATTCGAAGGCCATGTCGCGCATCATGGTCAAGGAACGCTTCGACCTGATCGTGCTCGACCTCATGCTGCCGGGGGAGGACGGCCTGTCCATCTGCAAGCGTCTGCGTGCCTCCAAGGATCAGACGCCGATCATCATGCTCACGGCCAAGGGTGAGGATGTCGACCGCATCATCGGTCTGGAGGTTGGCGCCGACGACTACCTCCCCAAGCCGTTCAACCCGCGCGAGCTGCTGGCGCGTATCAGCGCGGTGCTACGCCGCCAGCCCTCGCCCGAGCTGCCGGGCGCCCCGTCGCGCGAGGACGAGACCGTGGTGTTCGGACCGTTCAGTCTCGATCTGGCGCGGCGCGAGCTCAGCAAGAACGGCGAGGCCGTCAGCCTGACCACGGGCGAGTTCGCCATGCTCAAGGCGCTGGTGCGTCACCCGCGCCAACCACTGTCGCGCGACCGGCTGGCCGAGCTGGCCCGCGGTCGCGACTACGAAGCCTTCGACCGCAGTCTGGACGTGGCCATCTCGCGGCTGCGCAAAATCATCGAAACCGATCCGGCGCACCCGCGCTACATCCAGACGGTCTGGGGCGTGGGCTATGTCTTCGTCCCCGACAGTTCCGAAAGCTGAGGCCGAAGCCGGCCCTGCAGCGCCTGCGCAAGTCACGGCCTCGGGCAGCGCGCTCGCACGCCTGGGGCGCTGGATCGGCGATCTGTTCGGCAGGCTGTACTGGCGCACCTTCTTTTTGATCGTGCTGCTGGTCAGCGCGAGTCTGGCGACCTGGTTTCAGAGTTTTCGCCTGCTCGAACTCGGGCCGCAGGTTGCTCAGACCGCGCGGCAGATCACCAGCCTGATCGACCTGACCCGGCTGGCACTGATCCACTCCGATCCGCAATACCGCGTTTCGCTACTCGACGAGCTGGCGAAAAAAGAAGGCATCTACATCTACCCGCGCAATCCGGGTGATCGGTGGACGCCGATGAACCACACCGACTTCACCCGTCGGCTGGAGGTCGCGGTCGATTCTCGGTTGAAGGAAGATCTCACGTTCGCCGATGCGGTCAACGATCGCCCGGGCCTGTGGATCGGCTTTCAGATCCAGGGCGATCCGTATTGGCTGCTGCTCGACCGCTCGCGTATCGACCCGTCGCTGAGTGAGACCTGGGCGAGCTGGGGGGTGATCGCCACGCTGCTGGCGCTGATTGGCGCTGCGGTAATCGCCAGCTTTGTCAACAAGCCGCTGCGCGATCTGCGGCTGGCCACCGCCCGTGTGGGCGCTGGAAATTACTCGCAGATGCTCGATGAACACTCGGGCATGCGCGAGATCCGCGAGGTCAACCGCGGCTTCAACCGCATGGCGCGCAGCCTGCAAGAAGTCGAGGAGGAGCGCGCGCTGATGCTTGCCGGCATTTCACACGATATCCGCACACCGCTGGCGCGTCTGCGGCTGGAGGCCGAACTCAGCGTGCCCGACGAACAGTCGCGCCAAAACATCATCGACGACATCGAACAGGCCGACCGCATCATCAGCAAGTTTTTGGAGTACGCGCGCAGCATCGCGCCCAAGCTCGAAGCGGTCGATCTCAATGCGCTGATCGATTTTGTGCGCGACCGCTACCAAAAAGACGAGACCGTAGTGCTGCATCTGCGCGCCCCGACAGTGCCTCTGGTGCAGGCCAATGCACTGGAGCTGCAGCGCATCCTGGTCAATCTGGTGGAGAACGCCAAGCGCTATGCACTGACGCCGGGCGAGGTGCACACTGATCTGGACATCAGCCTGCAGCCCTGCATCGACTCGGTGCTGCTGACCGTGCGCGACCATGGCCCCGGCGTACCGCCGGACCAGCTCGCCCACCTCACCCGGCCGTTTTTCCGCGGAGATGCGGCCCGCACCTCTGCAAAGGGCACGGGGCTGGGTCTGTCCATCGTCGACAAGACCATCGCCGCGATGCGCGGCCGGCTGGACATCACCAATGCCGAGGGGGGCGGGCTGCAGGTGCGCATCTGGCTGCCGCACAGTCCGCAGCACTCAGCCTGATGCCGCCAGCTCGAGCAACATCCGTACCCGCAGCTTGACCGCGGTCAGCCCGTCTGCCGCGCCGCCGCGCAGCGGCCCGAGGCGCGGGGCGATCTGCACCCGCACTCCCTGCTGCTCGGCCCATTGCAGCGCTGCCTGCAGGCGCTGATGCACCGTCCCTCCGCCAGTGCCGGCCACCACCAGTCCGCGCAGCGGCGGGTCTAACCGATCATCGCGCAACAAGCTATGCACCAAGGCACCGTCCGCGCCCGCGTGGCTGAGCACGATGTCCACGCGCGGCCAGGCGTCGGCCGGAGGGACGGCAAACGGCGCGCCAGGCTCTGCTTCGGGCCGGCGCCAAAGCCGCAGGCGGTCGCCGTCGATCTCGCCCAACGGGCCCCGCTCGCCCGAGCTGAAGGCATCGATGCGGTGAGGGTTCGCCTTGGTCACATCATGCGCGGCGTGGATGCGCCCATGCAACACGCAGACCACCCCCAGACCGCGCGCCTGCGGATGCACCGCGACTCGGACGGCATCGAGCAGGTTCTGCGGGCCGTCGGCATCCAGCGCAGTGGCCGGGCGCATCGCGGCTGTCAGCACCACCGGTTTGTCGCTGCGGTGCACCAACTGTAGAAAATACGCAGTTTCCTCCAGGGTATCGGTGCCGTGGGTGATGACGCAGGCAGCGATTTCCGGCTGCGCCAGCCAGTGCGCCACGCGCATGGCCAACCGGCTCCAGGTCGCGCAATCCATGTCCTTGCTGTCGATATTGACCACCTGCTCGGTATGGAGTCGTGCCAGACGCTGCAGCATGGGCACGCGCTCGATCAGCGCGTCCACGCCCAGCACTGCGGCGGTATACCCGGGCAGGCTGGGATCTCCGGTGGCCACACCCGCAATCGTGCCGCCCGTGCCAAGCACCACGACGCCTGCCTGCGCAGCGTCTGAATGTGGGGTTTGCATGCCGAAACTCCTTTGCGTCACAGCTGTTTTGATTTACAGTGTCGGGCAAATCAGCATGTTGCCCGATCGCACCACCCGGCGGCGGTCGGATTGCTGCATTGTGCAACTACCTTAGCCCTCATCCATGCGCCGACCCGCCACCAAGCTCACCGCCCGCCAACAGGAAATCCTCGATCTGATCGTGTCGTCGGTGCGCGAACTGGGCTACCCCCCAACCCGGGCCGAGATCGCCGCACGGCTGGGCTTTCGCTCGGCCAACGCCGCCGAGGATCATCTGCAGGCACTGGCGCGCAAGGGCGTGATCGAGCTCACGCCGGGTGCATCGCGCGGCATCCGCATCGTCGAGGCGCGGCGCGACCGGCCGTCTGGCGGCATGGGGCAGCAGCTCGCGCTGCCCGGCGCCGAGCAGCTCTGCCTGCCGCTGATTGGGCGCGTGGCAGCCGGCCACCCCATTTTGGCGCAGGAACATATCGAGCAGACGCTGCTGGTCGACCCGGCCGCATTCTCGTCCCGTCCTGACTACCTGCTGCGGGTGCGCGGCATGAGCATGCGCGACGTCGGCATCCTCGATGGCGACCTGCTCGCGGTCAAGAGCAGCCGCAGCGCGGAAAACGGGCAGATCGTGGTGGCGCGCATCGGCGATGAGGTCACGGTCAAGCGCCTGCGCACCTTGGCCAATCACATCGAACTCCTGCCCGCCAACCCGGACTTCGCGCCCATTCGCATCACGCCGGACCAGCCCTTCGCCATCGAGGGTCTGGCCGTGGGGCTGGTGCGCGGCGCACTCGGCTGAACGTTACACGGCAGCCCGCTGCCGCGACTTCCACCACCCCCACACCGCCGGCAGCAGTGACAGCGCGATGATGCCCAGGGTCAGCATGCCCAGATTGTGTTTGATCCACGGCATGTTGCCAAACAGATAGCCGGCCATGACCATCACCCCGACCCACAGGGTCGCGCCCAGCATGTTGTAGACCAGGAACTTGCCGTAGGACATTTCCGCAACCCCGGCAACGAACGGCGCAAAGGTGCGGATGAACGGCATGAAGCGGGCCGCGACAATGGTGATGCCGCCGTACTTTTCGTAAAACGCATGCGCCCTGTCGAACGCCCGGCGGTTGAACCAGCGCGAATCCGGCCAAGAGAAAACCTTGTGGCCGATCGCCTTGCCAATCTGATAGTTCAGGCTGTCGCCCAACACCGCCCCGAGCCACAGCACCGCCATGACGCCCGGCAGACTGAGTGCGCCGGTGGCGGCAAAGGCGCCGACCACGAACAGCATCGAGTCACCCGGCAGGAAGGGCATGATCACCAGCCCCGTCTCGACGAACACGATGCCGAACAACAGCCCGTACACCAACGGCCCATACGCAGAGATGAACTGCGCCAGATGCACGTCGAAGTGCAGGATGAGATCGATCAAGTGGTGCAGTTCCATGCGGCGGAAGCGACGGTGCGCAAAGGATTGAGGATGGCAGGGGATGCGGTCGGCGTGACGGCCCGCAGTACATCGGCGCGCAGGGCCAACAGACGGCTGGCAGATGTCGCGCCGATTGCGTTCATGCAAAGATTCGGAAATCAGGGTTTTTCTCCGAACCCAGCTTTTTGCCCAAACAGGCAATCCGCGCAGACGCAAGGCTCAGGCATGTTGCCAGCGGACACTGAGCCCAGACTGAGACCCCCTGAAAAGTATACTGAGCGCAGTTGTCCGTCCCTGCTGCGCCCTGCGCGCACCGCCTCGTCTTGCCGCAACCCCAACGTCCGATTCGTCCGCTGCCGGACGTGCTCATCAGCCAGATTGCCGCAGGCGAAGTCATCGAACGTCCGGCCTCGGCGCTGCGCGAGCTGCTCGACAACGCCATCGATTCCGGCGCCACCGCCATCACGGTGAGACTCGAACAAGGCGGCCTGGCCAGCGTGCAGGTGCAGGACGACGGCTGCGGCATCCCGCCGGACGAGCTGCCGCTTGCGCTGCAGCGGCATGCCACCAGCAAGATCGTCGACCTGGACGAGTTGCACCGCGCCGCCAGCCTGGGTTTTCGCGGTGAAGCGCTTGCTGCCATGGCCGCGGTGGGCGAAATCGAGATCATCAGCCGCCGTGCGGATGCGCTGGGTGCGATGCTGCGCGCCAGCGGCGGACAGGTCGGCAGTGTGCAACCTGCCGCGGCGCAGCCCGGCACCCGGGTCACCCTGCGGCAGCTGTTTTTCAACCTGCCGGCGCGGCGCAAGTTTCTCAAATCACCCAGTACCGAATACGCCTGGTGCGCCGAGGTGTTCCGACGTATCGCGATGGCGCATCCACGGGTCGCGCTGCGGCTGTGGCACGACGGCCAGCTCAAGCTGCAGTTCGATCCCGACCACTCCGCACACGGCCTGGAGCGCCTTCGCGCCGTGCTTGGCGAGGCTTTTGCCCGCGACGCGCTGACCGTGACCGCGCAGATCGGCCCGCTGTCGCTGCGGGCGCTGGTATGCAAACCCACGGCAGCCCGCGCCCGAAGCGACATGCAGCACATCCTGGTCAATGCCCGCTGGGTGCGCGACCGCACGCTGGCGCATGCGGTGCGTGCCGCGTATGCCGACGTGCTGCACGGCGCGCTGCAGCCGCAATACGCGCTGCTGCTGGACCTGCCGCCCGAGCTGGTCGATGTCAATGTGCATCCGGCCAAGGCGGAAGTGCGGTTTCGCGATGGCGCCGCGGTGCACCAGGCGGTGCGCCATGCGATCGAGCAGGCGCTGGCTCGCAGTGCCGGCGAGACAGCGCCCACGCCAGCACAGCCGGTGTTTGCGCCGCAGCGGGCCATCGAGACGCCGCGGCCGGCGACCGCTCCGCTGCCCTTCACCTACACCCGCCCAGGCGCGCCGCCATGGGAACTGCTCGTCCGCGCGCAGGCTCCGCTCGATCCAGCCGCGGCCTTGCAGGCGCGCGACAGCGCGTCGCCGCCTGACTATGCATCCGCCCCGCGCGAGTCCACGGACACCGAGGCGGATCCCGACTTCCCGCTCGGGTTCGCACTCGCGCAGTTGGCCGGCATCTACATCCTGGCGCAGAACCGGCACGGACTGGTCATCGTCGACATGCATGCGGCACATGAACGCATTGTCTTCGAGCGACTGAAAGCGGCGCAGCAGGCCGGGCCCGGTGGTCTGGTGCAGCCGCTGCTCATTCCCGCGGTCTTTGCCGCAAACGAGATGGAAATCGGCGCAGCCGAAGACCATGCCGACAGCCTGCGCAGCCTGGGCCTGGAACTCGACCGCGCTGGCCCCGGCAGCCTGGTGGTCCGCGCCATTCCAGCGCCGCTGGCCCATGCCGATCCGATCCGCTTAGCCCGCGGGGTGCTTGCCGACCTAGCCGCGCAAGGCAGCAGCGCGCGTCTGCAGGACCAGCGCAACGCCATGCTCGCCAGCATGGCCTGCCACGGCGCGGTGCGCGCCAACCGCCAGCTCACCTTGGCCGAAATGAACGCGCTGCTGCGCGACATGGAGCGCACCGAGCGCGCCGATCAATGCAACCACGGTCGCCCGACCTGGCGACAGCTGGGGCTGGCCGAACTGGACGCGCTGTTCCTGCGCGGGCGCTGAGCATGGACTCGCCGACGCAATCGCAGCCCGTGGTCTGTCTGGTGGGCCCGACCGCCAGCGGCAAGACTGCGGCCGCGCTGCATCTGGCGCGGCGGGCGCAGGACCAGGGAATCGCGGTGGAGATCATCAGCATGGATTCCGCGCTGGTTTACCGCGGCATGGACATCGGCACGGCCAAACCGGGCGCCGAGGAACGCGCCGTCTGCCCGCATCACTTGATCGACATTCTGGACCCGTCGCAGGCCTACAGCGCCGCGCAGTTCGTCGACGACACGCACAGACTGGTCCAGGCCATCCGCCAGCGCGGTGCGCAGCCGCTGATCGTCGGCGGCACCATGCTCTACCTCAGGGCGCTGCAGTCGGGTCTGTCCGCACTGCCGCAGGCCGATGCGGCGCTGCGCGCGCAGATCGACGCCGAAGCGGCGCGGCTGGGCTGGCCGGCGCTGCATGCCCGTCTGGCTGCGGTGGATGCACCCACCGCCGCCCGCCTGGCACCCAACGATGCGCAGCGCATCCAGCGCGCGCTGGAGGTGTGGACGCTCAGCGGCCGACCGCTGTCGGCGCACTTTACGCCCGCAGCGCAGGCCAAGGCGGCCATGCAGCTGCGCATCGTGTCGCTGGAGCCGTCGGATCGCAGCGTGCTGCACGCGCGCATCGCCCAGCGCTTCGATGCCATGCTACAGGCGGGCTTTCTCGACGAAGTGCGCGCGCTGCGCCAACGCGGCGATCTCGACCCTACGCTGCCGTCGATGCGCGCGGTCGGCTACCGCCAGGCGTGGCACCACCTGGAAGGGCGCACCACCGCTGCGGAATTCCGTGAACAGGCCCTTGCCGCCACCCGCCAGCTCGCCAAGCGCCAGCTCACCTGGCTGCGCGCCCTGCCGCAGCGCACGGTGCTCGACTGTCTGGCGCAGCTGCAGCCCAGGCTCGATGCGCTGAAACTGCTCGTCCCTTGAGCGAGCCAGCGAACCGCTTGCACCTAAACAGCACCGCAGGTGCGCTCAATCGACAATCTGGGTTCAAGTCCCGCCATTGTGCGCCGTTGAGTGAACCAGTCATGCCCATGCCGCAAACGCTCATGCCCCCACAGCCCGGTGACTGCCTGCCCGACCCGCCCGCGACCGACCCAGGCTGGGCTGAGCGTGCGTTATCGGGATCTGGCCTGGTATTTCAGCTCAACCGGTGTGCGGGGCAACTGCGGTTCACCCGTGCCAGTGCCTCGGCGCAAATGGTCTGCGGCCTCAGCGCCCAGGCCCTGCTGAGCTCGGCAAGCAGTTTTGTCGCGCGCATCCACCCAAGCGATCAGCTCGACTTTCATGCCGCCATGCAGGCCAGCGCCTTGCACGGCGAGCCGTGGAACTGGGAAGGACGCATCATCACCGAGGGCGAAATCAAGTGGATCAACATCCGCGCGGTCATCACGCAATCGGGTGCCAGCCTGACGCAATGGGACGGCATCATGCTCAACATCAGTCACGCCCGCCGCCGCGAAGCCGAATTGCGCGACATGGCAGTGCAGATGGAGCATGCGCGCGAACAGGAACGCGCGCAATTTGCCCAAGAACTGCAAAACAGCCTCGTTCCGTTGCTCGATGCCTTGAGCCAGGGTCTGAACGACAGCGCCTGTGGCGATGCTGCCCAGCGCGCGCAACTGCAGCGTCTGGCGCAGGCTGCCACCGACGCAGCCCGCCACGCGGCGATGCAACTGCGTCCACCCGCGCTCGATACCGGATTGACCGAGGCGCTGCGCTGGCTGGCAGAGACGTTCAGCCAGCGCCACGACATCCCGGTGACCCATGCGCTCGATCAAGCCGACAGTCTGTCAGACATGACCACCGTCCAGCTGTTTCGCCTCGCGCAGCAGGCCTTTGCCCTGATTGCCGAGCGCAAGCCGGTGCGCGCGGTGCACCTGAGCCTCTCAAAATCGCCCGGGCTGATCGGTCTGGACATCGTGGACGACGGACGCGGCACCGGCAGCGCGACGCGTGACCAGACCCTGGGGCTGCGCAATCTGCGCGAGCGAGCCCGCCTGCTGGGCGGCACGCTGCAAACCATTTACGCCCCCGGTCAGGGTACGGCCATTCGCCTGCGTGTGCCCTGTTGATCCAGGCGGTGGCGGCTGCAAGATCAAAGACTTGGGGCAACACAGAGCAAGTCTCCCGCGCGTGGCGCATGCCGCTGGCGGGCGATCGGCTGTCTTGCACGTCCTCGGGCGATCGTTTCCACGCGCACCTTGCATCCCATCCAACAGCCCGGCGCGCAGCATCAGAAGCATTCATCCAGTGTTGCCGTTGTTTGACGTTTGCGCCAGATTTTGCTACCTTGCACCCATGTTTCGTGATGCCGTTTTTGCTGCTGGCTTTTCTGCTTCGCATGGCTGCGCTGCTGCGCACGCGCTGTCCACTGCGGCTGCGCTGCTTTTGTGCGGCCTGCTGCTACTGGCGCTGCCAGCCAAGACCGCGCGCGACTGATCGACCCAACCCCATCCATCCACCATCAAGCGCCCGCGGCCTCGGCTCAGGGCGCTTTTTGTTATGCAACGCTTCAGCATGAACCTGTTTGTCTACGCGCACCGACTACCCACCGGTTGCCGGGCCCTGCGCCCGCGACAGCCCGGCCGCCTTGTCGTCGCATGAATGCCGTCCAGAATCCTCGCCTACCCTTCCCGGAGATCGATCCATGTTGAAGCAACCGCAAACCAAATACCGCCCTTTCCCGCCGATTGGCCTGAAGGACCGCACCTGGCCAGACAAGGTCATCACCCGCCCGCCGATCTGGATGAGCACCGATCTGCGCGACGGCAATCAGGCGCTGTTCGAACCGATGGACGCACAGCGCAAGATGCGCATGTTCAAGATGCTGTGTGCGATCGGGATCAAGCAGATCGAAGTGGCGTTTCCGTCGGCATCGCAGACCGATTTCGATTTCGTGCGCGAGTTGATCGAAGGCGACCACATCCCCGATGACGTCACGATCGAAGTGCTGACACAGGCGCGCGAGGATCTGATCCGCCGCACTTTCGAGTCGCTGCGCGGTGCCAAGCGTGCCATCGTCCATGTCTACAACGCCACCGCGCCGAACTTCCGGCGCATCGTGTTCAATGTCGATGAAGCCGGCTGCATCCAGATCGCGGTCAACGCCGCCAAACTAATCAAGCAGCTTGCCGAAGAACGCCCGGAGACGCAGTGGACTTTTCAGTACAGCCCCGAGGTGTTCAGCGGCACCGAGCTGCCGTTCGCGCTGTCGGTGTGCAACGCAGTCACCGAGGTGTGGCAACCCACGCCAGACAACAAGATCATCCTCAATCTTCCGGCCACCGTGGAGATGAGCACGCCGAACGTCTACGCCGATCAAATCGAGTGGATGCACCGCCACCTCGACAGGCGCGACAGCATCATCCTGTCGTTGCACCCGCACAACGACCGCGGCTGCGCCGTGGCAGCGGCCGAGCTGGGTGTGATGGCCGGCGCGGACCGGGTGGAGGGCTGCCTGTTCGGCAACGGCGAGCGCACCGGCAATGTCGATCTGGTGACTCTGGCGCTCAATCTGTACTCGCAGGGCGTGGATCCGGGGCTGGATTTTTCGAACATCAACGCAGTGGCGCGCACGGTAGAGGAATGCACCCAGCTCCCGGTGCATCCGCGCCATCCCTATGCCGGCGATCTGGTGTTCACCGCGTTCTCCGGCTCGCACCAGGATGCGATCAAGAAGGGCCTTGCCGCACAGCGTCAGGACGCCATCTGGGAAGTGCCTTACCTGCCGGTCGATCCGGCCGACCTGGGCCGGACCTACGACTCGGTGATCCGTGTCAACAGCCAGTCGGGCAAGGGCGGCATCGCTTACCTGCTCGAGACCACATATGGCCTGATCATGCCGCGGCGGCTGCAGGTTGAGTTCAGCGGGGTCGTGCAAAAGCACACCGACGCCACCGGCACCGAGGTCACCGCGCAGCAGCTGTGGAAAATGTTCAACGACGAATATGTCGCCGTGGCGCATCCCCTGCGCCTGCTGTCCTACCACCTGACCGACCATGGCGAACGCCAGGGCATCCGGCTGGAGATCGAGGCCGACGGCAAGCGCCTGAGTCTCAAGGGCGAAGGCAACGGCCCAATCGATGCGGCCATCCACGCCCTTCGCCTGCCGCTGGCGGTGCACAGCTACGAAGAACGCGCGCTCGGCCTGGGCGCCGACGCCAAGGCATCGGCCATCATCGAAATGGCGATCGAGGGGCTGCCCACCAGCACCTTCGGCGTCGGCATGGATGCCAACATCGTCACCGCGTCGGTGCGGGCACTGGTGTCTGGCGCCAACCGCCTGCTGCACCGGCTGCCGAAGGAGGCTGCGCAGCAGCATCTCGACATGCTCCACGCACCGCTGCGCGCCGTGGCGTGAGAAGTGGTGTCCGGGGCCTGCTTGCCCTCAGCTGATGGCGGGCCCTGGCAGCATCTTGCCGGGATTCATCAGATTCTGCGGATCGAGCGCCCGTTTGATGGCCCACATCTGACGCAGGGCGACCGCGTTGCCGTAGCGCGCGAGCTCTTGCGGCTTGAGTTGGCCGATGCCATGCTCGGCAGAAAACGTGCCGCCGCAGGCCACTGCGGCGTCATGCACGATGCGGTTGCACGCGGCCTGATGTGCCTGCAAGAACTGCGCCGGATCCACGCCCTGCGGCGCCTGCACGTTGTAGTGCAGATTGCCATCGCCCAGATGGCCGAACACCACCAGCCGCGCGCCCGGAATCGCCTGCTGGATGAGTTCGGCGGTCGATTCGACGAACGCCACCATGCGCGACAGCGGCACGCCGATGTCGTGCTTGATATTCAGCCCTTCCTGCGCCTGCGCCAGCGGAATCGACTCGCGCAGGTGCCACAGCGCGCGGCTTTGCGCCTGGCTGTGCGCTACCGCGGCGTCGATCACCGATCCGGCTTCCAGCGCAGCGGCAAGCAGGCCCTCCAGCCGCGCCCTGCCCTGTGCCTCGTCCTCGGTCTCGCTGGTCTCCAGCAGCACGCACCATGGGCTGGGAAGGTCGAACGGCAGGCGCTGCTGCGGAAAATGCTGCTGCACCAGTTGCAGGCTGTGCGCGCTCATCAGCTCGAAACCGGTCAGGTTGCAGCCCAGCCGGCTCTGCGCCAGATCGAGCAGGGCAATCGCCGCCGCTAGGTCGCGCACCGCAGCCAGTGCCGTGATCTGCGCTGCCGGTTGCGGGAACAGTTTGAGCGCCGCCGCGGTGATGATGCCCAACGTGCCCTCCGCGCCGATGTACAGATCGCGCAGGCTGTAGCCGGTGTTGTTCTTGCGCAGGGTGTTGAGCGCATCCACCACTTCGCCCTGCGGGGTGACCACCTCCAGCCCGAGACACAGATCGCGCGCATTGCCATAGCGCAGCACCGCCGTGCCGCCCGCATTGGTCGACAGATTGCCGCCGATGGTGCAACTGCCCTCGGCGGCCAGCGACAGCGGGAACAGCTTGCCAACGTCGGCTGCGGCCTGCTGCACCGCGGCCAGCACACAGCCGGCTTCGGCGATCAAGCTGCCACCGGCCGGATCGACCTCGCGGATACGCTGCAGCCGGCGGGTACTGAGCACGATCTGCCGGCCGCTGTCGTCCGGTGTGGCTCCACCCACCAGCCCGGTGTTACCGCCCTGCGGCACCACGCCGACGCCATGCAGTGCGCACAATTGCACCACCTCGGCCACCTGCGCAGTGTTGCCCGGCAGCACCACGGCCAGCGCCCTCCCCCGGTAGCGCTTTCGCCAGTCGGTCAGGTAAGGCGCGCAGTCCCGCGCATCGGTGAGCACATGCGAGGCTCCGAGCAGCGCGCGCAGTGCATCATGAAAGCGGGCGCGCTCAGCCGGCGTCATGGCGCGGGGCTCCTGAGCGCAGGAAACCGGCGATACAAACGAACAGGGCGAGCGACAGCAGCAGCTCGATCCACCCTAGCCCGCGCGACGCGGCCTGCGGGTCGGTCATTGCGCGGGTCACCCCCTCTGCGGCGTAAAACCACAGCAGCAAGCTCAACCAGCGCATGGTGAACGCCTTGCCGCGCAGCACACCCGGCAGGGCCGGCAGCAGCGGCACGACCTTGAGCACCAGCAGCGAGCCACCCGGATGCAGCGGCGCCACCCATAGCTCCCACAGCAGGCACAGCAGAATCAGCGCCAGCAGACTGAGCAACGCCCCGCGCTGCCAGACATGCGGCCAATCGGTGAAGGACGCGCCGGGCATGAGCAGCCTCGTCAATCCGTGCCGAGCTTGAGCGCGGTCTGCGCCAGCCGCTGCCCCAGCGCCACCGCCAGACGCCTTTCTTCTTCGCTGACTGCCGCAGACGCGTCCGGCGCGGCGTAGTGACTCGCGCCGTAGGGTGTGCCGCCGCTGCGGGTGGTCATCAGATCGGGTTGGCCGGCGTAGGGCAGGCCGACGATGAGCATGCCGTGATGCAGCAGCGGCAGCATCATCGACAGCAGGGTGCTTTCCTGCCCGCCGTGCAGACTGCCGGTGGAGGTGAACACGGCAGCCGGCTTGCCCGCCAGCGCGCCGCTGAGCCACAGCGTCGAGGTCTGGTCGAGAAAATACTTCAGCGGCGCGGCCATATTGCCAAAGCGCGTGGGCGAGCCCAGCGCGAGCCCGGCGCATTCCTGCAGATCGCTCAGTTCGGCATAAGGCGGGCCATCGTCGGGGATGGTCGGCGCGGTCTGCTCGGCCACGGTGCTGACCCGCGGCACGGTGCGTACCCGCGGCAGCGCCCCCGGCACGCTGGCCACGCCCTGCGCAATGCACTCGGCCAGGGTGCGCGTGCCGCCATGCACGCTGTAGTAAAGAACCAGGATGTCTTTCATTCCGCTATGGTATTGCCATGCCACGCCTGAGCCTGCCCGAAGCCCTCAAAGCCAGTCTGCGCACGCTGGCAACGCGGTTTGCGCAGGACAACCTGGCGCAGACCGCGGCCAGCCTGACCTTCACCACCCTGATCTCGCTGGTGCCGCTGCTCACCGTGGCGCTGGCGGTGTTCACTGCGTTTCCGGCATTCGACCGGCTGCAGGGTCAGTTGCAGGCGCACCTGGCGCAGCAGATGCTGCCGGAAGGGTTGTCGGACAAGGTGACGCATTACCTGAGCGATTTCGCCGCGCGCGCCAAGGGGCTGGGCGTGGTCAGTGTGATTTTTCTGATCCTGACCGCCACGTCGATGATGCTCACGGTCGACCGCGCGCTCAACGCCATCTGGCGCACGCCGCGGCCGCGGCCGCTGGCGCAGCGGGTGCTGATCTACTGGGCCGGATTCACTCTGGGGCCGCTGGTGCTGGGCGCAAGCATCGGGCTGATGAGCTATGTGGCCGGCGCGCACCGCGGTTTGCTGCACCACCTGCCCGGTGGCGCCAGCGTGCTGCTGAGCCTGGCATCCTGGGCGCTGATGGCAGTTGCACTGGCGGCGATGTTCCGCTTCATCCCGAATACCGAGGTGCAGTGGCGCGACGCACTGACCGGTGGCGTGGTCGCCGCGCTCGCGTTCAGCCTGGGCGGCAGGGCGCTGGCGTGGTATTTCTCCTCCGTGACCACCTATACCGCGGTGTACGGCACCTTTGCCGCCCTGCCCTTGCTGCTGCTGTGGATCGACTTCAGCTGGCTCGCGGTGCTGGTCGGGGCGATGATCGCGGCTTATGCCCCGACGCTGCGCGGACGCGCGATCCGCCACGAGGGCTATGCCGGGGCCGAGTTTCTCGGCGCAGTGCAGGTGCTCAGGCAGTTGTACCGCGCGCGGCAGGCGCCGAACTGCGGGCTGTCGGCCGCTGCACTGTCGCGCCGTCTGCGGCTGGACCCTCTGCAACTGCAGGACCTGCTCACCGTGCTCGAGCGGCTGGGTTGGGTGGGCAAGGTGGCAACCGCAGACCGCGGGCCGGCGCGCTGGGCGCTGCTGTGCGACCCGCAGACCACGTCGATCGAGCCGCTGATCGGCGCCCTGTTGCTCGACCAGGAACATGCCCGGCGCACCTCGGCCCTGTTGGCGCGTTTGTTCGGCGCCGAAGCGCGTGGGTGCACTCTCGATCAGCTGCTCGGCGAGCAGCCGGTCAAAGGCGCCGGGTCAGCATCTGCCACCACATCACCCAGTCTCCCATCAGACTCAGCAGCGGGCGCTTGAAGGTGGCCGGGCGGTTATGCTCGACAAAGAAGTGCCCGACCCAGGCGAAGGCGTAGCCGCAGACGACCGCCGCAAGCAGCCACCACGGGTTACCGGTGAACACCAGGAAAAACAGACAGACCAGCGCCAGAGTCGAGCCGGTGAAGTGCAGCCGACGATTGAGCGGCTGACGATGCTCGGCAAGGTACAGCGGATAGAACTCGGCAAATGTTTTCGCCGCGGCCAGGCGGGCTGGGTCGGGCGGCTGTGCAGCAGCGGGCAGGTCGTGAGGATGGTGACGTGCGCGCATGGTGCATCTCCGGTTGCGGTGATGCTGCAACTATAGGCGGTTTGGCAGCGATCAGCCGCCGCACAGGCGTAGCCGCGCGGCGCGGTATTCGGCGGACAACTGCTCCACCAGCGCCGCTGCGCCCTGTACCTTATGCACCACGCCGATGCCCTGGCCGCAGCCCCAGATGTCCTTCCAGGCCTTCGCTCCGCCCAGCGCCGAGGCGAAATCCATTTTGCTCGGATCGCCCTCGGGCAGATGGTCGGGGTCGAGCCCGGCAGCAGCGATCGAGCCGCGCAGGTAGTTGCCGTGCACCCCGGTGAACAGGCTGGAATAGACGATGTCCTGCGCACTGCTGTCGACGATCATCTGCTTGTAGGCATCGACCGCGCGGGCCTCGTCGGTGGCGATGAAGGCGCTGCCGATGTAGGCCAGATCGGCGCCCATGGCCTGCGCCGCGAGAATGGAGCTGCCGCTGGCGATCGCCCCAGACAGCACGATCGGCCCGTCGAACCAGGCGCGGGTTTCCTGCACCAGCGCGAACGGCGACTGCGTGCCGGCATGTCCACCCGCACCCGCAGCGACCAGGATCAGGCCGTCGGCACCCTTGTCGATGGCCTTGTGCGCGAAGGTCTGGTTGATCACGTCGTGCAGCACCAGGCCGCCCCAGCCGTGCACCGCTTGGTTGACCTCGGGCCGCGCACCCAGCGAGGTGATGACGATGGGCACCCGGTATTTGGCGCACAGCAGCATGTCGTGTTCCAGCCGGTCGTTGCTGCGATGCACGATCTGGTTGACCGCAAACGGCGCGGCCGGCTGGTCGGGATGCGCCGCGTTCCACGCCGCCAGCGCCTCGGTGATTTCGGCCAGCCATTCGTCGAGCTGCGACGCCGGCCGCGCGTTGAGCGCCGGAAAGCTGCCGACGATGCCCGCGGTGCACTGCGCGATCACCAGCTTGGGGTTGGAGATGATGAACAGCGGCGAGCCGATCACTGGCAGGCGCAGAGAGGAAAGAACAGTGGGCAGCGCCATGATCAGAAGGCTTCCACCGGCAGCGCCATCACAGAG
>JBMFIE010000004.1:0-36697 GCA_049976465.1 Thiomonas sp. | reverse complement strand
GCTTCTCAGTCAGGCCCAAACTGGCGCGCCGCTGCATCCGCCTGCCCTCCAAACCCCAATGAACAATTTGGGTTGAAAGGTTGCGTTCGCCGCGTGGCAACGGGTCGCGCGGCGTGCTGGCGAACGCCCATCTTTGTGGGATGCCCACAGTTTATGCTGCAGTGCGACATCGAGTCATCGGGTCGCGGCGAAAGCATGCGTTAGATTGATGACTTTCCCAGAAGCCATTTCCGGTCAAGGTGGACAAGCTCAAACAGATCGAAACCTTCGTTGCCGTGGCGACCAAGGGCAGCTTGACTGCTGCGGCGCGTGCGGAAGGGGTGGCGCCGGCGATCATCGGGCGGCGCATCGATGCGCTGGAGGAGCGGCTCGGCGTCAAGCTGCTGGTGCGCACCACCCGCCGCATCAGTCTGACCGAGGAGGGCAGCGCCTTTCTGGAAAACTGTCAGCGCCTGCTGGCCGACCTGCACAACGCCGAGGCCAGCGTCAGCGCCGGTGGGGTCAAGGCCAGCGGGCATTTGCGCATCACCGCACCGGCGGGATTCGGGCGCCGGCTGGTCGCCCCGCTAATCCCGGAATTCCTCGATCGCCATCCCGAGGTCACGCTCTCGCTCGATCTGACCGACCGCCTGGTCGACCTGGTCAACGAGGGCTATGACTGCGCGGTGCGCGTGGGGGATCTGACCGACTCTTCCTTGGTCAGCCTGCGGCTGGCAGACAACCGCCGCGTCTGCGTGGCCTCGCCGGAGTATGTGCGCAGGTTTGGCGCGCCGACCACGCCGGCCGATCTGGCCCGACACCATTGTCTGGCCTATGCCTCGGTGGGCAGCCAGCCGCGCGGCTGGGTGTTCCAGAGTGACGGCCAGATCATGCATGTGCGCGTGAGCGGGCGTATGGACTGCACCGATGGCGCGGTGCTGCATCAATGGTGCCTGCAGGGCCGGGGTATCGCCTGGCGCTCGTTCTGGGAGGTGGGGGATGACCTGCGCGAAGGCAGGCTGGTGGCGCTGCTCGAAGACTATGCCGCGCCACCCAACGGCATTTTCGCGTTGTTCATTCAGCGCAAGTTCCAGCCGCTGCGGCTGCGCGTCTGGCTGGACTATCTCAAACAGCAATTCGCCCGGCTGGGCGCGCAGACCGCTGGCTGAGCGGCCAGCATCACGCCGGTTGCGCCAGCAGCTGCTCGATCAGCTGTTGCAGTTGGGCAAAGTCGGGCGGGCCGACGTATTGCTTGACGATATGCCCCGATTTGTCGATCAAAAAGCTCGTCGGGGTGAGCCGCACGTCCTTGAACGCCTTGGCGGTCTGGCCGCTGGCGTCGAACGCCACGGTGAACGGCAGCTGCCGCTGCTGCACGAAGTTGCGCACGAAGGTCGGGTTGTCATAGCTCATGGCCACGGCGACCAGGTCGAAGCCCTTGGGGCCGAGCAGGTCGTAGGTCTTGACCAGTTCGGGCATCTCGCCTACGCAAGTGGTGCAGCTCGTCGCCCAGAAGTTGACCAGCACCACTTTGCCGCGGTAGGCCGACAGATCGACCGTTTTGCCGTCGAGCAGGCTGAAGCTGGCGTTGGGTGCCAGCGGCTTTTGCTCCAGCGCAGACCAGCCGAGATAGCCGCCAATGGCCACCACGACCAGCACCACCGCGGCGATGAGCGATTTGGACAGGGATTTCATGGGCGTGTCTTGATTGCGCGATCAAGCAAATGACGATGCAATTTTAGGCCGCGTGTTTGTGCCTAGGCGCTCACCCTGCGCGCGATGCGGCGATTTGCGGTCGCCGCGCGGCATTCAGGCAAGGCTGGGGCCTGTTCACGCGATGTGTGCATCCGCACCGGGGATATGTGTTCGGCGTTGCCTTCAGTACGGCAGTTGCACTGGCCGGCCCAACGCCCAGTTGTGCTCGAAATCCGCCATGTAGCGCGCGGCCAGCGCGGGCGCATTCCACACCACCAGCACGTTTTCCGCGTTGCGATGCGCAGCGGAATAGGTGTAGTTGAAACTGCCGGTCTGCACGGTGCGGCGGTCGATGACCAGGTATTTGTCGTGAAAGATGGGATAGACATCGACCGTGCGCACCGCGATGCCCGCATTGCGCAGGATGCCGATGGCATGCCGGGCGACGCGCGCGTCCTCGTCGAGGTTGGCCTTCCAGTCCAGCAGCACCTGCACCGTGACTCCGCGTTTTTTCGCCCGCACCAAAGCCCGCGCCACGTCGGCGGAGGTCAGCAGATAGGCCGCCATGTGGATGCTGCTGCGCGCCTGGTCGATTGCCTCGATCACCAGCGCCAGCGCCTCGTCCGATGGGGCAAACGCGCTGGATAGCGTTGCGCCCTGCGGCAGCACGATGGGCAGTGGCGGCCGCGCCTGCGCGGTCAGAGTGCAGGCCGCGGCCAGCAGCAAGACCGCCAGCACACGGGTGCGGAAGAGAGCGATCGGCATGGGCAGGGGGCATGAAAAAGCCCGGCGGATGCCGGGCCGAGGCCGCGCGCTTGCGGTCATGTCAGGCGGCGCGCCAGCTTACTTCAGATGTTGGCTGACCAGTTTGGTCATCTCGAACATGCTGACCTGATCCTTGCCGAAAACCGGCTTGAGTTTGGCGTCGGCGTTGATCATGCGCTTGTTCGCCGTGTCCTGCAGTTTGTGCTGCTTGATGTAGTCCCAGAGCTTTTTCACCACTTCGGTGCGCGGCAGCGGAGTGGAGCCAACCACTGCGGCGAGTTGTGCCGACGGGGTCAGCGGCTTCATGAACGCCGCGCTGGGTTGACGGGTGGTTTTGGCGGCTGTGGCTTTTTCTGCCGCGGGTTTTGTCGTGGCCATATCGAGTGCACTCCGAGAAGTTGAGCGTTTGGTCTGCGCGGCGTGCCGCGCAGGTTCACGGTGGTCATGGAGCGGGCCTGGGCGTGCCGTGCCCGCTGAGCGATTGGGCCGACCCGCCGGCACAGACCAGAATTGCCGCGCCCCGATCGGCACGGCATCGCCGCAGAATCGAACCCAAACGCGCGCATCTTAAGCCGTCCGCGCCGCAGACAAACAGATTTGCGGCATTTTTTTGCATTCGGACAGTCGATTCGTTGTCTTGTCCACCGCAATGCGGCGCGATCCGGGGTTGTCGTCCGCTTGTGCGCCAGTGCACACTTTTCCTTACACTGGATATGGCACGTTTGACCCAAGTGCGTTCCATTCCAACCCGCAAGGAGTTCTGTCGATGAATCCATCCACGTTCGCCCCGAAGAAGCGCATTACTGCCCTGCTCGCCTGCGGCCTGTTGGCCGCATGGCCCGCGTATGCGCAGTTCGCCAAGCCCGAAAAAGCGGTGCAGTATCGTCAGTCCGCCTTCGTCATCATGGGCACCAGCTTTGCGCGCATCGGCGCGATGGTGCAGGGCAAGGCGCCGTTCGATGCCAAGGCCGCGCTGGAAAACGCCGAGATCGTCGCGATGATGTCGCACCTGCCGTGGCAGGCGTTCGGCCCGGGCACCGATCTGCCGGAATCGCACGCCAAGCCGGCGATCTGGAAAGAGATGGACAAGTTCAAGGCCGACGCCAACAAGCTGCAGGAGATGACGCCCAAGCTGGTGGCCGCGGCCAAGACCGGCAAGCTCGACGAGATCAAGGTGGTGTTCGGCGAAACCGCCAAGACCTGCAAGTCCTGCCACGACAGCTTCCGCGAAGAGCTCTGATCGCCACAGCCCAGTTGACCAAAGGCTCCTGGCAGGCGGCCCAGCGGCGCGGCTCAGGCTGCTGCGCCGCGCCGCCTGCGCACCGCCTGTGCCAGCCCGCGCAGCAGCGGCACGGTGTCGTCCCAGCCCAGGCAGGCATCGGTGATCGACACGCCAGGCGTCAGCGGCTTGCCCGGTTGGAGATCCTGCCGGCCTTCGCACAGATGGCTCTCCACCATGACGCCGACGATGCGCCGCTCGCCGGCGGCGATGCGTGCAGCGATGTCGGCGGCCACTTCGATCTGCCGCCGCGGCTGCTTGGCCGAATTGGCGTGCGAGCAGTCGATCATGACCTGCGCGCGCTGCCCTGCCTTGGCGAGCACGGCGCAGGCGGCATCCACCGAGGCGGCGTCGAAGTTCGGCGCCTTGCCGCCGCGCAGGATGACGTGGCAGTCGCGGTTGCCGCGGGTCTCGAAAATCGCGGCAACACCCATCTTGGTCATGCCCATGAACGCATGCGGATGCGCGGCGGCGACGATGGCATCGGCAGCGATTTGCACGCCGCCGTCGGTGCCGTTCTTGAACCCGACCGGGCACGACAGCCCAGAAGCCAGCTGACGGTGGCTCTGGCTCTCGGTGGTGCGCGCGCCGATCGCGCCCCAGGCGATCAGGTCGCTGAAGTATTGCGGCGACAGCAGGTCGAGAAATTCGGTGCCGGCCGGTAGCCCGAGCGCGTTGATCTCGAGCAGCAGCAGCCGCGCGCGGCGCAGCCCTTCGTTGATGCGAAAGCTGCCATCGAGCCGCGGGTCGTTGATATAGCCCTTCCAGCCGATGGTGGTGCGCGGCTTTTCGAAATACACCCGCATGACCACGATCAGCGCGTCACCCAGCTCGGCAGCGAGCGCGCGCAGCCGCCGCGCGTAATCGATCGCCTGCGCATGGTCGTGGATCGAGCAGGGGCCAACGACCGCGATCAGCCGGTCGTCGCGCCCCTGCAACACTGCGGCGATCGCCGCGCGGCTGCGCGCGACCAGCGCCTCGACCTCGGCGTCGATCGGCAACTCCTCGAGCAGCAGCGCCGGTGAGACCAGCGCACGTACGGCGCGGATCCGCGTGTCGTCGATGCGCGTGGTGTCGAGCGTGGCGTCGGCCGAGCCGGCTTCGTGATCGTGGGTGGGGTCGTCGATGCGGATCATGCGCAGCGGGTCGGCTGATGGGGAGAACACTCGGGCACGCTCTGCCCCCTCAAGCCGATGGCTGCGGATTGCGCAGGCGAATGTGCAGCTCGCGCAGCTGCCGCTCGTCGACCGGGCTTGGCGCGTTGGTCAGCAGGCATTGCGCGCGCTGCGTCTTGGGGAAGGCGATGACATCGCGGATGCTCGGCGCGCCGGCCATCATGGTGACGATGCGGTCCAGACCGAAGGCGATGCCGCCGTGCGGCGGCGCGCCGTACTGCAGCGCATCGAGCAGGAAGCCGAACTTGGCGCGGGCTTCGTCCGGGCCGATTTTCAGCGCGGTGAACACCTTGTTCTGCACCTCGGCGCGGTGGATGCGCACCGAGCCGCCGCCGATCTCCCAGCCGTTGAGCACCATGTCGTACGCCTTGGCCAGACATTTTTCGGGGGCGCTGTCCATCAGCTCTTCGTGGCCGTCTTTGGGCGCGGTGAACGGGTGGTGCACCGCGACCCAGCGCTGCTCGTCCTCGTCGAACTCGAACATCGGGAAGTCGACCACCCACAGCGGCTTCCAGCCGTCCTCGAACAGGCCGTGGGCCTTGCCGAAGTCGCTGTGGCCGATCTTGATCCGCAGCGCGCCGATCGCGTCATTGACGATCTTGGCCTTGTCCGCGCCGAAGAACAGCAGATCGCCGCTTTGCGCGCCGCTGCGCTGCAAAAGCGTAGCAATCGCCGCGTCGTGCAGGTTCTTGACAATCGGCGACTGCAATCCCTCGCGACCCTTGCCCGCGTCGTTGACCTTGATCCAGGCCAGACCTTTGGCGCCGTAGATCTTGACGAACTCGGTGTAGGCGTCGATCTCGCTGCGGCTCATTTCGCCGCCGCCGGGCACGCGCAGCGCCACCACGCGGCCGCCGGGTGTGGTGGCCGGGCCGGAGAACACCTTGAAGTCCACATCCGCCATCACGTCGGTCAGCTCGGTGAACTCCATCTTCACCCGCAGGTCGGGCTTGTCCGAGCCGAAGCGGGCCATGGCTTCGGCGTAGCGCATCACCGGGTAAGGGTTGGGCAGATCCACGCCGAGCACGTCCTTGAACACCCCGCGGATCATGGTTTCGAACAGGGTGCGGATTTCGGCTTCGTCGAGAAACGAGGTTTCACAATCGATCTGGGTGAACTCGGGTTGGCGGTCGGCGCGCAGGTCTTCGTCGCGGAAGCACTTGGTGATCTGGTAGTAGCGGTCGAAGCCCGAGACCATCAGCATTTGCTTGAACAGCTGCGGCGACTGCGGCAGGGCGTAGAACTCGCCGGGGTGCACGCGGCTGGGCACGAGATAGTCGCGCGCGCCTTCGGGCGTGCTGCGCGTGAGCATCGGGGTTTCGATGTCGATGAAGCCCTGCGCGTCGAGAAAGCGGCGCACCGCCATCGCCACGCGATAGCGCAGCATCAGGTTGTGCTGCATCTGCGGCCGGCGCAGGTCGAGCACGCGGTGCGTCAGCCGCGTGGTCTCGGACAGATTGTCGTCGTCGAGCTGGAAGGGCGGCGTGACCGAAGGATTGAGCACGGCGATGTCATGACACAGCACTTCGACCTTGCCCGAGGCCATGCCCGGGTTTTCGGTACCCGCCGGGCGTGGCCGCACCAGACCCTGCACCTGGATGCAGAACTCATTGCGCAGCCCTTCGGCGGTGGCAAAGGTCGCGGCGCGATCCGGGTCGCACACCACCTGCACCAGCCCTTCACGGTCGCGCAGATCGATGAAAATCACCCCGCCGTGGTCGCGGCGGCGATGCACCCAGCCGCACAGCGAAACGGTTTGGCCGAGTTGGGCTTCGGTCACCTGACCGCAATAATGGCTACGCAGACTCATGTTGGAGGGGTACTTTCGAGAAGGGAACCCGCGGCCCGGGCGCGCGGGCCGAAGCGGAGGAAAAAGGCCGGGGATTCAGCGCACATGCGGGTTGTTCGGCCCGCCCGGCACGACCACGCCCATGGAAATGATGTACTTGAGCGCCGTGTCCACGCTCATCTGCAGCTCGATGACCTCGCTGCGCGGCAGCATGAGGAAAAAGCCGGATGTGGGGTTGGGCGTGGTCGGCACATAGACGCTGACATGATCACTTTGCAGATGTGCGGCCACCTCGCCGCCGGGCAGCCCGGTCATGAAGGCGATGGTCCAGGCGCCTTGCCGCGGATATTGCACCAGTAGCGCCTTGCGAAACGCGTTGCCGCTGCTGGAAAACAAGGTGTCCGACACCTGCTTGACACTGCTGTAGATGGTCTTGACCAGCGGAATGCGGGTCATCAGCGCATCCCAGCGCGCCAGCCACCACTGCCCGACCATGTTCGCCACCGCCAGCCCGGTGAGAAAAATGGCCGACAGCACCAGCAGCACCCCCACGCCGGGAATGTTGACCAGCCTGTCCAGCGCCGGTGCCAGACCGGGCGCTACCGTGCTCAGCGCGGCGGCCAGCGCCCGGAAAATGCCGTCGAACACAGCCAGCAGCTGCCACAACACCCAGATGGTGATGGTCAGCGGCAGCCACACCAGCATGCCGGCGATGAAAATGCTTTTCACGCTCATGAGCACAGGTCGCCACGCGCAGCGCGCGTGGCGTGGAGGTCAGGGAAGGGGGGTGGACGGTGTGGTGTGCCACCCCGCCACGAAGGAGCGCGGCTCACTGGCAGGCGCATGACGCGCCGCAGGCCGCCGGCGCAGACTCCTGCTTCGGCGCGGCTGCGGCCGCGGTACTGCCGGCCGCCGCACCGCTGCCTTTGAAATCGGTGACATACCAGCCCGAACCCTTGAGCTGGAAGCCGGCGGCAGTCACCTGCTTGCGCAGCGCGGGTTTGCCGCAGTGCGGGCAGTCGGTCAGCGGGGCGTCGGAGACTTTTTGCAGCGCGTCCAGCGTGTGGCCGCAGGCATCGCATTTGTAGGCGTAGATCGGCATGATGAAATCCTTGTTGAAAGACAGAGATCGCCGAGCAATGGCGCATTTACAGGCAAATGCGGGCGAATTGGCGCAAAACAATGGTTGGATTATAAAAACGCGCCAGCACGGCGCTTGCCGGGCCGGCGTTTTGCTCGTACCTGATCGCTAACCCTCGCCTGCGGGCTGCGGCGAGGCGATGCCTGGCGGCGCGAGCTGCGGCGGATTGAACTCGGGCAAGCGTGGAGTGAACGCCGGCGGGCTGCCGTCCGGCTGCGCAGGCGGCGGGTCCATCTTGAGTTCGAGCCGGGCGCCGTCGCGCTCCAACCAGACCTTGCGGTAACCCGTGGTGCGCAGGATGACTCCGGGTGCGACCGCTTCGCCCACAGCCACCGCACGCGGGGGCTTGCCATCGACGCCGATCAAGGCCGATCCGGCATCGCCCCCGGCGATCACCCCGTACAGCCGAAATCGGCCGGGCGCCTGCGCGGCGCTGGCTGCGGCCACCGGCTCGGCGCCGAACAGGCGGGCGGCCTGCTGCGCCGCCTGGTCGGGGGGCAGCGCGCCGATGATCTGCGCATCGGCCGGCACCGGCCTGGGCGCCGACAGCAGCCGCAGCGTCCACCCCACCGCCAGAGCCGACGCCGCAAACGCCAGCACCAGCGCCAGGACGAAGGCCAGCCAGCGGCCGTTGCGCCAAGAAACGCCGTGCAGCGCAGGGGATTGGGGGCGGGCGCGCAACATCATCCTTTTATTATCCGCGCAGAAAGGTGGCGTCGATGAAATCTGTTTCCTGTGTTGCAAACCTCGCGGCGGCATCTGGCACCGGTCGTCGTCGCGCGTTCGGCTTCACCCTGATCGAGCTGATGGTGGTGCTGGTCATCATGGGCGTGCTGGCCGCGCTGATCGTGCCCAACATCATGGGCCGCACAGACGAGGCGCGGCAGACCGCGGCCCGAACCGATATCGCCACCATCATGCAGGCGCTCAAACTCTACAAGCTGGACAACGGCATGTACCCCACGCAGCAGCAGGGCTTGCAAGCGCTGGTGACCAAGCCGACCACACCGCCGATTCCGAGCAACTGGAAACCCTACCTCGAAAAGCTGCCGACCGATCCCTGGGGTCATCCGTATCAATACCTCAATCCGGGCGTCAAGGGCCCGGTGGATGTGTTCAGCTATGGCGCAGACGGCAAACCGGGTGGCGAAGGCGCCAATGCCGACATCGGCAGCTGGCAGTAAGCCCGAGCAGGTCGTCCACGACCCGGGCCGGCGCGGGGCGCAGGCGGCGCGCGCGGCCCCGTGGGGTTTTACCCTGTTGGAAATGCTGGTGGCGCTGGTCATCGTTGGCATGGTGACCGCGCTGGCGGCGTTCGCCCTGCCGCCGTCGCAGAATGCGCAGATGCAGCGCGAGGCGCAACGCCTGGCGGCCCTGTTCGATACTGCCAGACAGTATGCTGCCGAAACCGGGGTGCCGCTGGCCTGGGCCAGCGGGCCGGGTGGCTACGCCTTCGTGCAGATCGGACCGCAGGGCTGGGAGCCGGTGGACTCCGATCTGCTGCGCCCGCGCGCCTGGCCCTGGCTGGGCCGGCCGGGCGAGATTGCGCCGCGCAACTGGCGCAGCGTCCTGGGCGAGCAGCCGCACGCGGCGAGCTATTCCGCCGGCCCGGTCATGGTCAGCCTGCGTGCGGGCGGTTTGCGTGGTCTGGGTACGCCGCCGAGCTGGCTGCTGTTCGGCACCGAGCCGGTGGGTGGCGCGGTGCTGGTCGAACTCAGCGACGGCGACGCGCGCGACAGCATCGCATCCGACGGTTTTGCGCCATTCGTCGTTAGCAGCAGCAGGTCGTGACCAGGCCAACCCAACACGCCTCGATGCGCCCGAGCCGGCAGGTGGGCATGCCCTCTTGCCAACAATCTCCCTCGTGGCAGGGAAGGGTCGGGGTGGGGCGGGCTCGTGCCGCAACCGTGCAGGCGCCATCGCGTGGGTTCACCCTGCTCGAAGTGCTGGTCGCGCTGGCCGTGGTGGCGATCGCGCTGCTGGCGGCAATGCGCGCCGCGGGCAATGTCAGCGACGACGCCCATCGCTACCGGCTCGCGGTGCTGGCCGAGCAGTGCGCGCAGAACGTCCTGGTCGATCAGCGCCTGAGCAAGACCTTTTTGCCGATCGGGCAGAGCACCAGCACCTGCACCCAGGCGGACGTGCGGTTCACGGTCGCGGTCGATGTGATGCCCACGCCGAACCCCAACTTTCGCCGCATGCAGGTCAATGTGCGCGATGCCAGCGGCTGGAGCGCCTGGCAGGTGGTCACCATCATCGGAAATCTCTGAATGGCGCGTCGTGCCGTTGCGCTTGGCTTCACCCTGATCGAGCTGCTGGTGGCGGTCACCATCCTGGCGGTGGTCGCGGTGCTGGGCTGGCGCGGGCTGGACGCCGTGGCGCGCAGCCGCGACGACGCCAGCAGCGCCTTTGCCGCCAGTTCCCGCCTTGCCGACGGCATGCAGCAACTCGGCGACGACCTGCGCCATGCCACCGCAGCGGGCGCTGGTCTGCCCGCGGTGAGCGTGATCGGCGGCAATCTGTTCATCGTGCGTCGACCGGCGCAGCCGCTGGGCGGCGACGTCCGCGCCGACGCCCGCGCCGGTATCGGTCTGCCGCCGCAGGCAGGCATGCTGCAGGTGGTTCTCTGGACCGTGCGCGACGGCGCGCTGCAACGCAGTGCCAGCACGCCCTCCGACAGCCGCGCCGTGCTGCAGGCTGCGCTGCAGAATCCGGCCGCGCCGCTGCTGACCATCCTGCCCGGCGTGGTGCGCATGCAGATCCAGTTCTACCGCTACGCCGGCATCGGGCTGCTGCAGCAGTCGGGCGCCTGGGTCAATCCGGGCACCGCGGCCAACGCCCCGGCCACGCCCGCGGCCTCTGCTTCAGCCATCGCCCTGGCGGCCAATGTGGTCACCCCGGCGGCGGTGCGGGTGCAGTTGCAGTTTGCCGGCAAGCCGCTGGCGGGCGTGCTGCAGCGCGATTTTTTGCTGGACGATTACGAATGAGCCGCATCCAGAGCGCACAGCACGGCGCGGCGCTGATCACCGCGATGCTCATCGCCGCGCTGGCCGCGGTGATGGTCTCGGGCATGTTCTGGAACCAGTGGAACGCCATCGCGCGCGAGCAGACCGCACGCGAGCAGACGCAGGCGCGCTGGATCCTGCGCGGCGCAATCGACTGGGCGCGGCTGATCCTGCGCGAGGATGCGCGCAATTCCAGCGTGGACTATCTGGGCGAGCCGTGGTCGGTGCCGCTGGCCGAATCGCGGCTGTCGACCTTCCTGGCTGCGCGTGGCCAGGACAGCGCCAGTCTGCCCGACGCCTGGCTCGAAGGCCGCATCACCGATGCGCAAAGCCGCTTCAACCTGCGCGATCTGGCGCCGGCCGGCACGGTCGATCCGCAGGCGCTGCGGGTGCTCGAGCGGCTGTGCAGCGCGCTGCAGCTGCCGCCGACCGTGGCCACGGACATTGCCGAGGGCATGGCGGCGAGCAGTCCGTTTCGCGCCGCAACGCAGGGCAGCGGCGCAAGCGCGCCGCTGCCGCTGCAGCAGTTGCAGGATCTGGCGCGGTTGGGGCCGGGCGTGGCGCAGGCGCTGCCGCGGCTCGCCGCCGAGGTCACGCTGCTGCCGCAGGCCACCCCGGTCAATGCCAACACCGCCGGCCCGCTGGTACTGGCCGCGGTGCTCGGGGTCGATGGCGCCACCGCACAACGTCTGGTCGAGGCGCGCAAGCGGGCGTATTTCCGCAATCTCGGTGACATCTCCCTGCTGCTGCCGCCGGGCACGACAGTCAACCCGCAGCTGGTGAGCGTGGCCACCGGCTATTTCGACGCCATCGCCCGCGTGCGCATCGACCGGCTGGAGTATGCCGAACGCGCACTCATCCAGCGCGCCGGCCTGTTTTCGCAAGTGGTGCGCATCGAGCGCGTGCCGCCCTGGCTGGCGGCCGCCCCGCAGGACGCAGACTGAACCGCCCCCGCACAGCAGCATTCGACTTGGCGCGGCCGTCCTATGCCGTGTTGGGCTGTTGACCGCAACACAGCCTGCCTACAATCGGCGCCGTCATGCAAACCCTGGTTCTCCGCCTGCCGCCGCTGGCTGCCGCGCATCCGCTGCCGCCGCTGGAGTATGTGCTGCTGGGCGCGGACGGCCAGCCGCAGTCCGCCGGGCGCGAGCAGGCGGCGCTGCTGCCGCGCGGACGCCGCGTGGTGGCGTTGGTCGACGCCATGGACGCCTCGGTGCTGTCGGTGAACTTGCCGCCCATGCCGCCGGGCCGGCTGCAGGCCGCGCTGGGCGGGGCGCTCGAAGACCGCTTGCTGCTCGATCCGGAGCAGCTGCATCTGGCCGCCGGGCCGCAGGCCGAGGATGGCAGCATCCCGCTGGCCTGCGCAGTGCAAAAGGGCGCGCTGCAGCAGGCACTTGCCGACCTTGCCCAGGCCGGACAGGAGCCGCAGCAGATCGTGCCCGAAGCCGCCTTGCTGGCACCGGGCGACGCGCTGCTGCAGATCGGCGCGCAAGGGCCGCGTCTGCTGTGGCGCGATCTGCAGGGCGAGGCAGCCTGGTTGCCGCTGACCTTTTCTGCAGACGCCGCATCGCCGCAGACCCTGCCGCTGCCGGAGATGCCCGCGCATCTGTGGGTGCAGGATCAGGCGCAGCCGCTGCTGGGCCGGCTCGACCTGCCGTCATCGCTCACCCCGAAGACCCTCACCGATGCCCACTGGCTGGCGCGCGCCGCGCAATCGCCATGGAATCTGCGGCAGTTCGACCTGGCCCCCAGGCACGCGCTGTCGCGCGGTGTCAGCGGGCTGATCGAGCAACTGGCCACGCCGGCCTGGCGGCGGGTGGGCAAGCTGCTGGCGCTGGTGGCGGCGGTGCAACTGGTCGGCATGAATGTCGCGGCCGTGCAGCTCAAGCGCCAGGAAAACCGCTTGCAGCAGCAGATCGATGCCGCCGCAGCGCAGGCGCTGCCCGGCGTGCCTGCGATTCTCGATGCCCGGCTGCAGGTGCAGCGCGCGCTGGACCAGGCGCGGCTGCGGGCCGGGCGACCGGGCGACGGCGATCTCGACGTGCTGATGGGCCGCGCCAGCCTGGTGGTGCCCGCGGGTGTGGTGCCGACGGCGCTGAAATTCAGCACTGGGCAATTGCAGCTCACCCTGCCGGGCGACGGCGCGGTGCAGGCCGCGGCACGCTGCGCGCCTGCCGGGCTGTCGTGCCAGGTGCAGGGCGATGTGCTGCGCATCGCTGCGGGGTCGGCATGAGGACGGCTCGATGAGCGCCAGCGGACGGGCCGAGTCGCTTTCCGCGCTGTGGTCACGGGGACTGCCGCAGGCCGTGGCCGCAGGCCGGCGCCGCTGGGCCGCGCTGTCGCGGCGCGAACAGTGGCTCACGCGCATGGCTGCGGCGGTCGTGACTGCGGCGCTGCTGTGGACGGTGGCGATTCGTCCGGCCTGGCACACCTTGCAGACCGCGCCGCAGCGCATCAACGGCCTGCAGCAGCAGTTGCAGGTGCTGCAGCAACAAGGGCAGCAGCTCGCCGCGCTGCGCAACGCACCTGCCGCCCCTGCATTCGACGGCGATCTGCAGGCGGCGATGCGCGCCTGGTTTGCCCGGGTGGATCCCAACGCCAAGGTGCAGGCGCAGGTGCTGCCCGGCGAGGCCACGCTGCAAGTTGCTGCGCTGCGCCCGGCCACTCTGGTGGCGCTGGCGCAGACCGCGCGGCGCGACTGGTCGGCACAGGTCGACAGTGCCGACTTGACCCGGGGTGCGGACGGGCTGCTCAGCGGCACGGTGCACCTGTCGCGCCAGGGTGCGGGTGGCGGATGAATGGGCAGCGCACCGACTCCACCCGTGGCGCGGCAAGGCGAAACCGCCGGACGATCCGCGTCCCGGGCCGCGGGCCGACCGCCAGCGCAGCAACGGCGCTGGTTGTGGCTGGCCGCGCTGGCCGGCGCGCTGTGGGCCTTGCTGTGGCAGGCGCCGGCGAGCTGGCTGAGCGATGCGGTGTGGACCGCAAGCGGCCGGCATGTGCTGCTGGCGCAGGCGCAGGGCAGCTGGCGCGATGGTTCGGCGCTGCTGGTGCTCCAAGGCGGCGCGGGCAGCCGCGGCGCCGCTTTGCTGCCGGGTGCGCTGCGCTGGAGGATCGATCTGGGCGAACTCTGGCGCGGACGGCTGCGTGCACGCATCGACTGGCCGGCCGTGTCGGCACAGCCGCTGCAGGTTCGGGTGCAGCTCGGCCTGTCGCAGCTGCGCCTGGACCTGCAGCCCGCGGGCGAAGCGCCCGACGCGCCGTGGCAGGGCAGCGTGCCGCTGGCCGCGCTCGACGGCCTGGGCACGCCGTGGAACACCATCGCGCTGCAGGGTCAGGCGCAGCTGACCTTGCGCGGCCTGCACCTAGAATCGGTTGCCGGTCGCATGCGCATCGGCGGGCAGGTGCAGATCGTCTTGCCGGACGTGGCGTCGAGGCTGAGTGTGGTCGCACCGATCGGCAGCTACACCGTCACCATCACCGGGCAGGGCGCAGATGCGCAGATCGATCTGCGCAGCGACAAGGGGCCGCTGTTGCTGCAGGGCAAGGGGATCTGGAACGGGCAGGCGCTGCAGTTTGCCGGCACCGGCCGCGCCGCGCCAGGCAGCGAGGCGGCCATGGCCAATCTGCTGTCGCTGCTCGGTCGCCCCGAGGGCGACCATGTCCGTCTGTCGCTCTGAAGCAGGTTCGTGCAGCGCGACGGCCGCCACACTCCGCATACCAAGGAATGCCGCGATGCATCGTCACATGAAACCCCGTCAGCGCACAGCAGCACAGACCGGGCAGCGTGCCGCGCCGTGCCGCGTGCGCAGCCTGTCCCGGCTGCTTGCGCTGCCGCTGACTGCCCTGCTGGTCGTGCAGCCGGTGTTGGCGCAGGCGCCGTCGTCCGCGGGCAGCGCCGGCGCGGCCACGCGCAATGCCAACGGCGATCTCACCATCAACCTGGTCAACGCCGACATCGCCAGCGCGGTGCAGGCCGTGGCGGCGGCGACCGGGCGCAATTTCATCGTCGATCCGCGGGTCAAGGGGCAGGTCACCCTGCAGTTCGAAAAGCCGGTCAGCCCGCAAAAGGTGTTCCAGGCCCTGCTCACCCAGCTGCGGCTGGGCGGCTTTGCCGTGGTCGAGCACGACGGCGTGTATCAGGTCGTGCCCGAGGCCGATGCCAAGCTGCAGAGCGGCCCGGTCGGCGTGGGGCTTGCGCCGTCGCGCGTTCCGGGGCGGGGCGATCAGGTGGTGACGCAGATTTTCCAGTTGCGCAACGCCTCGGCGAGCAGCCTGCTGCCGGTGCTGCGGCCGCTGATCTCGCCGAACAACACCATCAATGTCAGCCCATCGGGCAATGCGCTGGTGGTCACCGACTACGCTGACAACTTGAAGCGCATCGCCCGCATCATCGCCGCGCTCGATGTGCCCACCGGCACCGAGGTCACCGTAGTGCCGCTGACCTACGCGGTGGCCAGCGATCTGGCGCCCACGCTGCAAAAGCTCATCGACATGCAAAGCGGCAACACCGCCACACCGGGCACACCGGCGGCGCAGCAGGCTGCGGTCAGCGGCGGTGGCGCGATGCGCGCGGTCATCCTGCCCGAGAACGCGAGCAACGCGCTGATCGTGCGTGCCACCAACGGGGCGCAGCTGGCCGAGATCGAGCAGATGATCCGGCGACTGGACCGTCCGCAAAGCGACCAGGACAACATCCACGTGGTCTATCTGCGCAATGCCAACGCGGCCGATCTGGCGCGCACCCTGCGCGGCGTGCTGGCGGCGCCGGGCGGCGCAGGCAGCGCCGGCGCGGCGTCGCAGACCAACCGGTTGCCGGCCGGCGCGCAGGCGATGGGCGGCGGCAACAATCCGTCGGCGGCGATCGGCAGCGCGTCCGGTGCGACCAGCCCGGGGCTGGGGCAGGCGCCCGAGTTCGCCACCCGCGGCGGCGACACGGCGGTGGACCTGCCGCAGGGCGGCACGGTCTATGCCGACACCGCGCTCAACGCCCTGATCATCAACGCGCCGCAGCCGGTCTACATGCAGCTGCGCCGCGTGATCGAGCGGCTCGACGTGCGCCGCGCCCAGGTCTATGTCGAGGCGCTGATCGCCGAGGTCGACGCCAACAAGGCCGCGCAACTGGGCATCCAGTGGCAGGCCATTGCCGGCAGCGCCGGCAACAACAACGCCATCTACGGCGGCAGCAACTTCGGCACAGGCGGCTCCAACATCATCAACCTGCAGGCGGCCATCTCCAGCGGCGGCAGCGCCACCGGCGCGGCGATCGCCAACGGCACGCTGGCCATCCCCAACGGCCTGAACATCGGTATCCTGCACAACGTGGCGGGTCTGGCCACCCTCGGCCTGCTGGCCAACTTCCTGCAGACGCAGGACGGCGCGAACATCCTCTCGGCTCCCAATCTGATGACGCTCGACAACGAGGAGGCCAAGATCGTGGTCGGGCAGAACGTGCCGTTCATCACCGGTCAGTATGCGCAAACCGGATCGAGCGCCACGGTCACGCCGTTCCAGACCATCGAGCGCAAAGACGTGGGCCTGACCCTCAAGGTGCGGCCGCAGATCACCTCGGGCGGGGCGATCAAGATGGATGTCTATCAGGAAGTCTCGAGCATCTCCAGCGCCAGCAACGCCGCGGGCATCATCACCAACAAACGTTCGATCCAGACTACGGTACTGGTCAACGACGGTCAGACCATCGTGCTTGGCGGACTGATGCAGGACAACGTCAGCGCCAACGACAGCAAGATTCCGGGGCTGGGCGATATTCCGGGGCTGGGCGCGCTATTCCGCTCCAACTCGCGCACGGCGACCAAGACCGATCTGATGGTGTTCCTGCGACCCATCGTGGTGCGCACGCAGGAGCAGGGCACGGCGCTGAGCCAGCAGCGCTACGACGCCATGCGCGGTTTGCAGGACGAGGCGCAGCTGCCGCCGCGCTGGGGCATGCCGATGATGCCGGGGCCGGTGCTGCCAGAGATCGGTGCGGCGCCGCAGCCGCCGGCTGCACCGGGCTCGGCTGCGCGCTAGCCCGGCGGCGAGGGACATGATGGGCGCGCGTTACCCGCTCCCCTACACCTTCTGCCGCGACCAGGCGGTGCTCGCCGAGGACGGCGGCGAGGGCGTCGAGCTGTGGATCTGCGAGGCCACGCGCCCGGCGGCGCTGGTCGAGGTGCAGCGCCAATACCCGCTGCGCGCGGTGCACCGCACCAGCGCGGACGACCTGCAGACCCGCATCGGCGCAGCCTACGCCGCGCGCGACGGCAGCGCCGCGGCGGTGATCAGCGAGGTCGAGGGCGATGTCGATCTCGGTCGGCTGATGCAAGACATCCCGACGGTCGAAGACCTGCTCGAAGCCGCCGACGACGCGCCGATCATCCGCATGCTCAATGCGCTGTTCACGCAGGCGGCGCGCGAAGGCGCGTCCGACATCCACATCGAGCCCTACGAGACCATCTCGGTCGTGCGCTTTCGGGTCGACGGCACGCTGCGCGAGGTGGTGCGGCCGAACAAGGCGCTGCACGGCGCGCTGATCTCGCGCATCAAAATCCTCTCGCAGCTCGACATTGCCGAAAAGCGTCTGCCGCAGGACGGGCGCATCGCGCTGCGCATCGGCGGGCGCACCATCGACGTGCGCGTGTCCACGCTGCCGTGCGCGCACGGTGAGCGTGCGGTGCTGCGCCTGCTCGACAAATCCGCGGCCAAGCTCAACCTGCGCGCCGTCGGCATGGCACCCGACACGCTCGAGCGCTTCGACGCGCTGATCCGCGCCCCGCACGGCATCCTGCTGGTCACCGGCCCGACCGGCAGCGGCAAGACGACCACGCTGTACTCGGCGCTGACCCGGCTCGACGCCAGCACGACCAGCATCATGACGGTCGAAGACCCGATCGAGTACGACCTGCCCGGCATCGGCCAGACACAGGTCAACCCGCGCATCGACCTCACCTTTGCCCGCGCGCTGCGTGCCATCCTGCGACAAGACCCGGACGTGGTGATGATTGGCGAGATCCGCGATTTCGAGACCGCGCAGATCGCGATCCAGGCCTCGCTCACCGGCCACCTGGTGCTCGCCACCCTGCACACCAACGACTCGATTTCCGCGGTCACCCGCCTGACCGACATGGGCGTCGAGCCGTTTCTCCTCGCCTCCTCGCTGCTCGGTGTGCTGGCGCAGCGGCTGGTGCGCCAGCTCTGCCCCGCATGCAAGACCGCTGCGCCGGACGGCCACGGCTTCGTGCCAGTGGGCTGCCCGGCCTGCAACCACACCGGCTACACCGGGCGCACCGGGGTGTTCGAACTGTTCGAGGTGGACGACACCCTGCGCGCGGCGATCCACGAGCGCGCCGCCGAGGCCGAGCTGCGGCGGCTGGCGCAGGCCGCGGGCATGCGCACCATGCGACAGGACGGCCAGCGCTACCTTGACCACGGCATCACCAGCCTGGCCGAGCTGCTGCGCGTGACCCGCGACTGAACCCGGCCTGCGACCTCCCATGCCCGCCTACCGCTTCACCGCCCTGGACAACGCCGGCGCCGAGCAGTCCGGCGTGCTCGAGGCCGACAGCGCGCGCGGTGCGCGCACCTTGCTGCGCAGCCGCGGCCTGATCCCGCTGCAGGTCGAGGGCATTTTCGAGGAGGCGGCGCAGACCGGGCCACGGCGGTTCGCGCGCCGGGTGTTCAACAACCAGGAGCTCACCCTGTTCACCCGCCAGATGGCCGGGCTGCTCGTCTCCGGCCTGCCGGTGGAAAAGGCGCTGGCCGCGCTGGCCGACGATGCCGACCGCGCCGAAGTCGGCAACCTGCTGTCCAACCTCAAGAGCGAGGTCTCCGCCGGACACGGCTTCGGCGCCGCGCTCGGGCAGTATCCGCGCGAGTTCTCCCCGATCTACCGTGCGCTGGTCAACGCCGGCGAGGACAGCGGCGATCTCGGCCTGGTGATGGAGCGGCTGGCCGATTACCTCGAAGACCGTCAGGCGCTGCGTGGCAAGCTGGTGCAGGCTTTCGCCTATCCGGCCATCGTGGTGCTGGTGGCTATCACCGTGGTCATCCTGCTGCTGACCTATGTGGTGCCGCAGGTGGTCGGCGTGTTTCAGGGCGCGCACCAGACGCTGCCGCTGCTGACCGTCGGGCTGATCAAGGTGTCCGACTTCGTGCGCGCCTGGGGTTGGCTGCTGCTGGCGCTGACGGTGATTGGCGCGATCGGCTTTGCGCAGGCGATGAAACTGCCCGGGCCCCGGCTGGCGTTCGACGGCTTGCTGTTGCGCAGCCCGCTGTTCGGACGGCTGGTGCGCGGGCTGAACACCGCGCGCTTTGCCAGCACGCTGGCCATCCTCGGCGCCGCAGGCGTGCCCATCCTGCGCGCGCTGCAGGCCGCAACCGACACCCTGAGCAACAGCGTGCTCAAGGCCGACGCCCAGGAGGCCATCGCGCTGGTGCGCGAGGGCGCATCGCTGGCGCAGGCGCTGGCCTTGCACAAGCGCTTCCCGCCCGTGCTCATCACCTTCATCCGCCTGGGCGAGCAGACCGGCACCCTGCCGCAGATGCTCGAGCGCGCCGCCGTCCAGCACGCGCAGGAGGTGCAACGCCGCGCCATGGCGCTGACCACCATCCTCGAGCCGCTGCTCATTCTGGTGATGGGCGGCATGGTGCTGCTGATCGTGCTCGCCGTGATGATGCCCATCATCCAGATGAACAACCTGGTCAAATAGCCCGCGCCATGCCCGCAGACCTCAACGACCGCCTCATCGTGGCGATTTCCTCGCGCGCGCTGTTCGATTTCGAGGAGGAAAACCGCGTGTTCGAGCAGACCGACGACGCGGCCTACATGCGTCTGCAGCTCGACCGTCTGGAGCAGCCCGCGGCCCCCGGTGTGGCCTTCCAGCTGGTGCGCAAGCTCCTGGCGTTCAACACCAGCGATACGCAGCGCGACCGGGTGGAAGTGGTGCTGCTGTCGCGCAACGACCCGGTGTCCGGTCTGCGCGTGTTCAATTCCGCCAGGCATCACGGCACGCCGATCGAGCGCGGGGTGTTCACCCGCGGCCGAGCGCCGTTTCACTACCTGCCGCCGCTGCGGGCCAATCTGTTCTTGTCGGCCAATCCGGACGATGTGCGCGCCGCGCTGCACGCCGGCTACCCGGCAGCGCAGGTCTATCCCGATTCGGCCCGGGCGTCCGAGGCGCATCCCGACGAAGTACGCATCGCCTTCGACGGCGACGCCGTGCTGTTTTCAGACGAGGCCGAGCGCGTGTTCCAGGCCGAGGGACTGCCCGCGTTTCAGCAACACGAAGCCAGCAAGGCCGCGCTGCCGCTGCCGCCGGGGCCGTTCAAGCCGCTGCTCGAGGCGCTGCACCGCCTGCAGAGGGCCAGCGCCGACGGCTCCACCCGCATGCGGCTGCGCACCGCGCTGGTCACCGCGCGCAGCGCCCCGGCGCACGAGCGCGCCATCCGCACCCTGATGCACTGGAACATCACGGTCGACGAGGCTATGTTCCTCGGCGGTCTGGACAAGGGCCCTTTCCTGCGTGCCTTCCAGCCCGACTTTTTCTTCGACGACCAGGCCGGCCATGTGCAGTCCGCTGCGCGCCACGTGCCCGCAGGGCAGGTCCATGCCGAGGTCACGCGCATGCGCTGAGCGCGGTCGGGCACGCCGGCAGGGTGCCTGAAAAAAAGCAGTACCGCGCCTACCATGTCCTTTTCGCATTCGTTGACCCCCACCGAAGGAGACCCATATGGCCACCACCCATCTACACGGCAACCCGGTACCCACCAGCGGCGAACTGCCCGCCAAGGGCAGCAAGGCGCCCGATTTCCGCCTGACCGACAAGGATCTCGTCGACCGCACCTTGGCCGACTACGCCGGCAAACGCAAGGTGCTCAACATCTTCCCGTCGATCGACACGCCCACCTGCGCGCAGTCGGTGCGCACCTTCAACGCCCGCGCGTCCGAGAAGCCCGATACCGTGGTGCTGTGCATCTCCGCCGACCTGCCGTTCGCGCAGGCGCGGTTCTGCGGCGCCGAAGGTCTGGACAAGGTGATCAACCTCTCCGAAATGCGCGACCGCAGCTTTGCCCGCGACTATGGCGTGGGCATCACCGCCGGGCCGCTGGCCGGGCTGTGCGCCCGCGCCGTGGTGGTGCTCGACCGCGACAACACCGTGCTGCACACTGAGCTGGTCGACGAAATCGCGCACGAGCCAAACTACGACGCGGCGCTCGCCGTGCTCTGAGCGGCAGCTCGCGCGGCGGGGCGCCGCCGCGGAGTTCCTAGAATGACGCCTTTACCTTGCGGAGACAACCCATCATGGTCATGCCCACCTCCATGTCCGATCGCGACGGCAAAATCTGGATGGACGGCCAGCTCGTCGAGTGGCGCGACGCCAAAATCCACGTGCTGACCCACACCCTGCATTACGGCTGCGGCGCGTTCGAGGGCGTGCGCGCCTACAAGACCGAGCGGGGCACGGCCATTTTCCGCCTGCGCGAGCACACCGAGCGGCTGTTCAACAGCGCCAAGATCCTGCGCATGCAGATTCCTTTCACCCTCGAGCAGGCGATGCAGGCGCAGATCGACGTGGTCAAGGCCAACGGCTTCGACTCCTGCTACATCCGGCCGCTGACCTGGATCGGCGACAAAAAGCTGGGTGTTTCGCCTCGCGGCAACACCATCCATCTGATGGTCGCCGCCTGGCCGTGGGGTGCGTATCTCGGCGAAGACGGCATGAAGCGCGGCATCCGCGTCAAGACCAGCAGCTACACCCGGCACCATGTGAACATCACCATGGTCAACGCCAAGGCGGTGAGCAACTACACCAACTCCATCCTTGCCAACCTCGAGGTCACCGCCGACGGCTACGACGAGGCGCTGCTGCTCGACCCGCAAGGCTTCGTCAGTGAAGGCGCCGGCGAGAACATTTTTGTCATTCGCGATGGCGTGCTCTACACCCCAGACCTGTCCTCGGGTGCGCTCAATGGCATCACCCGCAAGACGGTGTTCGCCATCTGCGCGGATCTGGGTCTGACCATCCAGGAAAAGCGCATCACCCGCGACGAGGTCTACATCGCCGACGAGGCGTTTTTCACCGGCACCGCCGCCGAGGTCACGCCAATCCGCGAGCTCGACGGCGTGACCATCGGCGCCGGGCAGCGCGGGCCGATCACCGAGCGCATCCAGAACGCCTTTTTCGACATCGTCGGCGGGCGCAATCCCAAGTATTCCGGCTGGCTGACCATGGTCTGACCCGCTTGCTTTCCTGACCGAGACGTCTGCACATGAGCGCCATTCCCAAACCCGACATGCCCGTGGTCGAACTCAAGGCCAAGGATCTGCCCGCCTATTGCCCCAACCCGAACATGCCGATCTGGAGCAGCCACCCGCGCGTGTTCCTCGACGTCACGCACGGCGAGGTGGCCTGTCCTTACTGCGGCACGCGCTACCGCCTGGCGCCGGGCGAAGTGGTGCGCGGCCACTGAAGGCGCCCGCCTGCCCGCAGCCGCCGAGCATGCCCCGCGTCCTGCTGATCGCGCCGCAGTGGATCGGCGACGCGGTCATGGCGCAGCCCCTGGTGGCCCTGCTCGCCGCGCGGGGCGAGCAGATCACCGCACTGGGCATGCCGTCCGTGGCGCCGGTGCTGCGCGCCATGCCCGGCGTGATCGAGGTGATCGAAGCGCCCTTCAGGCACGGCAAGCTCGACCTTGCACTGCGCTGGCGTCTTGCCGCGCAGCTGCGCGAGCGGCGGTTCGAGCGGGCCTATGTTCTGGGCAACAATCTCAAGGCGCGGCTGGTGCCGTGGCTGGCGGGCATCCCCCGCCGCATCGGCCACGCGGGCGAGGCCCGCGGCCTGCTGCTGACCGATGTCATCCGCACAGACGTCGTGCGCCGCACGCTGCCCCAGCCCGAGCCGATGGCGCTGTCGCCGCTGTCCTGCCGCATCCCGTCGGCGTCGCCGGCGGCGCGCCCCGACATGCGGCTGCACTACGCCGCGCTGGCAACTGCTGGCTGCAGTGGCCTCGTGGGATCGCTACCCGAGCCGACCCTGGCGATCGCGGACGATAAAGCGCACGCCGCGCGCCGGCGCTTCGGTTTGCCAAGGCGCTGGATCGCGCTTTGCCCTGGTGCCGAATACGGCCCCGCCAAGCAGTGGCCGGTCGGTCACTACGCCGCGCTGGCCGCGCTCGCACAGCGCGCCGGATATGCGGTTGCCGTACTCGGCACCGCGCGCGATGCCGCTGCGGGGCAGGCGATTGCCGCGCAGGCCGCCGGGGCGATCGACCTGTGCGGTGCCACCTCGCTAGGCGAGGCCATCGCCCTGCTCGCCAGCAGCAGCGGTGTGGTCAGCAACGACTCCGGGCTGATGCATGTCGCAGCCGCGCTCGGCCGCCCGACCCTGGGCCTTTACGGCTCGACCGACCCGCGCCACACCCCGCCCGCAGCGCACCGCAGCACCACGCTATGGCTGCAGCTGGACTGCAGCCCCTGTTTCGCCCGCACCTGCCCACTGGGGCATCTGCATTGCCTGCAGCAGATCACACCTGAGGCTGCGTGGCATGCGCTGGTGCCGCTGCTCAATGCAGAAACAGCACCGCCGCGATCGCGATCCAGCCCAGGGTGAAATTCAGCACCACCAGCGGATGGATGCTGTCGAGCGCGCGGCCCACCGCAGGCCAGTCCTGCGCCGCAGCCGCGCGCTTGGCGCGCCGGAACGGGGCGAAAAAAAGATGCGCAAACACTGCCATCATCAGCAGCCCGATACCGAACATGACATGCCAGCCGATGGGCGCGCGCGCCAGGCCGACCTGCAACAGCAGGAACAGCCCGGTGATCAAGATGGTGGCGATACTGGCCCACACCAGCACGAAGAACCGCTGCAGGCTCAGCAGCATCAGCTGTGGCCGCGCCGGGGCCTGCAGCGTCGCCCGCGCGGCAGGGCGCATGGCGAGCAGGACGAACCCCATGCCGCCCATCCAGAGCATGGCTGAGACCAGATGCAGAAACACCAGCAATGTGTTCATCGATCGTTCCTGAAAGTCGTGTACTGCGTCGGCCAAGACAGGTGCAAACCCTGGCAAACAACTTGACTCGGCACAATCTTAAGCGTGCGCGCAACAAAAACACTGGCGCCGCATCGACTTTCCCCTATACTTTTGCCGTTTGACCTGTGGGTGAATTGTTACCCCGCGCAACAAATCCCGCGGCTTGCACGGTGCAACACCTGCGCAGGCCCACAAAACCAGACCCATTTTTCTTCAGGCCCAGCCTGGCCAACCAGACGAACTGCCTTGAGCTCCGCCGTGTCATCCACCGATCCCTGGGAAGACCAGCAAGACACCCCGGCTGCGCCGCCGCTGACCCGCGCCGAGGTGCAAAGCCTGCTGCTGCGTAAGCCGCAGGTTTCGGTCTGGCGTGTGGTGGGGCTGCAACTCATCGTCGGGCTGATCGTTACGCTGGTCAGCGGGTTCTTCGCCGCGGGCCGGTGGTCTGTAGTGTTTTCCGCGCTATACGGCGCGGGTGCCATCGCCCTGCCGTCGGCGCTGTTTGCGCTGTCGATCCAGCGCTGGCTGTCCAGATTGCAGCCCGGTGTGGCCGTGTATGGCTTTGCGCTGGGCGAGCTGCTCAAGATTGGTTTGACCATCGCGCTGCTGTTTTTTGCGCCGCGCATCGTGCAGCCGCTGAGCTGGGCGGCGATGCTGATCGCGATCGTTGCGACCCTGCAGGTGTACTGGGTCGCTCTGATCCTGCGGGGCAAGAAGGCCGGTTGCGCAACCTGATCCATTCGTCTCGTGTCGCGCAGGCGGCACTCCAAATTCATCGTCGATCATGTCCGCAGAACAACACACTGTCACCGCAGGCGAGTACATCGTCCACCACCTGACCCACTGGACCAGCGGTCCGCGCGCCGGTGTGGTCGATTTCGGCATCATCGATATCGACTCGATGATCTTCTCCGTGCTGCTGGGAGCGATTGCGTGCTACGTGCTGTGGCGTGTGGCCAAGAACATGACCAGTGGCAAGCCGGGGCGCATGCAGGCCGCGGTCGAATTCCTGGTCGAATTCGTCGACGAACAGGCGCGCGGCATCGTGCGCAACGCCAAATCGCGCGAATTCGTCGCGCCGCTGGCCTTCATCTCGTTCGTCTGGATCGTGCTGATGAACGCGATGGACCTGCTGCCGCTCGACCTGCTGCCGCGCCTGTGGCAGATGTTGCACAGTGGCGAGAACCCGGAGCATGTCTATCTGCGCGTGGTGCCCACTGCCGATTTGTCGATCGCGCTGGGCATGTCCATCACCATTCTGCTGCTCAGCCTGTATTACGGCATCAAGATCAAAGGTGTCGGTGGCTGGCTGCATGAGCTGTTCACCGCGCCGTTTGGTAACCATTTCCTGCTGTGGCCGCTGAACTTCGCCATGCAGATTCTGGAGTATCTGGCCAAGACGCTCTCGCACGGCATGCGGCTGTTCGGGAACCTGTATGCCGAAGAGATCCTGTTCATGATCATCGCGCTGATGGGCGCGGCCGGCTTGAGCAGCCTCACCGGCTGGGCACTGTTCTTCGGCAACATCGCCGCAGGGCTGGCCTGGTCGATCTTCAGCATGCTGGTCATCGTGCTGCAGGGTTTCATTTTCATGATGCTGACCCTGGTGTACATCGGCCAGGCGCATGACCATCACTGAGTCTCGACGACCCCTTTCATTTTTCCCCTCATCCCTTCAACTCACTAGGAGCAAGCATGGAACACGTTCTCGGATATGTCGCACTGGCCGCTGGTCTGATCATTGGTTTGGGCGCCAATGGTGCCTGTATCGGCATTGGCATCATGGGCAGCAAGTACCTCGAGTCCGCGGCGCGTCAGCCCGAGCTGATGAACGAACTGCAGACCAAGATGTTCCTGCTGGCCGGCCTGATCGACGCTGCGTTCCTGATCGGTGTGGGTCTGGCCATGATGTTCACCTTCGCCAACCCGTTTGTGCTGAAGTAAACATCGACTGATGTTTTCGACGAACCGTTCATTCATCTGAAGCAAAGGTTAGCGCCATGCATCTGGACGCAACACTCATTGCGCAGATCATCGTGTTCTTGCTGCTGGCGTGGTTCACGAAAAAATTCGTGTGGCCACCCATCACCAAGGCGCTCGATGAGCGCGCAACAAAAATCGCCGACGGACTGGCCGCGGCCGATCGCGCCAAGGCCGAGCTCGCCTCGGCCAACCGCAAGGTCGAGGAAGAGCTGGCCCGTTCGCACCAGGAAAGCGCAGCGCGACTGGCAGATGCCGAGCGTCGCGCCCAGGCCCTGATCGAAGAGGCGCGCAAGAAGGCAGAGGAAATCGGCGCCAACATCGTGGCGCAGGCCAAGACCGAGGCCGAGCAACAGGCGGCCAAGGCGCGTGACCAGCTGCGTGACCAGGTTGCGGCGCTGGCGGTCAAAGGGGCCGAGGCCATCCTGCGCCGGGAGATCAACCCGCAGGTGCATGCCGATCTGCTCAACCGGCTCAAGGCCGAGCTGTGATCGGAGCGTCCCATGGCTGAACTCGCCACCATCGCCCGCCCGTATGCCGAAGCCACCTTTGCCGCTGTGCGCGACACCGGAGTGCCTGCTGGGCTGGCTGCCGATCTGCTCGACCAGATTGCGCAGATCGCGACATCTCCTGCGCTGCGCGAGGTGATCGGCAGCCCCAAGGTCGGCGCACACCAACTCGCCGAGCTGATCCTGTCGGCCTTGCCTGGCAGCGTCCCGCCGGTGCTGAAAAACCTGGTTCACACGCTGGCCGAGAACCATCGGCTTGCCGCCGCACCGCAAATCGCCAGCCAATTCCGCGCGCTCAAGGACGAGGCCGAAGGCAAGGTCGAGGCCGTGGTGTCGAGCGCCTTTCCTCTCGAGGACGAGGCGCTTGCCGATCTGGTGCAGGCACTCGAGCGCAAGTATGGCCGCAAGCTGCATGCCACCGTGCAGGTCGATCCCTCGCTGATCGGGGGGGTGCGCGTCGCCGTTGGCGACGAAGTGCTCGACACCTCGGTTCGCGCCCGGCTGGAGCAGATGAAAGTCGCTCTCACCGCTTAAGTCTTTAGAGGCTCCCATGCAACTCAATCCCGCAGAAATTTCCGAACTCATCAAGAGCCGCATCGAAGGTCTGGGCGCCAGCGCCAACATCCGCAACGAAGGCACGGTGGTGTCGCTGACCGACGGTATCGCCCGTGTGCACGGACTGTCCGACGTGATGCAGGGCGAAATGCTCGAATTCCCCAACAACACCTACGGCCTGGCGCTCAACCTCGAGCGCGATTCGGTCGGCGTGGTGATTCTGGGGGCTTACGAGCACATCTCCGAAGGCGATACCGTCAAGTGCACCGGTGAAATCCTGTCGGTGCCGGTCGGGCCCGAGTTGATCGGGCGCGTGGTCAACACCCTGGGCGTGCCGATCGACGGCAAAGGCCCGGTGAACACCAAGCAGCACGACCCGATCGAAAAGATCGCCCCTGGGGTGATCTGGCGCCAATCGGTGTCGCAACCGGTGCAGACCGGGATCAAGGCGATCGACGCGATGGTGCCGGTCGGCCGTGGTCAGCGCGAACTGATCATCGGCGACCGCCAGACCGGTAAGACCGCCGTGGCAGTCGACACCATCATCAGCCAGAAGGGCAAGGACCTGATCTGCATCTACGTCGCCATCGGCCAGAAGGCATCGACCATTGCGAACGTGGTGCGCAAGCTGCAGGAGTTCGGCGCGATGGAATACACCATCGTCGTCGCCGCTTCGGCGTCCGATTCTGCGGCCATGCAGTACCTGGCTCCCTATGCCGGCTGCACCATGGGCGAATATTTCCGCGATCGCGGCCAGGACGCCCTCGTTATCTACGACGATCTGACCAAGCAGGCTTGGGCCTATCGCCAGATCTCGCTGCTGCTGCGACGTCCGCCGGGCCGTGAAGCCTATCCTGGCGATGTGTTCTACCTGCACAGCCGTCTGCTCGAGCGCGCCGCCCGGGTCAGCGCCGACTATGTCGAGAAATTCACCAACGGAGCAGTGAAGGGCAAGACCGGTTCGCTGACCGCCTTGCCGATCATTGAAACGCAGGCGGGCGATGTTTCCGCGTTCGTGCCGACCAACGTCATTTCGATCACCGACGGTCAGATCTTCCTCGAGACCGACCTGTTCAACGCCGGTGTGCGTCCTGCGATCAACGCTGGCGTCTCGGTGTCTCGCGTCGGCGGTGCGGCACAGACCAAGATCATCAAAAAGCTCTCCGGCGGCATCCGGACCGACCTGGCGCAGTACCGCGAGCTTGCTGCCTTTGCGCAATTCGCCTCCGACCTCGACGAAGCAACCCGCAAGCAGCTCGAGCGGGGCCGCCGCGTGGTCGAGTTGCTCAAGCAGCCGCAATACCGCCCGTTCCAAGTCTGGCAGATGGCTGCATCGCTGTATGCGGTGAACAACGGCTATCTGGACGATCTGGATGTCAAGCAGGTGCTGCCGTTCGAGAAGGGGCTGCACGATCATCTGCAGTCCAAGCACGCCGACCTGGTGCAAAGCATCGAATCGACCAAGGATCTGTCCAAGGACGACGAGGCCAAGCTCAAGGAAGCGATTGCCGAGTTCAAAAAGACCGGTGCCTACTGATTCATTCCATGACGGCCAGGACGGCAAGCCCCGTGGACTGCCGGCCTGACCGAGGAGCAAACCAATGGCTGGAATGAAAGAAATTCGCGTCAAGATCAAGAGCGTGCAGAACACGCGCAAGATCACCAAGGCGATGGAAATGGTGGCCGCGTCCAAGATGCGCAAGGCGCAGGAACGCATGCGCGCAGCGCGTCCTTACGGCGATACCGTGCGCATCATCACCGGGCATCTGCGGCAGGCCAACCCAGAGTACTCCCATCCCTTTCTGATCGCCCGTGAGCCGATCAAGCGCGTCGGCCTCATCCTCGTGACCACGGACAAAGGTCTGTGCGGCGGGCTCAACACCAACATCACCCGCCTGGCCCTCAGCAAGATCAAGGAATGGCAGGCCGCCGGTGTGGAGGTCGACTGCTGCGCCATTGGCAACAAGGGCCTGCAGTTCCTGCAACGCCTGGGCATGAACATCGTGTCGCACGCGGTTCAGCTTGGCGACAAGCCGCACCTCGACAAGCTGATCGGGCCGGTCAAGGTCGTGCTCGACGCGTATCAAGACGGCAAGATCGACGCGGTCTATCTGGCGTTCAGCCGCTTCATCAACACCATGAAGCAGGCGCCAGAAATCGAACAGCTGGTGCCGCTGCCGGCACACGCCCTGCAGGCCAGGGCCGGCGAGGAAAAGTCCCACAGCTGGGACTACATCTACGAGCCGGAGGCCAAACCGGTGATCGACGCGCTGCTGGTGCGCTACATCGAGGCGCTGATCTACCAGGCCGTAGCAGAGAACATGGCGTGCGAACAGTCGGCGCGGATGGTGGCGATGAAATCGGCCTCGGACAACGCCAAGAGCGTGATCGGCGAGTTGCAGCTCATCTACAACAAGAGCCGGCAGGCCGCGATCACCAAGGAACTTTCGGAAATCGTAAGCGGAGCCGCCGCGGTCTGATGAGGTCGAGCCCCGACCTGCAACCCGGCCAACCGAATTCAAATCATTGGAGAGCAATATGACGACGGCTCAAGCGCAAGGCAAGATCGTGCAGTGCATCGGCGCTGTGATCGACATCGAATTTCCCCGCGACGCCATTCCCAAGGTGTATGACGCCCTGGTTCTGGCCGAAGACAACGAGCACAGCCTGGCGGAAAAAGGGCTGACCTTCGAAGTGCAGCAGCAGATTGGCGACGGCGTGGTGCGCACGATTGCCATGGGCGCCAGCGACGGTCTGCGCCGCGGCATGCGGGTCTACAACACCGGACGTCCGATCGAGGTGCCGGTGGGCCCCGCGGTGCTCGGCCGCATCATGGACGTGCTGGGCCGGCCGATCGACGAGGCTGGCCCGATCGCCACCGATGAGCGCCGCTCGATTCACCAGACCGCGCCCAAGTTCGATGACCTGTCGCCCTCTGTCGATCTGCTCGAAACCGGCATCAAGGTGATCGACCTGGTCTGCCCGTTTGCCAAGGGAGGCAAAGTCGGACTGTTCGGCGGTGCAGGCGTGGGCAAGACCGTCAACATGATGGAGCTGATCAACAACATCGCCAAGCAGCACTCGGGTCTGTCGGTGTTTGCCGGTGTGGGCGAGCGCACCCGCGAAGGCAACGACTTCTATCACGAAATGAAGGAGTCGAACGTGCTCGACAAGGTCGGCATGGTGTTCGGCCAGATGAATGAGCCGCCGGGCAACCGCCTGCGCGTGGCGCTCACCGGACTGACCATGGCCGAGCGTTTCCGCGACGAGGGGCGGGACATCCTGTTTTTCGTCGACAACATCTACCGCTACACCCTGGCCGGGACCGAAGTGTCTGCGCTGCTCGGCCGCATGCCTTCCGCGGTGGGCTACCAGCCCACGCTGGCCGAGGAAATGGGCAAGTTGCAAGAGCGCATCACCTCGACCAAGACCGGCTCGATCACCTCGATCCAGGCGGTGTACGTGCCAGCGGACGACCTGACCGACCCGTCGCCTGCGACCACGTTCAACCACCTCGACGCCACCGTGGTGCTCAGCCGTGACATTGCCTCACTGGGCATCTATCCCGCGGTCGACCCGCTGGACTCGACCAGCCGGCAGATCGACCCGAACATCATTGGCGAGGAGCACTACAACACCACGCGCGCGGTGCAGGGCATTTTGCAGCGCTATAAAGAACTGCGCGACATCATCGCGATTCTCGGCATGGACGAGCTCTCGCCAGAGGACAAGCTGGCCGTGGCCCGCGCGCGCAAGATCCAGCGCTTCCTGTCGCAGCCCTTCCATGTCGCCGAGGTGTTCACCGGTTCTCCGGGCAAATATGTGCCGCTGAAAGAGACCATCCGCGGCTTCAAGATGATCGTCAACGGCGAGTGCGACGCATTGCCCGAGCAGGCGTTCTACATGGTCGGCACCATCGACGAAGCGTTCGAGAAGGCCAAGAAACTCAACTGAGACCGGAAACCTGAGGCGAACCCGCGCGGCTGCTGCACCATCTGGCGGCAGCCGCTCAAAGCAACCGCATCACGTTCCGGATAGAAGCCATGAACACCATCCATGTCGACGTCGTCAGCGCAGAAGAGTCCATCTTTTCCGGTGAAGCGCGTTTCGTTGCCTTGCCTGGCGAGTCGGGAGAACTGGGCATTCTTCCTGGCCACACACCGCTGATCACGCGCATCAAACCCGGCTCGGTGCGCATCGAACTGGCCGATGCCAATGCGTCCGGCGGTAAGGAAGAATTCATTTTCGTCGCCGGTGGCATTCTCGAAGTCCAGCCCAAGCGTGTGACCGTGCTGGCCGACACCGCGATCCGCGGCAAGGATCTCGACGAGGCCAAGGCTAGTGAAGCACTCAAGGCCGCGCAAGAGGCACGCGCGCATGCCAAGGAAAAGCAGGACATTGCCGTGGTCGAAGGCGAGCTGGCCATGCTCGCCGCCCAGCTCGCCGCGATCCGCCGCCTGCGCGGTCGCGGACATTGATTCGGCGACGCAACACACGCCAGCCTTCATTCACCGAAAGGCGCGCGCAGCGCAGTAATCCTTCTCCTCCAGTTCAACGGCGCACCGGGTTTGTGTTTCGCCGCGCGGCGCAACCGGCACTTGCCATTGCGCGGTGCCGACAACTCGCTACGATCCATTCGGCGAGAGGAACGGGTAGGGACTTGCGATGCACGAGATGTCCGCCGCGCAGCAGACAGGTGGTCGAGCGCCGAATCTGCGCGCCAGCCTGCTTTGCGCCGGCGCTGCGCTGAGCCTGGCGCTTGCCGGCTGCGCCAGCGCACCACCGCGCACCGCCGGCAGCGCATCTGTGATCAATGCGCAATCGGGCTGTCACGCGCCGCCACCCAATCCACGTGCGGCTTACAACCGCAGCTACACCGTCAACGGCCGCACCTATACGCCGCTGCGCAGCGCGCAGGGCTATGACGAAGTCGGCATCGCGTCCTGGTATGGATGGGAGTCTGGATCGACCACATCGATGGGCACACGGTTCAACCCGCGCGATTTTTCCGCCGCCAGCCGCGTGCTGCCCCTGCCAACCTGTGTGCAGGTGACCAATCTGGACAATGGCCTGAGCGCCTTGGTCCTGGTCAACGATCGCGGCCCATTCGTTAGCGGCCGCCTGCTCGACCTGTCGATGGGGGCGGCGGCTGCACTGGGCATCACCCGCACAGGCACCGCGCGGGTTCGCGTGGTCGCCTTGCCGGATGGCGCCAACGCGCCGTTGCAACTGGCTGCGCAGGACGCGCCGCAAACGGCAAACCGCGTGCGCGCTTCACAGCAGGACCAGATCGCGCTGGCAGCAGCGCAGGATCCGGCTGCGCCCCAGCAGTTCGCTGCCCAGCCCTTGGTGCAGGCAAGCGTACCGAGTGCGCCTGCGCAGCCGCCGATCGAGGTTGCGGTGTTGCCGCCGCTACCGTCCACGCCGCCAGCTGCCGCAACCGCGCCTGACCCTTCTGATCGCCAGTCCAGCCCAGTACCGTCCACGTTGCCCCAGCCTGCGCTCAGCCTGCCCGACAACACGGCCGCCGCATCAGCGGCGATGCCAGAACCCGACCGGTCCGCAACACCCCAGACCTTTGTACAGACCGGCGCGTTCACACTCGAGGCCAACGCCCAGGCAGAGCGGGCACGCTTGCAAGCCGCGGGCATTGCCGATGTGCTGGTCGTGCCGGGCTACATCCGCGGGCAAATGTTTTACCGGGTGCAGATCGGGCCGCTGGTGGGGGGCCTCGACAGCGCCCTGGTGCAAAAACTACGGGTCCTGGGCCTGACGCAGTATTCGGTCGTGCAGCAGTAGCGCGCTGTTGCCGGCGTTCGCACAAAAAAGCGCACCCCTAGGGGGTGCGCTTGCGGGCATAGCCTGGCACGTCGAGACGCACCGGGCGATGAGCGGAATCACTTCTTGCGCAGGCACTCGCTCATGAACTTCTTGCGCTCTTCGCCTTTCAGGCCCTTGGCCTTGGCGTCTTTGCTGCAGAACGACATTTTTTCCTGCTGCGGGGTGAGTTGCTTGCCGGTGGCAGCAGACTTGGCAGATTCTTTGGCCGGTTCCTTGGCTGCGGGCTTTGCCGGCTCTTTGGCTGCTGCGGGCTTGGCGGCTTCGGCAGCGGGCTTGGCGGACAGGCATTCCTTCATGAACGCCTTGCGCGCCTCGCCGGTCTTGCCGGTGGCTTCCTTGTTGCACTGGGCCATGCGGCTTTGTTGCGCGCTGGCCTGGGCTTGCGCCAGCAGGGGCATGGTGAGGGCGGCGACAGCCAGGCCGAGGGTTGCGATCAGTTTTTTCATCTTCACTCCAAGTGTTGCGGTCGTTGAACAACGGTTGCGTTCATCGCTTCATCGGCAAGGCCGACAAGCCATTACACCATACGGTCGTGTGTGCAGGATGTCTGGGTTTGGGCCCATAAAATGGGCGGTTTACACAATCACGACACCACCATAATGATCGAATTCACCGCGCGGTTGACCGCCGCGCTGCAAAAGATTTCCGCCGCGCTGCATCCGCAATTCAGCGGCACGGTCGAGCTCGGCCGGCCGCGCAGTGCAGAGCATGGCGATCTGGCGAGCAATCTGGCCATGCAGCTGGCCAAGCCGCTCGGGCGCCCCCCGCGCGAGCTGGCGCAGCAAATCGTCGAAACCTTGCTGTCCGATTCCACCCTGTCCACCGGGATCGCTCGCATCGACATCGCCGGACCGGGGTTCATCAATGTCCACCTCCAACCCCAGGTGTTGCAGCAGGTGGTGACTGAAATCGAACGCGCCGGCGCGGACTTCGGGCGATCCGACGCGGGTGCAGGCCAGCGGATTCTGGTCGAGTTCGTCTCGGCCAACCCGACCGGGCCGCTGCATGTCGGCCATGGACGTCAGGGCGCGCTGGGCGATGCGATCGCCGCAGTGCTGGCCACGCAGGGCTGGGCGGTGCAGCGCGAGTTCTATTACAACGACGCCGGGGTGCAGATCCAGAACCTGGCGCTGTCGGTGCAGGCCCGGGCGCGCGGGCTGCAGCCCGGCGATGCGCTTTGGCCCGAATCGGCCTACAACGGCGACTACATCGCCGACATCGCCCGGGATTTTCTGGCGCGCAAGGCGGTGCCCGATGATCAGGGTCGAGACGTGGTTGCCAGCGGCAATGCCGATGATCTGGACAATATCCGGCGCTTTGCCGTGGCCTATCTGCGCCGAGAGCAGGATCTCGACCTCAAGACCTTCGGCATCCGTTTCGATTGCTATTACCTCGAATCCAGCCTGTATACCGAGGGACGGGTCGAGGCCACGGTGCAGCGTCTGCGCGAGTCTGGCCACACCTACGAGCAGGACGGCGCGCTGTGGCTGCGCACCACCGACTTTGGCGATGACAAGGACCGTGTGATGCGCAAGTCCGACGGCACCTACACCTACTTCGTGCCCGACGTCGCCTATCACCTGACCAAGTGGGAGCGCGGTTTTCACCGTGCGGTGAACATTCAGGGCTCGGATCATCACGGCACCATCGCGCGGGTACGCGCCGGGCTGCAGGCCGTGGGGCTGGGCATTCCCAAGGGCTATCCCGACTATGTGCTGCACAAGATGGTCACCGTGATGCGCGGTGGGCAGGAGGTCAAGATCTCCAAGCGCGCCGGCAGCTATGTCACACTGCGGGATCTGATCGAGTGGTCGGGCGGTGTCGTGGGTGACATGACCGAAGAAGCGCGCGCCGCTGCGCTGCAACGCGGCCGCGATGCGGTGCGGTTCTTTCTGGTGTCGCGCAAGGCAGATACCGAATTCGTGTTCGATGTCGATCTGGCGCTGGCGCAGACCGACGAAAACCCGGTGTATTACGTGCAGTACGCGCATGCGCGGGTGAACTCTGTGTTCGAACAGTGGGCCGCGCGCGCCCCGCACGATGCGGCGCAGCCCGCGCTGCTGGACACCGCTGACCTGAGCCTGCTCAGCGCGCCGCGCGAACGCGCGCTGCTGCTCAATCTGGCGCAGTATCCGCAAGTGCTCGCCGCGGCCGCGAAAGAACTCGCACCGCACCATGTGGCGTTCTACCTGCGCGACCTCGCGGCCGATTTCCATGCGTACTACAACGCCGAGCGGGTGCTGGTCGACGATTTGCCGCTGCGCCACGCGCGGCTGCGGCTGCTGCGCGCGGTGCGGCAGGTGATGCACAATGCGCTGACCGTCCTGGGGGTCAGCGCGCCGCTGCGCATGTGAGCGACGCATCCCCACCCAGTTCACCGACCTGTTCCTGTCGCACGCCATGTCCACACCGCGTCTTCCGCACCGCCAGCTCGGCGGTACCCTCATCGGCCTGATTGCCGGATTGGTGATCGGCCTGGCCATCGCCCTGGGCGTGGCGCTCTACATCACCAAAGCCCCGCTGCCGTTCATGAACCGCTTTCAGGAACGCCCGTCGAGCGCTGCCTCCGGCGCGGCCAACTGGAATCCGAACCAGGGCTTGAGCGGTGCCACGGCCGCACCGCCCGCAGGCAGCGGCTCGATGCCCTTGACCGCAGCCAGCCGGCCGCTGTCGCCTTCAGCCCTGGCCAAACTGGGACAGCCTGGGCCGGCTGCCGCGTCGCAGGCCGCGACCACGACCCAGGCGCCCGCCGCGACGTCGCCCGGGCCTACTGCGGCAAGCCCCGCCGAAGTGAGCTATGTGCTGCAGGTGGGGGCCTACAGCACACAGGAGGATGCCGAGCGGCAGCGCGCCAAGGTGGCGCTGACCGGGCAGGAAGCGCACATCGACCAGCGCGTTGTCAACGATCGCACGCTCTACCGCGTTCGGGTGGGGCCCTTCTCGTCGGCGCAGCAGGCCGAGAAGACGCAGAAACTTCTGAGCGACAACGGCATTCAAACCGCGTTGGTGCGCATCACCAAATAAAACCGACCCCCTGACCTTCCAACCAAAGGATCACGCATGTTTCGACGCTGGCTTTCCGTGGTGTGCATGGTGTTTTCGCTGGGCTTTGTCGCGGCTGCCGCGCAGGCGCAGACACCTGCCAAACCCAATCCCTTCAACGAAGGTTTTGCCTACAACCGGCTTGCGGTACCGCAGCCCGTGAGTCCGTCGGACAAGATCGTGGTGATGGAGTTTTTCTGGTACGACTGCCCGCACTGCGCCGACTTCGAACCGCTGCTCGATGCCTGGGCCAAGAAGCTGCCGCCCGATGTGGTGCTCGAACGTGTCCCGGTGGCGTTCTCCCCGCAATTCGTGCCGCAGCAGCATCTGTATTACGCGCTCAAGGCGCTGGGCAAGCTCAGCAGTGCGATGCAGGCCAAGATTTTCAACGCCATCCATGTGCAGCACATTCCGCTGGGCACACCCGAGCAGATGGCCAACTGGCTGGCGCAGCAGGGTATTCCAAAAAAGACCTTCCTCGACGCCTACAACTCGTTTGCCGTGAATGCGCAGGTCAAGCAGGCCACGCAGATGGTGGCCGACTACCAGATCCAGGGGGTGCCGACCATGGCAGTGCAGGGCATGTACACCACATCGGCCGCCTTGCCCGAGGCCAACAGCAACCAAAAGGTGCTCGAGGTCGTGGATTACCTGATCAAAAAGGTCCGCGCCTCTAAAAAGTGAACGGCGTCCCCTTGTGCTGACCGAACTGCCCGCTTCGATGCGGGCAGTTTGCTTTTGTGCACGGCGCATGCCGTGCAGCGGCGCGCTCGGCAAAGGTCGGCACCATGTCGGCAACTGGTGACATGAGCCTAGGGCCTGTTCACGCGATTGGTGCACCCGCGTTGCCCCCAGGCGGGGATGGATGCAAGGCGGAGGCCCGGGGCAAGGCTGGACGCCTTGCTCCTGGCTG
>JBMFIE010000003.1:0-38845 GCA_049976465.1 Thiomonas sp. | reverse complement strand
GTTCTAGCCTGAGCGCCGAGGCGGTGATGGAACGCGAGGCACAGCGCATCGAGGCTGCGCTGCCGCCTGGCGCGCGCGTGGTGGCGCTGGATGAACGCGGCGAGCGTCTGACCACCGCCGGGTTGGCCGAACTGTTGCAACACTGGCGGCAGGACGGGCGCGACGTGGCGTTGATCATCGGCGGCGCGGACGGCCTGGCGCCGCGCATCAAGCAGCGCGCCGACACTCTGCTGCGCCTGTCCGATCTCACCCTGCCGCACGGTCTGGTGCGGGTGCTGCTGGCCGAGCAGCTCTACCGGGCGCACAGTCTGCTCAGCGGTCACCCCTATCACCGCGCCTGAATCCCCCGGCGATAATGGGTGCCTTCCGTCGTCCCGTAATCGCATGACCTTTCCCACCGCAGACAGTCTCTGGGCCGATGTGCTCGCCGTGCGCCGGCAACAGCCGCTGGTGCACAACATCACCAATCTGGTGGTGATGAACTACACCGCCAACGCCCTGCTCGCGCTGGGCGCATCGCCCGTGATGGCGCATGCCCGCGAGGAAGTGCGCGACATGGCGGCGATCGCGCAGGCGCTGGTGCTCAACATCGGCACACTCTCGCCCGACTGGGTGGACGCCATGGGCTTGGCGCTGGCCACCGCGCGCAGCCGCGGCATCCCGGTGGTGCTCGATCCGGTCGGCGCTGGGGCCACACCCTACCGCAACCAGGCCATTGCCGCGCTGCTGGCGATCGGCAGCCCAAGCGTGCTGCGCGGCAACGGCTCGGAAATTCTCAGCGTGGCCGGAGTGGATGCCGCCACCCGCGGCGTGGACAGCGCAGCCGCATCCGACGACGCGGTGGCTTGCGCGCGCGATCTGGCCGCGCGGCTGGGCGCGGTGGTGTGCGTCAGCGGCGCCACCGACCACATCCTCGCGCCGGATGGCCGCCACATGCGTCTGCGCAACGGCCACCCGTGGATGACCCGGGTCACCGGCGTGGGCTGCACGGCCAGCGCGCTGATCGGCGCGTTCTGCGCGGTGCAGCCCGACGTGTTTGCCGCCACCGCCGCGGCCATGGCCTATCTCGGCGTGGTGGGCGAGGTGGCAGCAGAGCGTGTGCAGGCCGCAGGCGGCGGTGTGGGCCAGTTGCAGATCGCTCTGCTCGACCAGCTGCAACTGCTCGACGCCGCCACCTTCCACGCCCGTCTGCGCCTGGCCCATGACTGAAGGCGCTCGCCGCTGGCCGCTGGCTGCGCTGCGGCTGCATCTGGTCACCGACGCCGCGCTGTGCGGCCCGCGCGGGGTCGAAGCGGTGGTCGCCGCCGCGGTGCGCGGCGGGGCAACCTGTGTGCAGCTGCGCGAAAAGCAGCTCGACACCCGGCCTTTTGTCGAACGCGCCCGCGCGCTCAAGGCGCTGCTTGCGCCGCTGCACGTGCCGCTGATCATCAACGACCGGGTCGATATTGCGCTGGCGGTCGGCGCCGACGGCGTGCATGTCGGCCAGCGCGACATGCACCCTGCCGAGGTGCGACGGCTGATGCCGCACGCGCTGATCGGCCTGTCGGTGGAAAACGCCGCGCAGGTGCAGGCCGCAGAACACTGCCCGGTGGACTATCTCGGCGCCAGCCCCATCTTTGCCACGCCGAGCAAGACCGACACCGCCCCCGCGCTCGGCCTAGACGGGCTGCGCGCCCTGCGCCGCCTCACCCGGCTGCCGCTGATCGCCATCGGCGGCATCGACCTGCACAACGCCGCGCAGGTGATGGCCGCTGGCGCCGATGGCCTGGCCGTGGTGCGTGCGCTGTGCGCCGCGCCCGACCCCACTGCTGCGGCGCAGGCACTGCGCCGCGCCATCGAAGCGCAAGCCACGCCATGACCCCTGCCGCCGATTCTGCCTACACCCCACCCACCGCGCGCTACGCCCGCGTGCTCGCCATCGCCGGCTCCGACAGCGGCGGCGGCGCCGGCATCCAGGCCGATCTCAAGACCATCGCCGCGCTCGGCTGTTACGGCATGACGGCGATCACCGCGATCACCGCGCAAAACACGCTGGGCGTGCGCGCGATCCACCCGCTGCCGCCCGCGCTGCTGGCGCAGCAAATCGACGCCGTGGTCGAGGACATCGGCGTGGACGCGGTCAAGATCGGCATGCTGCACGACGCCGACGTGGTGCATGTGGTGGCCGACGCAATCCGCCGCCACCGCTTTGCGCACGTGGTGCTCGACCCGGTGATGGTCGCGGCCAGCGGCGACAAGCTCATCACCGACTCCACCGTGGACGTGCTGGTGCGCGAGCTGTTCCCGCTCTCGACCCTGATCACCCCCAACCTCGACGAAGCACGCTGGCTGCTGCGGCTGGACGCGATCTCCGGCGACATGCTGGAGCCGTGCGCGCAGCGGCTGCAGCAGCTTGGCGCACCCGCTGTGCTGCTCAAGGGCGGCAACCTGCCGGATGCAACCGTCACCGACCTGCTGCGCTTGCCGGGCGGGCGCGTCATCCGCCGCAACACCCCGCGCATCCCCACGCGCAACACCCACGGCACCGGCTGCAGCCTGTCGTCGGCAATCGCCGCGCATCTGGCGCTGGGCGAGCCGCTGGACAGCGCCGTGCAGCTCGGCCTGGACTATGTGCAGCAGGCGCTGCGCGCCGGGGCAGACCTGCAACTCGGCCACGGCCACGGGCCGCTGAACCACGGCTTTGCGCCGCTGGCGACAAAACGCCTGCCGCTTTAGGGCCGCCTCGCGCCTGCACGTCGCCGAATTCGAGCGCATATCCCAGCGCCGCAGCCGAGGCACTGGACGCAGGCGCCGCGTCGGTCGGGGCCGTTTTGGCAAACGCCTCACGGCTGGGCGGGTCTGGCGGGCGCGGAGCTAGCCTGCCGGGCCGGCGGGTGCCAGCGGTCGGTAGACCTGGGCAAACCGCTGCTGCTCTACCACGCCGTAATCCCCGGGCGCGTACTGCAGCACCCAGTCGCCCGCGTTGCCGCGCAGCAGATCGCCTCCTGCGCTGCGCGCGATGCGAAACGGGTGCGGCATCTGCCGCGCCAGGACCGGAATGGGCCTGTTGATGTAGGCACCGTCCTGTCCGGCTTGCGTGGGCGCGAGGGGCTGGTAGCGGGCGTCGAAGCGGGCGCGGGAAACGCTCCAGCGGTCGCCTGTCGATCCGGTGATGATGGCGTCGCCGCAGGCATAGCGGTTCGGGCCTTCGCGACTGACGAGTTCGCCGGCATGGGTGGCAAAGCGCACCTGCACCGTTTCCTGTTTGATGTAGGCGGCTGCCAGCGGATCGGTGCGCAGATCCAGGTTTTGCAGCAGGGGTGGCGTTGCGCCGGTCATCGGGAGTTCGCACATTTGTCGTCCAGCTCTTCCCAGCGCTCCAGCGCCTGCAGCAGTTCCTCTTCGATCTGGGCATAGCGCTGCTGCATCTGCGCGATGCGCGCCGCTGCCGGGGCCGAGGCGTAGTTTGCCGGGTCAGCGAGTTGGTCGGACAGCGCTTTCTGCTCGGCTTCGAGCGCGGCGATGCGTCCGGGGAGTTCCTGCAGTTCGCGTTGCTCCTTGTAGCTCAACTTGCGCCGCGGCGCAGGCGGGGGCACGGGCTGCGCGGCCGCGGGGGCTGCCGCTTCAGACCGCGGCGGCGGGGCCGGTTTGCCTGCTGCAGACTGCAGTGCGCGCGCACGCTGCGACTGAAGGAGCCAGTCGGTGACGCCGCCCTCAAATTCGCGCCAGCGGCCCGGATCGTCGGGTGTGGATTCGCTGACGATGGTGCTGGTGACCACGTTGTCGAGAAAGCGCCGGTCGTGGCTGACCAGGAAAACCGTCCCCGGAAAGTCCTGCAGCAACTGCTCCAGCAGTTCGAGAGTGTCGATGTCCAGATCGTTGGTCGGCTCGTCGAGCACCAGCACATTGGCCGGCCGCGCGAACAGACGCGCCAGCAGCAGGCGGTTGCGTTCGCCGCCCGAGAGCGACCTGACCGGTGAATGCGCCCGCGCCGGCGAGAACAAAAAGTCGCCCAGGTAGCTCATCACATGCTTGCGTTGACCGGCGATTTCCACCCACTCGCTGCCCGGACTGATGGTGTCGGCCAGTGTGGCATCGGGGTTGAGCGCCGCGCGCATCTGGTCGAAATACGCCACCTGCAGGCGGGTGCCCAGGCGCACGGTGCCGCTGTCGGGCGCAATCTCGCCGAGGATGAGCTTGAGCAGCGTGGTTTTGCCCGCGCCGTTGGGGCCGATCAGCCCCACCTTGTCGCCGCGCAGGATGGTGGCGGAAAAGTCGCGCACGATGGTGCGCCCGTCGAACGCCTTGCTCACGCTCTGCAGTTCGGCGACGACCCTGCCGCTGGACTGGCCACCGTCCACCTCGAGCCTGACCCGCCCAAGCGACTCGCGCCGCGCAGCACGCTGCCGACGCAGCGCCTCGAGACGATGGATGCGGCTGACACTGCGGGTGCGGCGCGCCTCCACGCCTTTGCGAATCCACACCTCCTCCTGCGCCAGCAGCTTGTCGGCGCGGGCATTGCTTGCCGCCTCGTCGGCAAGCTCCTGTTCCTTGCGCGCCTCGTACGCGGCAAAGTTGCCGGGATAGCTGCGCAGCACCCCGCGGTCGAGCTCGACGATGCGCGTGGCCACCGCATCGAGAAACGCGCGGTCGTGGGTGATCAGCACCACGCTGCCGCGAAACCCGGTGAGCAGTTCCTGCAGCCAGGCGATGGCATCGAGGTCGAGATGATTGGTCGGCTCATCGAGCAGCAGCACGTCGGGCGCGGCCACCAGCGCCTGGGCCAGCGCCACGCGCTTTTGCATGCCGCCCGACAGGCTGCCCACGCGCGCACCGCCGTCGAGCTGCAGGCGCTGCAGTGTTTGTTCGACGCGCGCTTCCCAGTTCCAGCCGTCGAGCAGTTCGATGCGGGACTGCAGCGCGTCCAGATCGTCGTCGGGCGCATGGCGCTCGAAGCGCTCGCGCAGGCTGCGCGCCTCGGCCACACCCTGACTGACCACGTCGAACACCGTCGAATCCGCCGAAAAATCCGCCTCCTGCGGCACATACACCCGGCGCAGGCCCTGCTGCACCTGCACCAGTCCGTCGTCCGGCAACTCCAGCCCCGCCAGGATGCGCAACAGCGACGACTTACCCGTGCCGTTGCGCCCGATCAGGCCAACGCGCTCGCCCGCCTCCAGCGTCATGGCGGCATGGTCGAGCAGGGCCACATGGCCGAAGGCGAGGCACAGGTCGGAGACGGAGAGAACGGCCATGACAGGTTTTCGAAGCGATATACCCGCCGCATTGTGCCTGTCTGTCGCCCGGCAGCCCGGCGGGCGCTACCATGCCCTGATGGATACCCTGCGCGCAGAACTCGCCGCACTGGCTGCCCGTCTGATCGTCGAAGACGGGCTGGATTACGGCAGCGCCAAGCGCAAGGCCGCGCGGCGCCTGCTGGGCGAGCATGCAGCGCACGACCTGCTGCCGAGCAACGACGAAATCGAACAGCAGGTGCGCGAGGAGCTCGCCCTGTTCCATGCCGACACCCAGCCGGCACAGCTGCTGCAACTGCGCCGTGCAGCGCTGGCGCTGATGGAGTGTTTCGCCGCGTTCAACCCGCATCTGGCCGGTGCGGTGTGGAACGGCACCGCCAATGCGCATTCCGACCTGCATGTGCTGCTGTTCACCGACGACACCAAAGGCGTGGAGATTCACTGCATCGACCACGGTCTGGCCTATCAGGTCGGCAACGCGGCGCATTACGCTGGACGCGGGCGGGTGGAGCGCTTGACCCTGCACTGGCCGCTGCAGACCGGCGGCATGGTCACTGCGCACCTGAGCTTATACAGCGAAAAGGACCAGCGCGGTGCGCTGCTGCCCGACGCACAGGGACGCACCCCGCGCGGCACCCTCGCTGCGCTGCGGCGACTGCTGGCGGCGCAGCCGGACGATGACGGTCAAGCCCCGGCGAACTGAGCCGGCTTTGCCAGCCATGCACAATGCGATCCATCCTGACAGACTCACCCCAAGCCATGAACAAGATCAATTTGTGGATTTCTGCCGCCATCGTTGCACTGATCGTTGCCGTGCTGGCCAATGCCTGGTACCAACACCGCCGCACCGTGCCGGTTCAGGTCGAAAACAGCGCCGTCTCGGCGTTTTTTGCCGACAAACTGACCGATCTCGACGGCAAGACCGTCGATCTCGCGCAATTCAAAGGCAAACCCCTGGTGATCAACTTCTGGGCCAGCTGGTGCCCGCCGTGCATCGCGGAAATGCCGGATTTTTCCGACTTTTATCAGAAGAACAAGGATAAAGGCATTCAGATGGTCGGTATTGCGCTGGACAACCCAACCGCGGTGCGCAACTTCCTCAAAGCGCATCCGGTGAGCTATCCCATCCTCCTGGGCGGGATGAACGGGCTTGCGCTGAGCACCAGCCTGGGCAACAAGCAGGGCGGCCTGCCGTTTACCGTCGTGCTCGATGCCAAGGGCGACGTGGTGTTCCAGAAGCTGGGCAAGACCTCGCTGGACGAGCTCAAGGACGCCGTCCCCGCAGGCAACTGACAACCCGACCGCTGCCCATCCGACCGCCCACCGCACCATGAGCCTTCCCCGCATCCTCGTTCTTCATGGCCCCAACCTGAACCTGCTGGGGCAGCGTGAGCCGCACATCTACGGCACCACCACACTGGCCGACATCGACCGGGCGCTGCAGGCGCTCGGCGCCGAACTGCAACTGGAGGTCGCGCACTTTCAGAGCAATCACGAAGGCGCGCTGATCGACCGCCTGCACGCCGCGCGCACCGACGGCACGCGCTTTGTCATCATCAATCCGGCAGCGTACACCCACACCAGCGTGGCGCTGCGCGATGCAATCGCCGCCACCGACTTGCCTTTCATCGAGGTCCACCTGAGCAATGTGTACCGCCGCGAGCCGTTTCGCCACCACTCGTATTTCTCGGACCTGGCGCTGGCGGTCATCAGCGGTTGCGGCGCACACGGCTACCTGCTGGCACTGCGACACGCCGCCGCGGAACTGTCGAATGGCAAAAATTGATGGTCTAATGCGTCACATTCCAGCGAGTTAACGACAGATCATGGATTTACGCAAACTCAAGACGCTGATCGACCTGGTCTCGGAATCGAATGTGTCCGAGCTGGAGATCACCGAGGCCGAAGGCACGGTGCGCATCGTCAAGGCGCCGCCCCAGCCCATCGTGCAATACGCCCAGATGCCCGCACCGGTGGCTTACGCGGCACCGGCCGCGCCGCCGGCGCCACCGCCTGCGCCCGCAGTGCCCGCCGCACCGGCGCCAGCCGAACCCGAGGCACCGGGCCATGTGCTGAAGTCGCCGATGGTCGGCACGTTCTACCGCGCCTCGTCGCCGGGTGCAGCGCCCTTCGTCGAAGTGGGCGATGCGGTCAAGGTCGGGCAGACGCTGTGCATCATCGAGGCCATGAAAATCCTCAACGAGATCGAATCGGACAAGGACGGCGTGATCAAGGCCATCCTGGCCGAGAACGGTCAGGCCGTCGAATTCGGCCAGCCGCTGTTCGTGATCGAGTAAGGGCCTGGCGGCTGCGCACCGGCCGCGGCGACCTGCGCGGCCCGCCCCTGCCCGGCTCGACCGGGTGCAGCCGCCTCATTCAGTACCTGAACGGACAACGCGCATGTTCAAAAAAATTCTCATCGCCAACCGCGGAGAAATCGCTCTGCGGGTGCAGCGCGCCTGCCGCGAACTGGGTATCCAGACCGTGGTGGTGTATTCCGAAGCCGATCGCGAGGCCAAGTATGTCAAGCTCGCCGACGAGGCGGTGTGCATCGGGCCAGCGCCCTCGGCGCAAAGCTATCTGCACATGCCGGCGATCATCTCCGCCGCCGAAGTCACCGACGCCGAGGCGATCCACCCTGGGTATGGCTTTCTGTCGGAAAACGCCGACTTTGCCGAGCGGGTGGAAAAGTCGGGCTTTGCCTTCATCGGCCCGCGGCCCGAGTCGATCCGGCTGATGGGCGACAAGGTCAGCGCCAAGCAGACCATGATCCGCTCTGGCGTGCCCTGCGTGCCCGGCTCGGATGGCGCGCTGCCTGACGATCCACGCGAAATCACCCGGATTGCCCGCGCCATCGGCTATCCGGTGATCATCAAGGCCGCAGGCGGCGGCGGCGGGCGCGGCATGCGGGTGGTGCATACCGAGGCGGCACTGCTCAACGCGGTGACCATGACCCGCAGCGAGGCCGGCGCGGCATTCGGCAACCCGGCGGTGTACATGGAGAAATTTCTGCTGCAGCCGCGGCACATCGAAATCCAGGTGCTGGCCGACACCCATGGCAATGCGCTGTGGCTGGGCGAGCGCGATTGCTCGATGCAACGGCGGCACCAGAAAATCCTCGAAGAAGCGCCAGCCCCCGGAATTCCGCGCCGGCTGATCGATCGCATCGGCACGCGCTGCGCGGACGCCTGCAAAAAAATCGGCTACCGCGGCGCCGGCACCTTCGAGTTCCTGTACGAAAACGGAGAGTTCTACTTCATCGAAATGAACACCCGGGTGCAGGTCGAGCATCCGGTGACCGAGCTGATCACCGGGGTGGACATCGTGGTCGAGCAGATCCGCATCGCCGCCGGGGAAAAGCTGACCCTGCGCCAGCGTGGGGTGCAGTTCAAGGGGCATGCGATCGAGTGCCGCATCAACGCCGAAGATCCTTACAAGTTCACTCCGTCGCCCGGGCGCATCACCACCTGGCATGTGCCCGGCGGCCCCGGCGTGCGGGTGGACTCGCATGCCTACGCCAACTATTTCGTGCCGCCAAACTACGACTCGATGATCGGCAAGATCATCACCCACGGCGCCACGCGCGAGCAGGCGATCGCACGCATGCGCATCGCGCTGTCGGAAATGGTGGTCGATGGCATCCAGACCAATATCCCGCTGCACCGCGAGCTGATGGTCGATGCCCGCTTCCTCGAAGGCGGCACCAGCATCCACTATCTCGAGGAATACCTGGCGGCGCGGCACCAGGACTGAATCGCCATGCCTTACCGCGAAGTCACCATTGCGGTCGGCGAGGAGCAGGCCGACGCGCTGTCGGATGCGCTGCTCGAACTCGGCGCGCTCAGCGTCAGCGTCGAAGACCGCTTCGGCGACACCGCACAGGAGCAGGCACTGTACGGCGAGCCGGGCATGCCCGCGCCGAAGTCGGCCTGGGCGCAGTCGCTGCTGCGCGCGCTGTTTGCCGACCAGGCGCAGGCCGACGCCGCGCTGGCCGCGCTGCTGGCGGCCCAGGCCCTGCCCGATCTGCAGGGCGTGCAGCAGACCACAGTCGAAGATCAAGACTGGGTGCGGCTGACGCAGTCGCAATTCCAGCCGGTGTCGATCGATGACCGACTATGGATCGTGCCGAGCTGGCACGATCCGCCCGACACCGCCGCCCCGGTCATCCGCCTCGATCCGGGGCTGGCCTTTGGCACGGGCACGCATCCGACCACGCGGCTGTGCCTGCAGTGGCTGACACGCCAGCCGCTGCAAGGCAAGAGTCTGCTCGACTACGGCTGCGGCTCGGGCATTCTGGCCATTGCGGCGGCCAAGTTTGGCGCGGCGCCGGTGGTCGGGGTGGACATCGACCCCGATGCGGTGCAGGCCACCACGGCCAACGCCACCGACAACCGCGTGACCCTCCAGGCCGGCCTGCCCGATGCCGTGACCGGGATGCGTTTCGACCTGGTGGTGGCCAATATCCTGTCGGCGCCGCTCAAGCTGCTGGCACCGGCGATCGCCGCGCATGTCCGCCCGGGTGGCGCGCTGGTGCTCAGTGGCATTCTGGAGCGGCAGGCAGACGAACTGATTGCAGCTTACGCGCCGTACGCCGCGCTGCAGGTCGATCAGGTGCTCGAAGGCTGGGTCTGCCTGGCGGGTCGCACGCGCTGCTGAATCCCGCATGGCACAGGCCACCCGCTGCCCGCACTGCCAGACCGCCTTCAAGGTGGTGCGGGACCAGCTTTTGCTGCGTGAAGGCTGGGTGCGCTGCGGCCAGTGCGGCGAACCCTTCAACGCGCTCGATCATCTGATCGACCCCGGCCCGCCTGCCCCACCGCGGGATGCCGCTGCCCCTGCCGCAGAACCGTCGCCGGCTTCAGCCCCCCAACCACCCTCCGCGCCGCAGGCCGAACCGCCCGCCCAGTTGCGCTCGGTGCCCTCCGTGCCATACAGAGCGCAGATGCATTGGCAACAGCCCACGGGCGATCAGTCTGCCGTCCAGCAGGGTTTCCTGCCGCTCACGGCGCAGCCCTACGCCCCCCGAACATCGGCGCAGGACGCGCACGCCGACGAAACCACGCGGCAAATCCCCATCGACCGAGCGCAGTCCAGCTCTGCCGTGGCGGCAGTGCCGCAAGCGGCGACCGCCTCCCCCCACGAACAGGCCCCGGCTGCAGCCCAAGACGACGGTGCGCCGCTGTCCGAGTTCAATCTGATCGATGCGCTGCACTACCGTTTCGAGCCGGACGATGCCACGGCGGACCGCGACGGCGCTGCGCCTGCCTCTGCCGCCAGCGCCCGGGAACCCGAATTCCTGCGACAGGCGCAACGTCAGGCGCGGTGGCGCAGCACGCCGGTGCGCGTCGCGCTGGCTGTGCTCAGCCTGTTGCTCGGGCTGACTCTTGCGGCGCAGGCTGCCCTGTTCTGGCGCGACACCCTGGCGCAGCAGTGGCCGGCCAGCCGCCCCTGGCTGCAACGCCTGTGCCAGGTCACCACTGGGTGCCAGTTGTCGGCACCGCGCGATCTCGATGCCCTGGTGATCGATGCCTCTGCGCTCGCGCCCACGCCGCAGGGCCTGCGGCTGAGCGTGCTGCTGCGCAACCGCCTGGACCGCGCCGTGGCCTGGCCGGCGATCGAGCTGACGCTGACCGACGCGCAGGACCGCATCCAGCAGCGCAAGGTGCTCGAGCCGGCGCAATACCTTCCGGCCACGCTGGCCAGCGCCCCTGCGCTGCGCGCAGGCATCGCCCCAGGACAGCAGATCCAGCTGCAACTGCATCTGGCACTAACTGCTGCCGCGCCGGCCGGCTACAAGCTGGTGCTGTTCTATCCCTGAGCATCGATCGCGGCGCGCGCGACCCGGTAGGTGTCGCTGGCAAGCAGCGCGTCCCAGTCCATCGCAGGCTGCGAAGGCAGCAGGCCGGCGCAGCGCTGGGTGCTGCGCGCATCGGGCGTCCACAAGCCGCGATCCTGTGCGTCCTGCAGGTCGCGCAGCAGCGCATCGAGCGCGCTGCCGCCGTCCACCACGCTCTGATTGCACACCAGCGCCAGATCGCAACCGGCCTGCAACGCCTGCAATGCGGCCTGGCTCAGACTCTGCCCCTGCGCCCGCGCCGCAGCCATGCCCAGATCGTCGCTGATGATCGCGCCGGTAAAACCGATGCGCCCGCGCAGGATTTGCTGCAGCCACACCGCACTGAAGCCCGCCGGCTGCGCGTCCACCGCCGGGTACACCACATGCGCCGGCATGACCGCGCGCAGCCCCGGCGCCATCCAGTGATACGGCGCGGCGTCAGCGGCGAGTATGGCATCCAGCGCGCGCCCGTCCTGCGCCACCGCCACATGGGTGTCGGCGCGGGCGTAGCCGTGGCCGGGAAAATGCTTGGCGCAATGCGCCATGCCCATGCGCGCCATGCCCAGCATCAGGCTCTGCGCCAGCACCGTGACCACCTGCGCATCGGCATGGAACGCGCGGTCGCCGATCACGCTCGATTCCCCCCAGTCCAGATCGAGCACCGGCGTGAAGCTGAAATCCACCCCGCAGGCGCGCAGCTCGGCAGCCAGCACCACCCCGCAGGCCGCGGCCCGGCGCATCGCGCCCGGGGCGTCGAGCATCCAGTGGTCGCCGAGTGTGCGCATGGCCGGAAGATGCGTGAAGCCATCGGTGCGAAAGCGCTGCACCCGCCCGCCTTCATGATCGACCGCAATGAGCAGATCGGCACGCACCGCCTTGATCTGCGCGCAAAGCGCCCGCAGTTGCGCGCGGCTGTCCCAGTTGCGCGCAAACAGCACCACGCCGCCGACCAGCGGATGGCGCAGACGTCTGCGATCGGCAGCAGTCAGCTGCAGACCGGCGACGTCGAGGATGAGCGCAGGCACGGACATGGAGCTCAGACCGCCTCAGCCGCCAACCACCTCGGCGACCACCAGCGCCAGTGCGGTGTCGGCCTCGTCGGACACCGACACCATGAAGCGCAGCGACCGCGCCGCACACCACGCCTGCAAGGCACCATGCAGCACGATGGTCGGCTGGCCGCTGGGCAGTTTGAGGATTTCGCAGTCGCACCAGCGCATCGGGCTGTGCATGCCCAGACCGATGGCTTTGGAAAACGCCTCTTTCGCGGCAAAACGTGTGGCCAGGTAATTGATGCCGCGCTGCTCCACCCTGGCCATGCGCCGGGCATATTCGCGCTGCTCGTCCGGCCCGAGCACCCGCGCGGCAAACCGGCTGCCATGCCGCGCCACCGCCGCGCGCATGCGGGCGATGGAGCAGATGTCGGTGCCGATGCCGTAGATCATGCTGCGCACCTGCGCCGGGTTCAGCCGCGCGCCGCGGCCACGGCCCTTGCGATCACTGTCTGGAAATCGCGCACCGCCTGGGTCAGGCCGACGAACACCGCATGGCCGATCAGTGCATGGCCGATGTGCAGCTCGCTGACCTCGGGCAGGGCGGCGATCGCCGCGGTGCTGTCCAGGTTCAGGCCGTGGCCGGCATTGGTCTGCAGCCCCAGACTGCGCCCCAGCTTCAGTCCGGCGGTGATGCGCGCGAACTCGCGCGCGCGCGCCGCATCGTCCGCCGCGTCGCAGGCATTGGCATAGGCGCCGGTGTGCAGCTCGATGCACGGCGCGCCGGCGCGGGCGCTGGCCTCGATCTGCTGCGCGCTGGGCTCGATGAACAGCGACACCCGGCAGCCGCAGTCAGCCAGCCGCGCACAGGCCGCACGCACGCGGTCAAACTGCCCGGCCACGTCCAGCCCGCCCTCGGTGGTGATTTCCTGGCGGCGCTCGGGCACGAGGCAGACCATTTGCGGCCGCACGCGGCAGATGATGTCGAGCATCTCAGGCGCCAGCGCCGACTCGAAGTTCAGCGGTGCGGTGATCTCGGCCTTGAGCCGCTCGACATCGGCGTCGCGGATGTGCCGCCGGTCTTCGCGCAGATGAAAGGTGATGATGTCGGCCCCGGCCTGCACTGCCTGGTGCGCGGCGCGCACCGGGTCGGGAAAGCTGCCGCCGCGCGCATTGCGCAGGGTGGCGACATGGTCGATGTTCACCCCGAGCAAGGGTGTGGCAGCAGCGGGCACCAGGGGATTCATAGCTTGTGCAGGTCGATGAGAAGCTGGCGGGTGCGCAGCGTCTGGCCGGAAAGATGATAGTGAAGCAGGCTGCGCATCAAGGCCTTGGCGGCGCGCGCCAGCGCCGGATCGGGCTGCACGGGCAGGCCGTCGCGCAGCGCGAGCAGCACCTCGCCGCGCACCGCGGCAGGGTCGGCGGCGCTGCTGGGCGCAACACCATGCTCGGGGTCGACACGGTACAGTGCCCCTGGGCGTACCGGCTGCGAGGTCGCGGCCTCGACATGCAGTTGCGGCAGATGGCCCAGCTCGCGCAGCAGCGCAAACTCGAACTGGCGCAACACCGGTTCGAGCTCCGCCGGCAGCGCATGCGGGCGCTGCGCCAACGCGACAACCGCGTGGTGATACGCGTCGAACAAGCCTTCGTGCGCGTCTTCACGCGCCAGCAGACGCACCAGCAACTCGTTGAAGTAAAAGCCGCACAGCAGCGGCAGGCCGCACAGCGGCGCGTGTCCACCCACCCATTCGGCCCGGGTCAGGGTGCGGACCTCACCGCGCCCGCTCCAGCTGGCCTGGCAGGGCTGAAAGCCCAGCAGCACCGCACGCAGCGCCGAGGTCGGGCGCTTGGCCCCCTTGGCCACCAGCGCCAGGCGGCCATGCCGGCGGCTGAACACGTCGAGCAGCAGGCTGGTTTCCTTCCACGGATAACTGTGCAGCACATAGATCGATTCATCCTGCACCCGCTCGATGCCGCTGCGCCGGCGCGCAGGCGGCTTACCGCCGGCAACGAATGGGGCGTGCGGATCGGCGAGGCGATCCGGGGCGGGGTCAATCCTCATACCCGAAGGCACGCACTGCGGCCTGGTCGTCGGCCCATCCCGAGCGGGTTTTCACCCAGACCTCGAGAAATACCGGGGCGCCGAACAGCGTCTGCATGTCCTGGCGTGCCTCGGTGGAAATGCGCTTGAGCCGCTCGCCGCCGGCGCCGATGACCATCGCCTTGTGGCTGTCGCGGTCGACGATGATCGCCGCGGCGATGCGGCGCAGCGCTCCCTCTTCGGTGAACTGCTCGATGACCACGGTACTGGTGTAGGGCAGTTCGTCGCCGGTGAGGCGAAACAGCTTTTCGCGCAGGATTTCGGCCGCGAGAAAGCGCTCGCTGCGGTCGGTGAGCGCGTCCTCGTCGAAGCGCCACTCACCCTGCGGCAGATACGGCTGCATGATCGCCAGCAGGCGCGGCACGTCTGCGGCCCGTTGCGCGGACATCGGCACGATTTCCGCAAACGGACGCAGTTTGCCGAACTCGGCCAGCCAGGGCAGAAGCGTTTCGCGCGGAGTCACCCGGTCGAGCTTGTTGACCACGGCGATCACCGGGCGATCGTTGGGCAGAAGCTCGAGCACGGCGCGGTCCTGCGCGGTGAGTTTGCCGGCCTCCAGCACCCACAGCACCAGATCGACCTCGGCCAGCGCCGCGGTGACCGTGCGGTTCATCGCCCGGTTGAGCGCGTGCAGGTGACGGGTCTGGAAGCCGGGCGTGTCGACGAAGGCAAACTGCGCCTGCCCTTCGGTGCGCACACCGAGAATGCGGTGGCGCGTGGTCTGCGCCTTGTGCGAGGTGATGCTGAGCTTGGCGCCGACCAGCGCGTTGAGCAGCGTGGACTTGCCCACGTTCGGGCGTCCGACGATGGCCACGGTGCCGAACTGGCGCGGGGGTTGCGGGGACGGTGCGGTCATGTCGGCTTGTGCGGTGTGGAGGGGCGGCGCGGCCCAGCATGTGCCGGATCGACCGCCTGCGGGGAATTTTGCCGCGTCTCGGGCGGCGCTTGCGGACCATCTGCGCCGGCCGAGGCGCTGGTGGCACGCGCATCGACCAGCACCGGCCGGTTGGCACCGCGCACCGGGTGTGTTCCGCCACGGCCGATGCGCTCGATCATGCGGGCGGCTGCAGCCTGCTCGGCACGGCGGCGGCTGTCACCCTCGCCGAGCACCTTCAACCCCAGCGCGGGCACGGCGCATTCCACCTGGAACTGCTGCCGGTGCGCGGCCCCGCGCACGTCGCGCACGGTATAGGTGGGCAGCGGCAGGCGCTGGCCCTGCAGGAATTCCTGCAACTGGGTCTTGGCGTCCTTGCGCACCACGTTGGCGTCCAAGGTGTCGAGCAGCACGGCAAACAGCCGCTGCATCACCTGCTGCGCGACATCGAAACCGGCTTCGAGGTAGATCGCGCCAAGCAATGCTTCGAGCGCATCGGCCAGGATGGACTCGCGCCGGGCGCCGCCGCTTTGCAGCTCACCTTCGCCGAGCCGAAGAAACTGGCCCAGTTCGATCGAACGCGCCACCTCGGCCAGCGACTCGGCGCGCACCAGCGCAGCGCGCAGCCGGGAGAGCTGGCCTTCGTCCTGCCGCGCCGCCTGGTGATAGAGCCAGGCCGCGGCGGCCAGATTGAGCACCGAATCGCCGAGGAATTCCAGGCGCTCGTTGTGATCGGCGCCGAAACTGCGATGCGTCAGCGCCCGCGCGAACAGTTTGCGATCGCGGAAGACATAGCCCAGACGCGTTTCAAGTGCCGTGCTCACCCGGGTTCAGTGCGATTGGCCCGCGTACTTGATCAGCAGGTACACCGGACCAGCGATGTGGATTTCCTTGTCGTAGGCAAATGACACCACGACCTTGTCGTTGACCTTGGTGATTTTCAGATCCTGCGGCGAGACCGACGAGATGTAGTCCACATCGGCCATCTTGGCGTAGGCGGCGCGGATGTCGGCCACGGTCGGCCCGGCCTTGGCCGCCTGATTCACCGCCTTCTGGATCGCGAAATATTCGGTTGCCGTGGGCACCGCCTGCGCACCGATGACGATGATGAACGCCAGAACCGCGCCCCAGAAAATCAGCCCGATCAGCGTGATGCCGCGTTGCTTGTCCTGCTGTTTCATGTCTACCCCGATTGGTCTGCCCGGCAAAGACGATCAATGAATCAGCCCGATGTTCTTCGGTGCGCTGAAATTCATCCACACCACAAAAGCCTTGCCGATGATATTGCGCTCGGGCACGAATCCCCAATAACGTGAATCGAGCGAGTTGTCGCGGTTGTCTCCCATCACGAAGTAATTGCCGGGCGGCACCTTGCAGACGAAACCCTCGGCGTTGTAATGGCACATATTGCGATGCGGAAAATCGTCCGGCCCGCCGATGACGTAAGGCGGCGCGGCGGGGTTGACAATGATGCGGTGCCGATGCGTGCCGAGCTGTTCCATGTACTGTTTGTAGTAGGTCATCGTGCCGGGGTCGAAATAATCGGGCAGCGGGGTTTCGGCAACGGGTTTGCCGTTGATCACCAGCTGCTTGTTTTCGTACGACACCGTGTCACCCGGCAGGCCGACGATGCGCTTGATGTAGTCGATACGCGGGTCTTTGGGCAGGCGAAACACGATGACGTCACCTCGCCTGGGCAGCTCGCCCTGGGTCAGGCGGGTCTCGAGCAGCGGCAGGCGCAGACCGTATTCGAACTTGTTGACCAGGATCAGGTCACCGGGCACCAGCGTGGGTTCCATCGAACCCGAGGGAATCTTGAACGGCTCGGCGACGAAGGAGCGCAGAAGAAACACCACCAGGATGACCGGAAACAGCCCCGCGGTCCATTCCAGCCACCAGGGTTGGCTTTGCAGCCGCTGGCGTGTGGCCTCGATGTCGGCGTCGCTCGTCCCGCTGCCGTCGAGCGCCAGCCCCTGCTGCGCCAGCGCACTGCGCCGCTGCTGGAGTTGCGCCGCTGCAGCCGCAGCAGCCCGCCTGCGCTGCGGCGCGAAATACCAGCGCTCGGCAAACCAGAATGCGCCAGTAACCACCAGCAGAATGAAAAGCAACAGGGTGAAATTGACGCTGGGCGCGGTTTCCATACGGGGGATGCGATAGGGGAGTGTTCAGTCTTCGACTTGCAGGATGGCGAGAAATGCCTCTTGCGGCACTTCGACCGAGCCGATCTGTTTCATGCGTTTTTTACCCGCCTTCTGCTTTTCCAGCAGCTTGCGCTTGCGGGTGATGTCGCCGCCGTAGCACTTGGCCAGGACGTTCTTGCGCAGCGCCTTGATTGTCTCACGCGCAATGATGTTGCCTCCGATGGCCGCCTGGATGGCCACGTCGAACATCTGCCGCGGGATGATCTCGCGCATCTTGGCCGCCACCTGCCGTGCGCGATACTGGCTCTGGCTGCGGTGCACGATGATGGACAGCGCGTCCACCCGGTCGCCGTTGATCAGCATGTCCACCTTCACCACATCGGCGGCACGGTACTCCTTGAACTCGTAGTCCATCGAGGCATAGCCGCGCGAGACGCTCTTGAGCTTGTCGAAAAAGTCGAGCACGATCTCGGCCAGCGGCATGTCGTAGGTCAGCATCACCTGCCGGCCGTGATAGGTCATATCGAGCTGCACGCCGCGCTTCTGGTTGGCCAGGGTCATCACCGGACCGACATAGTCCTGCGGCATGTACAGATGCACGGTGACGATGGGCTCGCGGATTTCGGCGATACGGCCCTGATCGGGCATTTTCGAGGGGTTTTCCACCTCGATGACCTCGCCATTGTTGAGCACGACCTGATAGACCACCGACGGCGCGGTGGTGATGAGATCCTGGTCGAACTCGCGCTCGAGCCGCTCCTGCACGATTTCCATGTGCAGCAGGCCGAGAAAGCCGCAGCGAAAACCGAATCCCAGCGCCTGGCTGACCTCGGGCTCGTAGCGCAGCGCGGCGTCGTTGAGCTTGAGCTTTTCCAACGCGTCGCGCAGCGAGTCATACTCGCTGGCTTCGGTGGGGTACAGCCCGGCAAACACCTGCGGCTGGATTTCCTTGAACCCCGGCAAGGGTTCGGTGGCAGGGCCGAGGTTGTTGGGCAGCTTTTTCTCCAGGGTGATGGTGTCGCCCACCTTGGCCGCTTGCAGCTCCTTGATGCCAGCGATGACAAAACCCACTTCCCCCGCCTCGAGCGCATCGCGCGGCACCGACTTGGGCGTGAACACGCCGAGCTCCTCGACGGTGTAGGCGGCGTGCGTGGCCATGAGCTTGATGCGCTCGCCCTTTTTCAGACTGCCGTCGACCACGCGCACCAGCATGACCACGCCGACATACGGATCGAACCAGGAATCGATGATCATCGCTCGCAGCGGTGCGTCGGGCTTGCCCTTGGGCGGCGGCATGCGGGTGACGACGGCCTCGAGAATGTCGTCGATGCCCATGCCGGTCTTGGCGCTGCAGGCAATGGCCTGGCTGGCATCGATGCCGATCACCTCCTCGATCTCGGCCTTGGCGCGCTCGGGATCGGCCTGGGGCAGATCCATTTTGTTGAGCACCGGCACCACCTCCACCCCCAGATCGAGGGCGGTATAACAGTTCGCCACGGTCTGGGCCTCGACCCCCTGGCTGGCATCGACCACCAGCAGCGCGCCCTCGCACGCGGAGAGTGAGCGACTGACCTCATAGCTGAAATCCACGTGGCCCGGCGTGTCGATCAGGTTGAGCTGGTAGGTCTGACCATCGCGGGCGGTGTAGCGCAGCGACGCGGTCTGCGCCTTGATGGTGATGCCCCGCTCGCGCTCGATGTCCATCGAGTCGAGCACCTGCGCTTCCATCTCACGGTCGGACAGACCACCGCAGCGCTGGATGATGCGATCGGCCAGGGTGGATTTGCCGTGGTCGATGTGGGCAATGATGGAAAAATTGCGGATGTGATTCATGCAAAAGCCCGCAGGGGCGACCGGCTCAGGCCCCGCAGACAACCCTGCGGGGATGGCGCAACACGGGAAACATCAAGAAAAAAGGCGCGACAAGCGTGACGCGCCTTCCCGACACAGCGATTACTGGCAACTGCTGCTTGTCGAGTGGTCATTCTAACCCGGCACTTGAGCCGGGCCGCAGACGCGCCGCACGGTCAATTCTGCGGGCGCAGCAGCACATACAGCCCCGCATCGCCCCGCCGCACCAGCACGGCGACCGGCTTGCCCGGGGGGAGCTGGGCGCTGATGGCGTTGAACTGGGCAGCGCTGCTCACTGCGGTGTTGCCCACGGCGAGGATCACGTCGCCCACCCGCAGGCCGTCACGCGCCGCGCTCGCGCGCACCGCTTCGACCAGCACGCCGTTGCTCACCCCGAGCTGGCGCTTTTGCGCCTCGTTGAGATCGATGACCTTCACGCCCAGAGCGTTGGCCTTGCTCACGGCTTCAGGCTTTTGCTCCTCGGTGGGCTTGGCGCCGGGCTTTTTGTCCATCACCCACTCGCCGACCTTGACATTGAGGGTGAGGGTCTTGCCCATGCGCAGCACCTGCATCGGCACGGTGGTATCTGGTTTGGTCTCGCCCACCAGGCGAGGCAGGTCATTGGCACGCTCGACCGGCTTGCCGTTGAAACTGGTGATGATGTCTCCCACCTGCACCCCGGCCTTGTCGGCTGCGCCGCCCTTTTCGACCACGCGCACCAACGCCCCACGGGGCTGGCCCAGACCAAGCGACTCGGCCAGCTCGCGGCTGACCGCGTCGATCTGCACCCCGATCTTGCCGCGCACCACATAGCCCTGTTTCTTGAGCTGATCGACCACGCGCATCGCCTCGTCGATCGGGATCGCGAATGAAATGCCCATGAACCCGCCGGTGCGGCTGTAGATCTGCGAGTTGATGCCAATGACATTGCCGCGCATGTCGATCAGCGGCCCGCCCGAGTTGCCGGGATTGACCGCCACGTCGGTCTGGATGAACGGGGTGTAGTCGCCCGTGTCGCGGCCCTTGGCGCTGACGATGCCGGCGGTGACCGTGTTTTCCAGCCCGAACGGCGAGCCGATGGCCACCACCCATTCACCCACCTTGACCTTGGACGAATCGCCGATCTGCACTGCCGGCAATGGCTGCTTGGCGTCGATTTTCACCAGTGCCACATCGGTGCGCTTGTCTGCGCCGATGAGCTTGGCCTTGAACTCGCGCTTGTCGGTCAGGGTAACCAGAATCTCATCCGCCCCGTCGACCACATGGGCATTGGTCATGATGTACCCATCGGGACTGATGATGAAGCCAGAACCCACGCCGGTGGGCCGCTCTTCCTCCTCGCCCTGGTCATTCTTTCCCCCCTTGGGCGCCTGCGGCGCGGGAATGGGCACGCCAAAGAAGCGCCGCAGCATCTCGCGGGTCTGCTCGTCGATCTGGTCGCCGCTGTCCACGGCGACCTTTTTGAAAGTGCGGATATTCACCACCGAAGGCCCGGTCTTTTCCACCAGTGCGGTGAAGTCCGGCAGGCCGCAGGCCACACAGGCCGCCTGAGGCGCCGAGCCCGCGGCCTGTGCCGGGGTCATCGCCGCGGTGATCCCGAACAATCCTGCACTGAGACAGATCAATAAAAACTTTTTCACCGATTTCTCCCTGATACACCCCGCCTGACTCCAGGCAGACGATTTCTGATCCCGTTTTGATTCCCCGCGGGCAGCATACGGAAAACCCGGCTGCCGCGCTGTCGCAGGGGACAAGCTGCGTCACTGCACCCGCACCACCGCGTCGCTGAAACGGCGCAGGGTGCGCTCGGGTACCGCGCCCATGACCGTCAGCCAGGAATCACCCACCCGGCGCGACAGTGCCAGCGTGCCGCCCACGCGCTGCTCGGGCGCGACCGGCTCGGTCAGACTGGCCGCAGGCTGGATGAAAATGGAGACCGACGCCAGTCCGTCGCTGAGCAGCCACTGCAACACCTCGGAGGTCTTTCCCCCCACCGTCATGCTGCGGCGAAACACTCCCACCGTCTTGAATCCAGGCACTGACTCCGATAGCGCCCAGCCCTGCGACTGCAGGGTCACGGGCACCACCTTCATGCGTTCGACCGCATAGCCCGGCGGCAGGCGCAGGCTGTCCTGGATCAAGTCCAGGCGAGGCGGGATGTTGACCTTGAGCTCGGTGAAAGCAACCTGATCGATCACATGCCCTGCTGTGTCGAGCGTCTGGGCCTTGACCAGCAGCTGCGAGTCGCGCAGCGACCACAACCGATAGCCCCAGCGCCAGTCATCGCGCGGCACGATGGTCGAGACCAGGCACTCATGGCCTGCGCAGCGCTCCAGCCCTGCGCGTTCGAGCCGGTAGTTGCGGTCGACCTCGCCGCCCGTGGTCTTGAGCAGGCGCGGAAAGCTGGCCTGTCCGGCCTGGTCGTCGACCAGCATCAGCCGGTACTCGGGCCAGCTGGTGCGCACCTGATCACCCAGAGACACCATGATGCGGCGCTGTCCGTCCAGGGTCTCGATGCGTTCGAAATGCCCCTGCGGAATGACATAGTGCACCAGGCTGGACGTACTGATGTCGTCACCACGCTGGGTGATGAACACCCCGCTGTAATTCATGCTGCGCGCAGCGGCGCTGACGGTCTGCAGCCAGCGCTCCAGGGCGCGGCCGGACGCCATGGGCCCGGTGTGATGAAAGGCGCCGGAAGACGCTGTCGCGCTGGGCCCGACGCTGCCCGCCACGGCTTGGGCGAAGGCAGGCGCCGCAAGCAGCAGCCCGAGCAGCCCGCCCCATGCCGAGCGCCGCAGACGAGACGCCCAGCCACAGGACATTTGGGCCGGATCTGTGCGCAGGCCGATCATCAGCGCGCAGGTGCAGCTGGTGCCGCCGGACGGTCGGCGACCACCCGCAGTGTCGCCGGCACCACCGGCATCATGCTGCCAGCCATTTGCTGATGCGCCAGCAAATATTCGACCATCGGCATCTGCGCGGACATGGCCACACGCTGCGGCATCGCCACCGCCGCGGCATTACCGCCCGCTGCCACCAGACCGGCGGGAGGAGGCACCAAAGCCTGTGCCGTGTCGTCGAGGCGGGTTTCGCTCACGCGCACCTGCCATCCGCCAGACGGCGCCAAGGCCCCGGTCGACACGGTGACAGCCGACTGCCTGGCAGCTCGCAGCGACTCTTGCCCGCCGTGTTGCAGACCGGGCAAAGCCACCCAGGCCATCACCGCCACACCGCCCACGGCAGCCAAGCCTGCGGCCAGGCGGGTACTCCAGTGCGGACGGCGATGCGGCGGGGCATCTCGCTTGGCTGCGGTGACAGCCGGCTGCAGCACGATGGGCTCGCGCGCGATCGCGGCGCTCACACGCTGCAAGAACTCCTGTTCGCGCGGCATCGGCGTCAGATCGGCAGAGCGCAGCACATCGCCGATCTGCGCATACAGCAGCCAGTCGCGCCGCGCCGCCTCGTCAGCGGCGGCCAGACGCACGAAGGCGGCAGCCTGCGCCGTGTGCGCACGAAATTCACCCTCCCCGTCGATCAGGGCCGAGAGTTGCTCGCGCATGCTGTCTTGCGTCATGTCGTATCTCCTGCTCACCAGTCCCGAGAGTCCGTCCGCCGTGTCACCAGCGCTTGCCGCTTTTGTGTTCGATCACCGGACGCAAGCGCTCGGAAATTGCCTCACGCGCGCGGAAAATCCGCGACCGCACCGTTCCGATGGGGCATTGCATGACATCTGCAATCTCCTCGTAGCTCAGCCCCTCGATCTCACGCAGGGTGATCGCCGTGCGCAGATCGTCGGGCAGGGACTCCATCGCCAGGTTCACCGTCTGCACGATTTCCTTGGAAATCAGCACGGATTCGGGGGTTTCGTTGTTGGTTAGTAACTCGGTCGGACTAAAAGTTTCTTCACCCGACGCCGACGCATCGCCTTCGGCGACGGTGGGATCGCGCAGACCGTCGGACAACGCCTTTTTCGCGGTGTTGACCGCAATGCGGTACAGCCAGGTATAGAACTGGCTGTCGCCGCGAAACTGGCCGATGGCACGGTAGGCGCGCAAGAAGGTCTCCTGCGCGACATCCTCCGCAAGAGCGGGGTCGCGAATGAAGCGCAGCACCAGGCGATAGATGCGCCGCTGGTATTTGGCAACGAGCAGATCGAATGCCTGTTGGTCGCCGGCCTGGACCTGCTGCACCAGGACGGCATCGCTTTGGGTGTCTCGCTCCACCGGGGTTCAATGGGACAGTGCACCCAGGCGCAGTCGCAGCTCGCGAAAAATGCCAGGTTGGATGTCACTCGGAATGGGCAGCACCACACGGCCGCGGGCGGTCAGCCCGAGGACAAGTAGCAGCCCGGGCAGAGCCAGGCCACGCACCTGCAGCAATTCTTCCAGACCGTCGCCGCGTTGCAGTCTCCAGCCATGCTCGCCGTGAAACAGCGTGAACGGGCGGATGGTCCAGTAGGGATACTGCGCTGACTGGATCGCCAGAAAGATGGCAGTGGCAAAGGTGCCCATCAGGCTGAGCGAATCGCTGTTGCGCCACACCCAGATGGTCCAGCCCGCAGCCAGCAGCGAGGCTGCGCTGAACAGTCCGAGCAGCAGATGCCAGCGGCCGAAGCGTTCGACCCGAATCTGCAAGGGTGCCAGGGTCTTCATGCCATCAGGTCAGTAAGGCGCGGCTCGCAGGGATCGCCGGCGCGGGCTGCCCGCTCAGACGCGCTTGAACAGCAGCGATCCGTTGGTGCCGCCGAAGCCAAAATTGTTTTTTAGCGCATAGTCGATCTGCATGTCGCGTGCGGTATTGGCACAGTAGTCCAGATCGCACTCGGGGTCGGGTGTGTGCAGGTTGATGGTCGGCGGACATACCTGATGATGCACGGCCAGCACCGTGTACACCGACTCCACGCCGCCCGCTCCGCCGAGCAGGTGGCCGGTCATGGACTTGGTGGAGTTGACCACCAACTTGTAGGCGTGGTCGCCAAAGGCCAGCTTGATGGCATCGGACTCGTTCTTGTCGCCCAGCGGGGTAGACGTGCCGTGGGCGTTGACCATCTGCACCTGATCGGGCGACACACCAGCATTTTTCAGGGCCTGAAGCATGCTGCGGCGCGGCCCGTCGGTGTTGGGTGCGGTGATGTGCCCGGCATCGCCGCTCATGCCGAAGCCGACGAGTTCGGCGTAAATCCGGGCGCCACGCTTGGCGGCCAGCTCGAAATCCTCGAGCACCATGACGCCGGCGCCCTCGCCCAGCACGAAGCCGTCGCGGTCCTTGTCCCACGGTCGGCTGGCGCCGGCGGGGTCGTCATTGCGGGTGGACAGCGCCCGCGCGGAGGCGAAACCTCCGATGCCCAGCGGAGACACGGTGGCTTCGGCGCCGCCAGCGATCATCACATCGGCATCACCGCACTCGATCAGCCGCGCGGCCAGGCCGATGGCATGCAGACCGGTGGTGCAGGCGGTGACCGTCGCCAGATTGGGCCCCTGGAATCCGTACATGATGGACACATGGCCGGAGACCATGTTGATGATCGAGGCCGGCACGAAAAACGGCGTAATGCGTCGTGGGCCACGCTCGAGCAGTTCCCGGTGCGTGTCCTCGATCAGCGGCAGGCCGCCAATGCCCGAGCCGACCAGCACCCCGACCCGCTCGGGGTCGAGCCCGGCCTGGTCGATGCCGCTGTCGCGCACGGCCTGCATCGATGCGGCGATGCCGTAATGGATGAAGGTATCCATGTGCCGCGCTTCCTTGGCCGGGATGTATTGCGTGACATCGAAATCGCGCACCTCGCCGGCGATCTGCACCGAAAACGCCGAAGCATCGAACTTGGTAATGCGCGCAATGCCCGAGCGGCCAGCGATCAGGTTCGCCCAGTTGTCATCCAGGGTGTTGCCCAGCGGGGAAACCGCACCAAGGCCAGTAATCGCAATTCGTCGGCGAAGGGTCATGTGAAATCAGGCAGATCATGCCCGCCCGGACGCTCGAACGCGCACGAGCAAGGGGCACGGACGGGGTGAGGGAACGAAGAAAAGCCGGTTCAGGCCTTGTAGTGCGCCTTGGCGTAATCGACCGCGAGCTGCACCGTGGTGATTTTCTCGGCGTCTTCGTCGGGGATCTCGATGTGGAACTCGTCTTCCAGCGCCATGACCAGTTCGACGGTATCCAGCGAGTCGGCGCCCAGATCGTCGACAAAGGACTTGTCGTTGGTCACCTGGTCTTCTGCAACGCCCAGTTGCTCGGCGATGATTTTTTTGACGCGCTGTTCGATGTCACTCATTGAAACCTCCAGTGGAAATGTGAAAAATTTTAGCAAGCGCAGGCGCTGCTTCCGCCTCGGGGCAAGAGCATAACCCCGCCCGATGACGAGAGGGCGCGATTTCGCGCAATCTCACTGCATGTACATGCCGCCATTGACATGCAGCACTGCACCGGTGATGTAAGCGGCACGCGGCGACGCCAGAAACGCCACGGCATGGGCCACTTCGTCGGGCCTGCCCAACCGGCCCAATGGAATGCGCGCAAGCATCGGCTGGGTCTGCGCCTCGGTCAGGCTGCGGGTCATGTCGGTGTCGATGAATCCCGGCGCCACGCAGTTGACCGTGATGTTGCGGCTGCCCAGCTCTTGCGCGAGCGCGCGGCTCATGCCGGCCACACCGGCCTTGGCTGCGGCATAGTTGGCCTGGCCTGGGTTGCCCGCGGCGCCGACCACCGAGGTGATGTTGATGATGCGGCCATAGCGCTGTTTCATCATCGGGCGCATCACCGCACGCGACATGCGAAATACCGCGCTGAGATTGGTGGACAGCACCGCGTCCCAGTCGGCATCGCTCATGCGCATGGCCAGCATATCGCGCGTGATCCCGGCGTTGTTGACCAGCACGTGTAGTGCGCCCTCGGCCTTGACGATGGCATCGACCAGCGCGGCACCGGCCTGGGTGTCGTTGACATCGAGCACTTCGCCGCGGCCGCCGTGCGCCTGCAGCGCCTCGGTGATGGCCTGCGCACCGGATGCGGACGTGGCGGTGCCGATGACGCGCATGCCGGCAGCGGCGAGTTCGGCTGCGATCGCCGCGCCGATGCCGCGCGAGGCGCCGGTTACCAGTGCAACCTGGCCGGCAAGGGTGGGAAAGGCGGTGGAGTCGGTGGTGGAATTGCTCATGCCAGTGCGGATTGGATCGAGGGAACGACAGCGGCGTCATCGAGCGCAAAGGATTGCAGCGCCGGATCGATACGCCGGGTCAGGCCGTGCAGGACTTTACCCGGGCCGCACTCCACCAGGGTGGTGCAGCCCATTTGCGCCATGGCGCGCACGCACTCGACCCAGCGCACGGGGTGACAGGCCTGGCGGGCGAGCGCATCGGCGATCGCCTGCGGTGCGGTGGGATGCGCCACATCGACGTTGTTGACCAGCGGAATGGTTGGCGGTTTCAACGGCACATCGCGCAGATAGGCGCGCAGCTGCTCCGCAGCGCCCCGCAGCAAACTGCTATGAAAGGGGGCAGATACCGCCAGCGGCAAAGCACGCTTGGCACCGGCAGCCTTGAGCAGTTCGCAGGCTCGCGCCACCGCGGCCTGGGTGCCGGCGATCACCACTTGCCCCGGGGCGTTGAAATTGACCGCTTCGACCGTCTCTCCGGTCTGTTGCATCGCCTGCGCGCAACCCGCGCGCACCGCATCGTCGTCCAGACCGAGCACCGCAGCCATGCCGCCCGTGCCCACGGGCACCGCATCCTGCATCGCCTGCGCGCGAAACCGCACCAGCGGCAAGGCGTCTGCAAGGGTGAGGCTTTGCGCCGCGACCAGTGCGGTGTACTCACCCAGGCTGTGCCCAGCCACCACATCCGGCTGCCGCCCGCCCTCGGCGAGCCAAAGGCGGTAGAGCGCAACACCCGCGGTGAGCATCACCGGCTGGGTGTTGGTGGTGAGGTTGAGCCGTTCGGCCGGGCCCTGGTGGATCAGCGTGGCGACATCCTGCGACAGCACGTCACTGGCTTCCTGCAGGGTCTGGCGCACCGCGGGGTGATCGGCCACCCTGTCGAGCATGCCGACCGACTGCGAACCTTGGCCGGGAAACACGAAGGCAAATGTCATGGCGAGACTCTGAAAAACACTATGGGCGGCGCGCGCGCCGGAATCAGAAATCGACGACCGCGGCACCCCAGGTCAGCCCGCCGCCGACCGCCTCGAACAGCAGGGTGTCGCCGCGGCGGATCTGGCCGGCACGCACCGCGACATCCAGCGCCAGTGGAATCGACGCGGCCGAGGTGTTGCCGTGCTGGTCGACCGTGACCACGATTTTCTCGGTCGGGATGCCAAGCTTTTTGGCGGTGTGCGTCATGATGCGGATATTGGCCTGGTGCGGCACCATCCAGTCCACGTCGTCGGGTGCGCGACCGGCCTTGGTCAGCGCCTCGCGGGCCACGTCTTCGAGCACATGCACCGCCTGCTTGAAAACCGCCTGACCATCCATTTTGAGGAATGGGCTGCCGGCGATCTCGCCACCGCTCACGCGGCCCGGGGTGCACAGGATCGGTGCCTGCCGGCCGTCGGCGTGCAGCGCGGTGGACAGCACACCCGCGGTGTCGCTGGCGCTGAGCACCACCGCGCCCGCACCGTCGCCGAACAACACGCAAGTGGTGCGGTCGTTGAAATCGAGGATGCGCGAGAACACTTCGGTGCCGATGACCAGCGCGTGCTGTGCCATGCCGCTGCGCACGAACTGGTCGGCCACGGCCAGCGCATAGACGAAGCCGGCGCAGACCGCCTGCAGATCGAACGCGGCGCCGCCGGCTGCGCCCAGCCGCCCCTGGATCAGCGCGGCATTGGACGGAAAGATCATGTCCGGCGTGGAGGTGGCCACGACGATCAGTCCGATGTCGGCAGGTTGCAGCCCGGCAGCGTCGAGCGCGCGCCGTGCGGCCTGCTCGCCCAGATCGACACTGGTCATACCCGGGTCGGCAAAGTGCCGAAAGCGGATACCGGTGCGGGCGACGATCCAGTCGTCGCTGGTCTCGATCCCACGGCTGGCCAGCTCGGCTGCCAGCGCGTCGTTGCTGACCCTGCGGGCCGGCAGCGCGCTGCCGGTGCCGGAAATTCGGGAGAAGGTGGACATGGGACGATTCGATCGGAGGGTTGGGCGGCGCGCGCAGCGAACGCCGGGCTCAGGCCGCCGGAGCCGGCGCGGCTACGGTCGGCTCGGGCTGGTGCATGGCCTGGAGGATGCGCTCGATCTGCTTCACCACATCACCCTGCACCGCCTCGCGCGCGCGCTCGAGTGCCTGCTCGAAGCCGAAGGCGTCTGCAGAGCCGTGGCTCTTGATCACCAGACCGCGCAGGCCCAGCAGCGCCGCGCCGTTGTAGCGGCGATGGTCCACGCGCTGGCGAAAGCGCTTGAGCACGGGCATGGCCACCAGCGCCATCAGCCGGGTCAGCGCGGTGCGGGTGAATTCCTCGCGGATCATGCCCGAGAGCATCTGCGCCAGACCCTCGGAGGTCTTGAGCGCGACATTGCCGACGAACCCGTCGCAGACCACGATGTCGGTCGTGCCCTTGAAAATGTCATTGCCTTCGACATTGCCGTGAAAGCGCAGACGCCCCTGGGCGTCGGCCTGCCGCAGCAGTTCAGCGGCGCGTTTGATGGTGTCGTTGCCCTTGATGACTTCCTCGCCGATGTTGAGCAGACCGACCGTGGGCTGTGCCTGTCCGCCGGCGGCGGCGTAGGCGGTGCCCATCACCGCAAACTGCAGCAGGTGCAGCGGCTCGCAGTCCACATTGGCGCCGAGATCGAGCATCAGCGTGCCCTGCCCTTTCTGATTGGGCAGATAGGTGGCAATGGCCGGACGCTCGATGTCGTGCAGGGTCTTGAGCAGGTAGCGCGCCACCGCCATCAAGGCGCCGGTATTGCCCGCCGACACACAGGCCTGCGCCCGACCGTCGCGCACGAGCTCGATCGCGCGGCGCATCGACGAATCGCGCTTTTTCCGCAGCGCGACCTCGACCGGATCGTCAGACGCCACGACCTCGCTGGCAGCGACCACCTCGACCCGTGCGTCGTTGTCCAGGCGCAGCGAGGCCAGCAGCGGCCCGATCGCCCCGGTCTGCCCCACCAGCAAAAGCCGACTGTCGGCATGCCGGCGCAGGAACTGGGCGCAGGCGGGCAGGATGGCATGCGCGCCATGATCTCCGCCCATCACATCGACCGCAATCGTGCAGGTCATGGGATGCACCGCACTGGATCAGGCCGCGCGCTGGGCGATGCCTCGCCCGCGGGTGTCAAGCGACACAGGCAGCGCAGCAGCAAGGCTTACTCGTCGGACTTGGACTTGACAACCTTGCGACCGCGGTAGAACCCGTTCGGGCTGATGTGATGACGCAGGTGCGTCTCGCCGGTCGTGGCCTCGACGGCCAGCGGCGGTGCACTGAGGTGTTGATGCGCGCGGTGCATACCGCGCTTGGAAGGCGACTTCTTGTTTTGCTGGACAGCCACGGCAATCCCCTGTCAAAAAGCGTTGGATTATATCCGGGCTCGCCCGGCGGCGAGCCAAGCCCAGCGCGGGTACACCAATAGCGTGAACAGGCCCCAGTGGCCGAAAGCGCTCAGCGCACCTTGCCCTGATCGATCAGCGTACGCAGATGGGCAAAGGGTTGCTGGCGTTGCGGCTGATCTTTGGCCTCGGCCGGCGCCGCAGCGTGCGGGCAGGTCGTGTGCATCGGCACCAGCGGCATGGCCAGGATGAGCTGATCCTCGATGAGTTCGCACAGGTCGACCGGGTCCTGCGCCGGCAGGGCTTCGTCCTCGGCTTCGAGCTCTTCCTGCGTCAGCGGCGGCTCGCCCATGACCAGTCGGAACTGCACGGTCTCATCGATCGCCTGCACCATGTCCTGCAGACAGCGCTGGCAGGCCAGGTGCAGCTGCGCCTGGACCCGCAGCGTCACCATCGCCTGCGGCCGCAAGCCGGTGCGCTCGCGCTCGAAGCCGACCAGCGACCATTGCACGGGCGGGCCCGCCTCCCCGGAAAGCAGATCGCGCAGGCGGTCCAGGGACGACAGCGCGACATGGCCGTGCAGTTCTCCGCGGCTGCGTGCAAAATCGAACAGCGCCAGCGCGCGCGGCGGACGGCCCGGCTTGGGCTCGGCGGAATCGGATTCGGGCGATGCGACAGACATGGCGGCAGTTTACCGGCTGCAACATTTCGCTGGAACACTGCGGCGACGAGCTTATACACTGCGCTGCTTACGCTTGGGCGGCCCGTGCCGCCGGACTCACCTGCACAGACAACGATGAATGCATTGGCACAGTGGTTCCCGACCGGCTGGGAGCATTTTCTCTTCGGTGGCCTGATGATCGGGCTTGGCGTGAGCGTGCTGTTCTGGCTCACCGGTCTGATCGGTGGCATCAGCACCGCGTACACCGCGGTGTGGTCGCTGCTGACCCGGCACCCGTTTTTTCAGCATGAAAAATTCGTGTCCACGCGCAACTGGCGGCTGATGTATGGCCTGGGGTTGATCGTCGGCGCCGTGGTGTTCACCTACACCCTCGGACACGGCAAGGGTTTCGTCACAGCGGTGCCGCTGTGGCAGTTGTTCATCGGCGGCATCATCGGCGGCTTCGGCGCGCGCATGGGTGGCGGGTGCACCTCGGGGCATGGGATCTGCGGCGTGGGCTCGGGGCAGTTGCCCTCCATCCTGGCGGTGCTCATTTTCCTGACCACTGCCATCCTCACCGCGCATCTGGTGCACGCCCTCGGAGGGTTCTGACATGCAGCGAGTTCCTCCCCTTGCGGTCATGCTGTCGGCGCTGCTCGCCGGCGGGCTGTTCGGCTTCGGTCTGGCCTGGTCCACCATGGTCCAGCCCGAAGCGATCCTCCAGTTTCTGCTACTGAAAAATTTCGGCTTGCTGCTGGTCATGGGGGGCGCCGCCGGTGTGACCTTCATTGCCTACCACCTGCTGCCGCGGCTGATGAAGCGCCCGGTGTTCGGCGTGGTGTTCGGCAAGCATCCGTCGAACCTGGACGCCCGCACTTTGATCGGCGCGGCGATCTTTGGCGTGGGCTGGGGTCTGAGCGGTGTGTGCCCCGGCCCGGCGATCGCGGGGCTGGGTGTGGGCAACTGGCCCCTGCTGCTGAGCATCGCCGGCATCCTGATCGGCGCCTGGCTGCACGGCCGGTTTTTCGGCAAGCACTGATGGCCGACGACAGCGTCGATCTGATCCTGGCGTCGACCTCACGCTACCGCGCGGAGTTGCTGCGGCGGCTACGTGTGCCGTTCGTGCAGCGCGCGCCCGAGGTCGATGAACGGCGCCGCGGCGGGGAGTCGCCCCGCGATCTGGCGCTGCGTCTGGCCGTGGAAAAAGCCCGCGCCGTGGCGCGCACCGCTCCCGGCGCCTGGGTGATCGGCTCTGATCAGGTGTGCATGCTGGGCGACGAGGCGCTGGGCAAGCCCGGCTCGCACGCCGCCGCAGTGGAACAGCTGCAACGGCTGAGCGGCCACCAGGCGGTGTTTCACACCGCGGTCTGCCTGATCGCTCCCGACGGGACGCAGCAGCTGCGCGACTGCCCCACCGAGGTTGCGTTTCGCCGTCTGAGCCTGACGGAGATCGAGGCGTATGTGCGCCTGGACCAACCGTACGACTGCGCCGGCAGCGCCCGCGCCGAGGCGCTCGGCCCGGCATTGCTCGAGCACATGCGCAGCGACGACCCGACTGCGCTCATCGGCTTGCCGTTGATCGCCCTGTGCGACATGCTGCGGCGCAGCGGTTACGACCTGCTGGACAGAGCACAGCATTCAGCGCAGCGACCAGCCCAGGTTTGACAGCGCCTGCACCGCGCCCATGCCGATCGACGCACCAAAGCGCTTGATCAGGCGCTGGGCGACATTTTCCTGCGGGGTGTAGTCGATGATGTCCGGCGCCTTGATCTTGTCGCGCGCGATCTGATCGACCGTGCCATAGCCGTCGGCCAGCCCCTGCTGCACTGCGGACTCGCCGGTCCACACCAGGCCGGAGAAGGTCTGATCGTTGACCTTCAGGCGGCTGCCGCGGCCTTTTTCGACCGCAGCGATGAACTGCTTGTGAATCTGCTCGAGCATGCCCAGCGCATAGGTCTTCTGGTCTTCTGGCATCGGGCTGAAGGGGTCCATGAAGCCTTTGTTGGCGCCAGCGGTGAGCAGCCGCCGGGTCACGCCCAGTTTGTCCAGAAGCCCGGAAAAGCCAAAACCGTCCATCAACACCCCGATCGAACCCACCAAGCTGGCGGGATTGACATAAATGTCGTTGGCAGCCGCCGCGACGTAGTAGGCCCCTGAGGCACAGACCTCCTCGCAGACCGCATAGACCGGCTTGTCGTACTTGGCGCGCAGGCGCTCGATCTCGGCAAAGATCTGGCTGGCCTGCACCGGACTGCCGCCCGGGCTGTTGATGCGCAGGATCACGCCCTTGGCCTGCGGGTCGGAAAACGCGTCCTGCAGCGCGGAATTGATGTTGTCGGCGCTGGCAGCCGAATCGATGGAGATTTCCCCGTTGAGCTCGATCAGCGCGGTATGCGGGCCGCTGGATGCCGCGCCGCCGAAGTGGTCTGCCAGCGCACCGAACACGACCAGCCCGACCAGGCCGAGGAAGACCAGACGGAAAAAAATCGACCAGCGCCGCGCGCGCCGCTTTTCGTTGACCACCTCCAGCACCAGCTTTTCCAGTACCTGCCGCTCCCACGCCGAGGGCTGGGCAGACGGTTCGGGACGCGGTGAGGTGGAGTCGGGGGGCAATGCGCTCATGGATTTGTGCTCGGGAGAAAAACATCAGCGCCGGGACACACCGGCAAAGCCGCGAGAATAGCAGCGGGCGATGTCCACGGCGCATGCAGGTGTTGCTGGTTTGTACGCTTGGTCGATCCGGCATGGGCTGGGGCGAACTCCATCCCTCCCAACCTCTGCCGCGCGGTGGAGCGGTGGAGGAAAGGTCGCACACCGCCCTTTGGCCGATGCCCTCAGAGACCGCCAGGCGGCATCAACCAGGGTTGCCGACGCTGGCAAGGATGTGGTTGAGCTGCCGTGCGTCCGGCGGGCCGACCACCAGCATGGCGTTGCCCTGCTTGTCGCGGTAGAGCATGGTGGGCACACCCGGTGACTTGGTGGCTTCGAGCAAGGCGTTGTTGGCGTTGAGGATGGCGCTGGTTGCCGGCAGCACGTCCTTGGCCGGCGCAATGCCGCCGCCCTGCCCTGTTGGGCCTTTGCCGTAATTGAGTTCATTTTCGCGCAACGCTGCCAGGCGATCCTTGGCCTGCAGGATGGCCGCCGCCTTGGTGACGCTGCTGGGCGCGAGCACCGCCACGGGCACCCAACGCACCTGCAGCCCGTTCTTGCCCGCCCTGGGGCCGAGCGCGATGAACAATTCGTGGCAATAGGGGCAGTTGGCGTCGATGAAGACGTAGAGCAAACGCTTGCCCTTGCCCTGCGGAATGAATGTGGCTTTGTCGATCTCGGCCAGCACCTTCGCCGCGTCGGGGTTCTGCATCGACTGCGCCAATGCCTGCAGCGGCATGGCGATGAGGCTCGCGCCAGAGACGACCGCACAGGTCATGCGCAAGAAGACACGGCGATTGACTGGTTTCATGGGCGTTTCCTCTCCAAATCAATTCCCGAACCGGCGGCGTGCGGGGACAACCCTGACCCTGCGGCATCAGCCGGAAGTGACGATTCCAACTCGCCGCGCGGGGGCAGCCAGCAGGCTCAATTTTTTTGCGCGGCGGGGTCGCTTGCTGCAGCGCCCGACTGCGGCAACTCGGCGTTGTCGGTCTGGTCGCTGCGCGCATCGGGATGATGCGCCTTGCGCTGCAGTTTGTCCTGCTTTTTGCGCTGCTTGGCAAGTTCTTTCTGGCGTTTTTCGTAGGCGTAATTCGGCTTGGCCAATGCACTGTCCTGGTTGGGGGTGGGTGAACGCGCAAGGGGGATGCCGATCGCGCAGTGTGTTGACAGCCCATGCTACCCAAACACCGGCGCTTGTGCGCGAGTTCGGAGGGTTCAGATCAGCCGGTGCTGCGCGGCCAGAGCCATGATGCGCTCGACCTCGGCGTCGCGGATGCCAAGATCGCGCAGCGCGCGGGCGGTGCGCACCACATAGTCGAGCGTGGTGCCGTAGCGGCCGCGGGCGGTGCGTAGGATGTCGATGAGTTGCTGGTCACTGAGCGGGCCGGTGTCGTTCGGGCTGGTGGGCGACAGGGTGAAAGCCAGTGCCTGCACCTGTGCGCCTGGTGTGCGGATACGCAGCCAGCGCGGGTCATACACGGCGCGGGGCATTTCCCGCTTCCACAGCAGGCGCAGTTCGCGCTCGGCCTGATGCTGCGGTACACGCAGCGCAATGCCCCTGCAGGAGCCGCCGGCCATCAGTGCGAACACCAGACCGGGACATTGCTCGGTGCCGCGGTTGATGCGCGACCACATGCGCAGGGTGCGCCGCCAGCCCCAGACCCGTGCCGGGCGCACTTCGGTGTGCGCGACCTCGGGATTCCAGATCAATGAACCGTAGCCGAAGATCCACAGATCGCCCGGCGGACGGCTGGCCAGGGTGGCGTCGAGCAGGCGCTGTGGGTCGCGCCCAGGTAACTGCGGCAAGCCGTGGGGGTCGTCGGCGTCTCGCACCATGCCCGCCTCGTGCGTCATGCCGCCTCGGCGCGGGCCAACAGGCGGTTGCGGCGCGGGCGGTTTGCGGCCCAATGCGGTGTCACCGCGGCAGCTCGGTCGACCCCATGAGGAACCGGTCGATCTCACGCGCGGCTTGGCGGCCTTCGCGAATCGCCCACACCACCAGGCTTTGCCCGCGGCGCATGTCGCCGGCAGCGAACACCTTGGGCACGTTGGTGTGGTAGCCGGTTTCGTCTTCGGTGCCGGCCTTGGCGTTGCCGCGGGCGTCTTTGTCGATACCGAAGGCGTCGAGCACGCTGGAGACCGGATGGACGAAGCCCATGGCCAGCAGCACCAGGTCGGCCTGCAGGGTGAACTCGCTGCCCGGCACTTCCTGCATGCGGCCGTCTTTCCATTCGACGCGGCAGGCCTTGATCGCCTTGACCTTGTTTTTGTCCTTGCCGGTGCCCGGGAGGAATTCCTTGGTCGCCACGGCCCAGTCGCGCGAGCAGCCCTCTTCATGGCTGCTGGAGGTGCGCAGCTTGATCGGCCAATACGGCCAGACCAGCGGCTTGTTTTCCTGCTCGGGCGGCTGGGGCAGCAGCTCGAACTGGGTGACCGACAGCGCGCCTTGGCGGTTGCTGGTGCCGACGCAGTCGCTGCCAGTGTCGCCGCCGCCGATCACGACCACATGCTTGCCGGTGGCGAGAATCTGGCCCTTGACCTTGTCGCCGGCGTTGACCTTGTTCTGCTGCGGCAGAAATTCCATCGCGAAATGGATGCCCTCGAGCTCGCGCCCGGGCACCGGCAGATCGCGCGGATGCTCGGCGCCGCCGCACAGCAGCACGGCGTCGAATTCGGCCAGCAGTTGCTGCGGCGCGATGGTCTGCCCCGCCCAGTTGGCGACTTTGGATGCGGGCCCTTCCTTGGGCAGCTCGCCGATCAGCACCCCGGTGCGGAAGGTCACGCCTTCGGCCTGCATCTGGTCGATGCGACGGTCGATATGGCTCTTTTCCATTTTGAAGTCGGGAATGCCGTAACGCAGCAGACCGCCGATGCGGTCGTTCTTCTCGAACACGGTGACATCGTGACCGGCGCGGGCGAGCTGTTGCGCCGCGGCCAGCCCAGCCGGACCGGAGCCGACGATGGCCACCTTCTTGCCGGTCTTGTGCTGCGGCGGCTGCGGAATCACCCAGCCCTCGTTCCAGCCGCGGTCGATGATGGCGTGCTCGATCGACTTGATGCCCACCGGCGCCTCGTTGATGCCCAGGGTGCAGGCCGCTTCGCACGGCGCCGGACAGATGCGGCCGGTGAACTCGGGGAAGTTGTTGGTGGCGTGCAGCACCTCGAGCGCACGCTTCCAGTCACCCTGCCAGACCAGATCGTTGAAGTCGGGGATGATGTTGTTGACCGGGCAGCCGTTGTTGCAGAACGGAATGCCGCAGTCCATGCAGCGCCCGGCCTGGGTTCTGGCCTTGTCTTCGGGCAGCTCGTGCACAAACTCCTTCCAGTGCTTGATGCGCACCGCCGGCGGCTCGTACTGTTCTTCCTGCCGTTCGAATTCCATGAATCCGGTGATTTTTCCCATGGTCTATCCTCGATGATGTCCTGGCGTTGGCGGCTTGCGGTGCGGACTGAATCACTTGGCCGGCACGCCAGCGGCAGTGCGCGCCTTTTCGGTGGCGGCCTGCGCTTCACGTTTGGCGGCCAGCTCGCCCAGCGCGCGCTTGTATTCGTGCGGAAACACCTTGACGAAGCGGCTGCGCGCCTGCTCCCAGTTGTCGAGCAATTCGCGTGCGCGCTGCGAACCCGTCCAGCGCAGGTGTTCCTGCAGCAGCTTGCGCAGCTGGGCTTCGTCGGTCTGGCCGCGATGCCACAGCGCCTCGGCGATCTGCGCCTTCTGCTCCGCGGCGGACAGCACTTTGTCCAGTGCGACCATCGCGGTGTTGCAGCGCTTGGCGAACAGGCCATCGACGTCGTAGACGTAGGCCACGCCGCCGCTCATGCCAGCAGCGAAGTTGCGCCCGGTCTCGCCGAGCACGACCACGGTGCCGCCGGTCATGTATTCGCAGCCGTGGTCGCCGGTGCCTTCGACCACCGCAGTTGCGCCCGAGTTGCGCACCGCGAAGCGCTCGCCAGCGACTCCGCGGAAGAACGCTTCGCCGTCGATCGCACCGTACAGCACGGTGTTGCCGACGATGATGTTGCTCGGCGCCTCGCCGCGGAAATCCAGGCTCGGGCGCACGACGATGCGCCCGCCGGACAGGCCCTTGCCGGTGTAGTCGTTGGCCTCGCCGATGAGGTAGAGCGTGATGCCGCGCGCCAGGAAAGCACCGAAGCTCTGCCCGCCAGTGCCTTCCATCTGGATGTGGATGGTGTCGTCCGGCAGGCCGTCGTGGCCGTAGCGGCGCGCGACTTCGCCGGAGAGCATGGCGCCAACCGTGCGGTTGACATTGCGCACGTTCTGGATGAACTGCACCTTCTCGCCGCGCTCGAGCGCCGGGCGCGCGCGCTCGATCAGCACATGGTCGAGCGCTTTGGCCAGGCCGTGATCCTGCTCCTCGACATGGCGGCGTGGCACATCGGCCGGCACCTCGGGCTGATAAAAAATGCGCGAGAAATCCAGACCGCGCGCCTTCCAGTGGTCGATGCCCTTGCGGGAGTCGAGCAGATCGGTACGGCCGATCAGATCGTCGAACTTGCGGATGCCGAGCTGCGCCATGATCGCGCGCACTTCTTCGGCGACGAAGAAAAAGTAGTTGACCACGTGCTCGGGCTTGCCGGCGAATTTTTTGCGCAGCACCGGGTCTTGCGTGGCCACCCCGACCGGGCAGGTGTTGAGGTGGCATTTGCGCATCATGATGCAGCCTTCGACCACCAGCGGCGCGGTAGCGAAGCCGAACTCGTCGGCGCCGAGCAGCGCGCCGATGACCACGTCGCGCCCGGTCTTGATCTGCCCGTCCACCTGCACGCGGATGCGTCCGCGCAGGCGATTGAGCACCAGCGTCTGCTGCGTCTCGGCCAGGCCGATTTCCCAGGCCGAGCCGGCGTGCTTGATCGACGACAGCGGCGAGGCGCCGGTGCCGCCGTCATGCCCGGCGATGACCACGTGATCCGCCTTGGCCTTGGCCACGCCCGCGGCGATCGTGCCGACGCCGCTTTCGGCAACCAGCTTGACGCTGATCGACGCGCGCGGGTTGGCGTTTTTCAGGTCGTGGATCAGCTGCGCCAGGTCTTCGATCGAGTAGATGTCGTGATGCGGCGGCGGCGAGATCAGCCCGACCCCCGGCACCGAATAGCGCAGCATGCCGATGTATTCCGACACTTTGCCGCCGGGCAGCTGCCCGCCCTCGCCGGGCTTGGCGCCCTGCGCCATCTTGATCTGGATCTGGTCGGCGCTGGCGAGGTATTCGGCGGTGACGCCGAAGCGCCCGGAGGCGACCTGCTTGATCTTGGAGCGCAGCGAATCGCCTGCCTTGAGCGGGATGTCGCTGACCACGCGCTGCGGGCCGAGCACCGAGGCCAGCGTGTCGCCATCCTTGATGCCACTCGAGCCGGTGCGCATTTCCGGGCGATAGCGCAGCGGATCTTCTCCGCCCTCGCCGGTGTTGCTCTTGCCGCCGATGCGGTTCATCGCCACGGCCAGCGTGGCGTGTGCCTCGGTCGAGATCGAGCCGAGCGACATCGCGCCGGTGGCAAAGCGCTTGACGATCTCCGACGCCGGCTCGACCTCGTCGATCGGGATCGCCTTGCTCGGGTCGATCTTGAACTCGAACAGCCCGCGCAGTGTGAGCATGCGGCGCGACTGGTCGTTGATGATCTGCGCGTACTCCTTGTAGGTGTTGAAATTGCCGGCGCGCGTGGCGTGCTGCAGCTTGGCGATGGCATCTGGCGTCCACATGTGCTCCTCGCCGTGCGCGCGCCAGGCGTATTCGCCGCCCACATCGAGCATGTGCGCCAGCAGCGGCGAGTTGCCGAAGGCGTCTCGGTGCATGCGCAGCGCTTCCTGCGCCACCTCGAACACGCCGATGCCGCCAACCTGCGAGGCGGTGCCGGTGAAGTATTTGTCGACCAGCTCGCGCGACAGCCCGACCGCTTCGAAAATCTGCGCGCCGCAGTAGCTCATGTAGGTGGAGATGCCCATCTTGGACATGACCTTCTGCAGGCCCTTGCCGATGGCCTTGATGTAGTTGGCCATCGCCTTGTC
>JBMFIE010000002.1:0-38979 GCA_049976465.1 Thiomonas sp. | reverse complement strand
GGCCCGCAGGGTTGCCCCCAGGCGGGGCGTCTGCGGCGTTGTCAGCCCGGGGCAAGGCGTCCAGCCTTGCCCCGGGCTTTCGCCTTGCATCCATCCCCGCCTGGGGGCAACGCGGGTGCACCAATAGCGTGAACAGGCCCTAAACCAGCGCCATCAATTCGTGACATGCGAGGCGAAGTCGGGCCGGTCACGCGGCATGGCGTGCAGTGTGTCCAGACGCGCAGCGGACTTGCCGGCAAGTCGTGCATCCCGCACCCGCAGAAGATTCAGATCAACTCGACATGCGCTGATCAGCGGCGCTGCAACCGCCTCATGCCTGCGTCATCCAGCGCTCGGCCTGTTGCCGCACCACCTCGGGCAGATGGTGCTCGCGAGCGTATACCTGCCGCAGCCATTGTGCATCGTTGCCGCGGGCGCTCACGTCGGCGAGCAGTTCGCGCAGCGCAACATCGGCCTTGCAGTCCACCGCGTGGCCTTCGAGCTTGACCAGGGTGCGGATGATGTCTTCGCGCAGGGTGCGGTGCTCGCGGGTGGCGGGGTCGACAAACGTGGCGTCGAAGCCGAAGCGACAGGCCTGGAAGCGGTTGAAGGTGTAGACCAGATAGTCGTCCTCCTGAGGCTGGAAGGGCCGCTCGCGCTGGATGAACGCGCCCAGGGTCTGGATATACGCGGCGATGCGCGCGGCCTTGGTGATGGTCAACGGCGTGTCCATCACCCGCACCTCGATGGTGCCGTACTCTGGCTTGGGGCGGATGTCCCAGTAAAAATCCTTCATGCTCTTGACCACGCCGGTGGAGGTCATTTTGTCGAAATAGCGCTCGAAGTCCGCCCACGACAACGCAAACGGCGCCCGCCCCGACAGCGGGAACGCAAACACCGAATTCAACCGCGCCGAATGAAAGCCGGTGTCCTCGCCCTGCACATACGGCGACGAGGCCGATAGCGCGATGAAGTGCGGGATGAAGCGTGAAATGCAGTGCAGGGTGTAGAGCGCGGTGTCGGCGTCGGGACAGCCCAGGTGCACATGCTGGCCGAACACGGTGAACTGCTTGCTCAAATACCCGTACAGCTCGGACAGTTGCAAAAAGCGCGGCTTGTCGAAAATGCGCTGCTGCGCCCAGTGCTGGAACGGGTGGGTGCCGCCACCGGCCAGACCCACGTCGAGCTTGCGGGCTGCCTCGACCAGAGCGCCCTGGATGTCGGTGAGCTGCGTCAGCGCGTCGTCATAGCCGGTGCAGATGCCGGTGGACAGCTCGATCATGCTCTCGGTCATTTCCGGCGTGACCAACCCGGGCAGCTTGCGGCCTTCGAGCAGGCGCAGCAGATCGGGCGCACAGGGCATGAGGTCGTAGTTGTAGCGGCCCACGATCTGCAGCTCCAGCTCGATGCCGATGCTCAGCGCGTCTGATTGTTTGAACGGTCCCAGACTCATGCGTGACTACCCCGTGTCGCGTCCGGCGGCGCCCGGCGCGATGTCGCCGCTGTAGCCCAGTGCCCAGCGGGTGAGCAGCGGGGCGAGCAGCTCCAGAAAAGCGATGGCGCTGAACACCACGGCAAATACCGGGTGCAGCGTCGCGTCCGCAGACGTGCCGAGAAAGCTCAGGCCCAGCACGAAGTTCACGCCGGCAGCCGGGTTGAGCGCCAGCCCCAGTGCGAGCGATTGCCGCCAGCTCGCCCCGCTGACCCGGCCGAGGGCCAGCGCCCCGCCCAGCTTGGCCACCAGCCGCGCTGCGACCACGAGCGCTGCCGCCGCGCCGCCGGCGAGCAGGATGCGTGCATCCAGGCTCAGACCCAGGATCAGGAACATCAGCACCAGCAGCACCCCGCCGGCGGTGCCGAAATGCTGCGGCCACAGCCGCGGACGCGGGCTGCGCCAGCGCAGCAGCGCGCCGGCCAGCAGCGGGGTGAGCAGCGCAGACCAGCCCAGCATGCGGGTCAGCGACAAGGTCAGCACGATCAGGCCGACCAGCATCAGCGCGCCGCCTTCGTTGCGAAAGTCGAAGTGCCGCTCCACCCAGTTCACCGCCCAGGCCAGCATCGCCGCCGCCAGCACCGAGCCGCCGAGCAGATACACCAGATGCAGCGCCGAAGCGACTGCGCCTTGCGGCCCATCCGCGTCCATCATGCCCAGCAGCAGACTGCACAGCAGCAGCGCATAAAAGGTGTTGAGCGCCGAGAGCAACAGCAGCCGCTCGGTGACCTGGCCGCTGGCGCGAAACTCGCTGCTGACGCGTAGCACCACTGCCGGCGACGTGGCCGTCAGCACCGCGGCCACGATGGCTGCCTGCAGCGCGCTGAAGCCGAGCAAGGCCAGCGTGATCCACACCGCGCCAAAGCCCAGCGCCGACTCCAGCAGACTCATGCCCAGCAGCGCCGGGTTGGCGCGCAGCCAGCGCAGGTTGACCCGGTGGCCGATTTCGAACAACAGCACGGCCAGCGCCGTGTCCACGATGGCGCGCGCGCCGTTCTGCAGCTGGTACACATCGAGCCCGGCGCCTGCAGCCGCCAGAATCATGCCGGCTGCGGCATACCCCACCAGCCGCGGCCAGCGCAGGAAGCGAAACACCGACTCCCCCGTCAGAGTGGCCAGCACCAGCGCCGTCCCCACCCAGAACACTCCATCCGGGTGCAAGGGCCAGGAGGGCAGGTCGGCGTGGATCATCTTGCGCGGTCTCCTGAAGGAAATCGGGCCATCGCCGCGGCCCAGGCCGACACCATACCAGACCCGGATGCCGATCCTCGATCTGTTTGAAAACACAGAATTCAGTGAAATACGGCGCGTTCTCCGCGGGCCTTCGGGTCGGTCGGACGCATGCCGGATCGGCTCCTAGAATGCCGCCATGCCCTACGTCCACCTGCGCACCCATACCGAGTTTTCCATTGTCGACGGCATGCTGCGCGTCGACGACATGGTGTCTGCAGCCGCGCGTGACGGCCAGGGGGCGCTGGCGATCACCGATTTCAGCAATCTGTTCGCTGCCATCCGCTTCTACAAGGCCGCGCTGGCTGCCGGGGTCAAGCCCATCATCGGCTGCGATGTGCTCGTCAGCGGCAGCCGCGACGCCGCACAGCACACCCGCTTGTTGCTGTTGGTGCAAAACCGCACCGGTTACCTCCACCTGTGCGAGCTGCTCAGCCGCGCCTGGTTGCACAACCAGCAGCGCGGACGTGCCGTGGTGCGCTGGGAGTGGCTGCAGGACGACGGACTGGCAGAAGGGCTGATTGCCCTGTCAGGCGCGCAGGACGGCGCGATCGGCCAGGCGTTGCTGCAGGGCGACACGGCCGGCGCGCAGGCGCTGGCGCGGCAGCATGCCGCGGTGTTCGATGGGCGTTTTTTCATCGAACTGCAGCGCAGCGGCCATGCCAGCTGCGAGCCGCATGTGCAGGCGGCGGTGCCGCTGGCGGCGGAACTCGGTTTGCCGGTGGTGGCCACGCACCCGGTGGAGTTCCTCAGGCCAGAGGACTTCGAGGCGCACGAGGCCCGGGTGTGCATCGCCGAAGGCGAAACCCTGGGCAACCCGCGCCGCCAGCGGCGCTTCACCGACCAGCAATATTTCAAGTCGCAGGCGCAGATGCAGGCGTTGTTTGCCGATGTGCCCAGCGCGCTGACCAATACGGTGTTGATCGCGCAGCGCTGCAATCTGGTGCTCGATCTGGGCAAGCCCCAGCTGCCGCTGTTTCCCACCCCCGAGGGCCTGACCCCGGCCGAATTTTTCCGCCAGCAGGCGCAGCAGGGGCTGGAGCAGCGCCTGGCGATGCTCTATCCGGACGCCAGCCAGCGCGAGGCTGCGCGCCCGCGCTATCAGGAGCGGCTGGAATACGAGCTGGGCATCATCGCCAAAATGGGCTTCGAGGGCTACTTCCTCATCGTGGCCGACTTCATCAACTGGGCCAAGAACAACGGTTGCCCGGTCGGGCCGGGGCGCGGCTCGGGGGCCGGGTCGCTGGTGGCGTACAGCCTGCGCATCACCGATCTCGACCCGCTGGCCTACAACCTGCTGTTCGAGCGCTTTCTCAACCCCGAGCGGGTGTCGATGCCCGACTTCGACATCGACTTCTGTCAGGAAAACCGCGACCGGGTGATCGATTACGTCAAGCAGAAATACGGCGTCGAGGCCGTGTCGCAGATCGCCACATTCGGCACCATGGCCGCGCGCGCCGCGGTGCGCGACGTGGGCCGCGTGCTCGATCTGAGCTACACCTTTTGCGACGGCATCGCCAAGCTGATTCCGGCCAAGCCCGGGCAGCACATCACCATTGCAGATGCCTTGAAGCAAGAACCCCTGCTTGCGCAGCGCTACGCGCAGGAAGAGGACGTGCGGCAGCTGCTCGATCTCGCGCAGCAGCTCGAGGGCCTGCCACGCAATGTCGGCATGCACGCCGGGGGCGTGCTCATCGCGCCGGGCAAGCTCACCGATTTCTGCCCGCTGTATGCCCAGCCGGGCAGCAGCGATGCGGTGTCGCAATTCGACAAAGACGACGTGGAAGCCGCCGGGCTGGTGAAGTTCGACTTTCTCGGGCTGGCCACGCTGACCATCCTGGAGCTGGGGGCGCAGTACATCCGCCGCAACCACCCAGACCGCGCCGACTTCCGGCTCGAAGACATTCCGCTGGACGATCCCAAGAGCTACCGCCTCATGGCCGCGGGCGACACGGTGGCGGTGTTTCAGCTCGAATCACGCGGCATGCAGGGCATGCTGCGCGACGCCCGGCCCGACCGTTTCGAGGACATCATCGCGCTGGTGGCGCTGTACCGCCCGGGGCCGATGGACCTCATTCCCACCTACTGCGCGCGCAAGGCGGGCAAGGAGCAGGTGGTCTATCCCGACCCGCGCATGGCGCCGGTGCTGGAAGAAACCTACGGCATCATGGTCTATCAGGAGCAGGTGATGCAGGTGGCGCAGGTCATCGGCGGCTACTCGCTGGGCGGCGCCGATCTGCTGCGCCGCGCCATGGGCAAGAAAAAGCCCGAGGAAATGGCCAAGCACCGCGGCATCTTCGCCGAAGGCGCGGCAAAGAACGGCATCTCGCCGGAGAAGGCCAACGAAATCTTCGACTTGATGGAGAAGTTCGCCGGCTACGGCTTCAACAAGTCGCATGCTGCGGCGTATGCGCTGCTGGCGGTGCAGACCGCGTGGATGAAGGCGCACTATCCGGCCGAATTTCTCGCCGCCAACATGAGCATCGCACTCGACGATACCGACAAGCTCAAGGTGCTGGTCGAGGATGCGCAGGCGCGCGGCATCACCGTGCTGCCGCCCGATGTCAACGCCTCGCAGTGGCGTTTCGACCCCGTGGACAGCCGCACCATCCGCTACGCCCTCGGCGCGATCAAGGGCAACGGCCAGGCTGCGGTCGAGGCGATGATCGCCGCGCGCCAGCAGCGGCCGTTCACCTCGCTGTTCGACTTTGCCGCCCGCGTGGACCGCAGCCGCATCAACAAGCGTGTGCTCGAAGCGCTGGCCAAGGCCGGGGCGTTCGACACCCTGCACCCTGAGCGCGCTGCGGTGCTCGCCGCGGTGGAGGCCGCGATGGACTATGCTGCGCAGCAGGAAGCCACACGCCAGCAGGCCGGGTTGTTCGACCTGTTCGCCGAAGATGCCCAGACCGGCTGCGGCGACAACCCTGCACACGAACCCGCGCTGCCCGCGGTCGAGCCGTGGGACCTGCGCACCAAGCTGGCCGCGGAAAAAACCGCCATCGGCTTCTACCTCAGCGGCCACCTGTTCGACGCCTGCGCGCAGGAAGTGCGGCAGTTCGCCCGCATCCCGCTGGCCGAGCTGGTGGATTCGCGCGAGCCGATGCTCATCGCCGGCATCGTCAGCGGTGTGCGGCTGGTGCAGTCGCAGCGCGGGCGCATTGCCATCCTCACCTTGGAAGACCGCTCGGGCGCGATGGAAATCGTCATCGGCGACAGTCTGCTCGACACTGTGCGCGACCGTCTGCGCGACGATGCGCTGCTGGTGCTGCGCGGCAAGGCGCAGACCGATCGCTTCAGCGGCGGGCTGCGCTTTACCGCCGATGCGGTGTGGACACTCGAGGAGGCCCGCGCGCGGTTGGGCAAGCACATCCGGCTGACGCTCAACGGCGCCAGCAGCGCCCAGCCGCTGGTCGCGCTGGCCCGCGCGCACGCCAGCGAAGACGGACTGCCCCTGCTAGTGGATATCGAACGCGCCGGCGCTCAGGTCAGTCTGAGCGTGCAAAGCGTTCTGCTGCCGCCGTCGGACGATGTGCTTGCCGCACTGGCCCGGCTGTCCAAGGACGGCCGGGCGGTGGTGGGGTATTGATCAGTTCGGATCGCGCGGGCCGGCCTTGACCAGCATCGGCGTCCAGATCCTGCCGCTGTCGTCTGGCGGAAAGCGCCCCACGCGCTCGATCGCGCGCAGCACCGCCTGATCCCAGCTCGGCACGCCGCTCGAACGCTCGATCTTGGCGGTCAGCACCGTGCCATCGGGTGCCAGGTTGACCAGGATGGACACACGCGGGTCGCCGCTGATCTGGTTGATTTCCGGATAGGTCACGTTCTCGCGCACCAGGCTGGCGATGCGCGCCGCATAAGCGCCCGACGGCCCCGAGGTCTGCGCCGCGGTGCCCGTGCTGGTGGCCGCCCCGGTGCCCGCCTGTTTCATCAGCTGCTTCATGTAATCGTCACGCGAGGAGGCGGCCAGCTGCGCCTGTTGCTGCTCGAGCTTTTTCTGGCGCAGCTCGGCCAGGCGTTTCTGCTCCGCTAGCTTTTTTTCCTCGATGCGTTTTTGCTCGCGCAACTTGTCCCGCTCGGCCTGTTTGAGTGCGGCCAGACGCTGTTGTTCCTGCAAGCGCTTCTGCTCGGCCAGGCGCTTCTTTTCCGCGGCGAGCTTTTTCTGCTCTTCCTCGAGACGGCGCTTCAGCTCGGCCTGCTCCTGCTGCTTTTTGAGTTCGGCTTGGCGCTGCTGGCGCAGCACGATGTCGGCCTGCTGCGTCTGCGGTTGCGGCCTGGGCTCGGTCACCGGTTGAGGCGCGGGCGGGGGCGGTGCCGGCTGCGGCTCGGGCTGCGGCTGTTTGCGCTCGATCGGCGCAGTGGGACGCGGGGCGGCACGCTGCACCGTGGGAGACCAAAGCTCGGCCTCGACCGCTTCCGGCGGATGGCTCTTCCAGTGCACACCAAAGGCGATCAGCGCAATCAGCAACAGGTGAAACAGCGCAGCCAGTGCAAAAGCGCGCAGCGTGCCCCGTTCGCGCGGCGGTCGCAAAGCCTGGGGATCTGCCTGGGGAAAACCTGCAGTGCTCATGGCGCAGGAGGCATCAGGGGTGAGACTGCACGGCCAGGCCCACGCGCTCGACGCCGTTCTTCTTGAGAATGTCGAGCGCGCGCATCACGGCGTCGTATTTGACCTCTTTGTCGGCGGCGATCAGCACCGGCATCGTCTGCAGGCTCAGCCCGGCCTGCGCCGCGAGCTGCTGCACGGTCTGCGGCAGGGCCTGGAGCGTGACTGGCTGCGGCGCGGCGCTGCCGGCGCGGGCGTGGGGGTCGCGCAGCGCGACCTGCAGCGTGTCGTCCTTCTGGATGGTGACCTGCACCAGCGTGCTCGGGGCCTGCGGCGCATTGCCCACGGTTGGCAGCTTGACCACCGTGGGGGTGATCAGCGGCGCGGTCACCATGAAAATGATCAACAGCACCAGCATCACGTCGATGTAGGGCACCACATTGATGTCGGCCAGCGCCCGGCGCGAACGGTGTGCGCGGCTGCCTTGCTGGATCGCGGGCATGGTCAACGCCCTCCGGCAAAACCTGTGGCTAGGCCGGCACGTCCGGCCGCAGCGGCCTGCATCGCGGCAGGGGCCGGCGCGCTCTGGCGTTGCAGGATGTTGGAAAACTCCTCGGTGAACGACTCGAACCGGTTGGCCAGGCGGTCGATGTCGCGGGCGAAAAAGTTGTAGGCGATCACTGCCGGGATCGCGGCGAACAGACCGATTGCCGTGGCCACCAGCGCCTCTGCGATTCCCGGAGCCACGGTGGCCAGCGTCACCTGCTGCAGGTTGGACAGCCCGACAAAAGCATGCATGATGCCCCACACCGTGCCGAACAGGCCGACGTACGGCGAGACCGACCCGACCGAGGCGAGAAAGGACAGATTGGCCTCGAGCGCGTCCATCTCGCGCTGAAAGGCCGCGCGCATCGCGCGGCGGGCGCCGTCCACCAGGGTCGAGGCATCGTGCACATGGCGTTCGCGCAGTTTGAGATATTCACGCATGCCCGAGGCGAAAATGCGCTGCAGCGGGCTGCCGTGCCGGCCCTTGCTCAGCGCCGCCTGGTACAGGTCGTTCAGCCCCGTGCCGGACCAGAATTCCTGCTCGAAGTCCTCCGACTTGATGCGCGCCGATTTGATGGCGAAATACTTGCGGAAAATGACGGTCCAGCTCGCCAGCGAGACGGATAGCAGCAGCGCCAGCACCAGTTGCACCACGATGCTGGCACCGAGCACCATCGACACGATGGAAAAGTTTTGATCCATGGAGTGGGCTTGGAGTTGTGGGGGGATTGCACGCGGCGGGTGGTCGCGCGCTGGCCTGCATTACAACAAATCCCGCAACGCGCGGGAACGATTCCGGGAAGACAGGGCCGCGGCAAAAAGGTTCATCGCTGCCCACGCTTCAGACAGCGCTCGCCCCAGCCGTCCAGGCGACGATGCGCTGGCGCAGGTCGGGCGGGATCCGCGCGGGGCGCAAGCTGGCCGCAGTCACGCAACCCACACGCACCGACGCATCGCACAGCAGCAGCGCGGGCGCGTCCTGCGCATCGCAGCGCCAGGCCTGCTGCACCACGGTGAGGCTGGCGCTGCCGATGTCGCTGACCTGAAGCTGGATCTGCAGCATGTCGTCGAGCCGGGCCGCGGCGGCGTAGCGCAGCTGCACCTCGGCCACCACGAACATCACCCCGGCGCTTGCCGCCAGCTCGGACTGCGCCAGCCCCAGGCTGCGCAGCCATTCGGTGCGCGCGCGCTCGAAAAACTTCAGGTAGTTGGCGTAGTAGACGATGCCTCCGGCGTCGGTGTCTTCCCAGTACACACGCACCGGCCAGCGAAAAACCCGCGCCTGCGCCCTCATGCCGCGATGCGCTCCAGATGGCCGCGCAGGCGCAGCAGAGCCTCCTGCAGATTGGCGATGCTGTTGGCATAGCTCAGACGAAAGTAACGCTGCGGCTCGGCCACGCCGAAATCCTTGCCGGGCACCAGCACCACGCCGGTGTCACGCATCACGTCGAAGCAGAAGTCCCAGCTGTCGGCGCTGAAGACCGAGCAATCGGCATACACATAGAACGCGCCGTCCGGCTGCACGGGCACGTGCAGGCCCAGGGCTTGCAGGCCGGGAACGATCAGGTCGCGGCGGCGCTTGAACTCTGCGCGGCGGCGTTCGTATTCGGCCATGCTGTCGGGCGCGAAGCAGGCCAGCGCTGCCTGCTGTGCCACGCTGCTGGCGCAGATGTACAGATTGCCGGCCAGGCGCTCCAGCGGCGCGATGAGCGCGGGCGGCACGACCAGCCAGCCCAGCCGCCAGCCGGTCATCTGGAAGTATTTGGAAAAGCTGTTGACCGTGATGATGTCGTCGCCCGCGGCCAGGGCGGTGCGGCCGTAGGCACTGTCGTAACTGAGGCCGAGGTAGATTTCATCGACGATGCAGACCCCGCCTCGGCTGCGTACCACCTCGGCGATGCGGTGCAGTTCGTCCGCCGCGATCGAGGTGCCGGTGGGGTTGGACGGCGAGGCCAGCAGCACGCCTGCGGTGCGGTCGTTCCATGCCGCTTCGACCTCGGCTGCGGTGAGCTGGAAGCGTTGCTGCGCCGGCGCGGGCAGCATGCACGCGCGCGCCCCCGCGGCGGCAACGAAATTCTTGTTGCACGGATAGCTCGGGTCGGGCATGAGGACTTCGTCGCCCGGGTTGAACAACAGCAGACTGGCCAGGGTGAGCGCGCCCGAGGCCCCGGCGGTGATGAACACCCGCGCCGGATCGATCTGCACCCCGTGCGCCTGGGCGTAGTGCTGCGCGATGCGCTCGCGCAGCGCAGGCAGGCCGGGTGCCAGGGTGTATCCGGTGCGCCCGTCGCGCAGCGCGCGGGTGGCGGCTTCGACCACCGGGGCGGGGGCGGTGAAATCGGGCTCGCCCACGCTGAGATGGATCATGCGCCTGCCCGTTTTGTCCCATTCGGCCTGCTGCTGCGCGGCCTCACGCACCACGTCCATGACATAGAACGGTGCGATGGTTTGATTGCGTTGGGCAAGGCGCATGGCGGGCAGGGCAGGCGAATCAGGCTTTGCGTGGGGGGCGGGGGCTGGCGCTGGCGCGTCGCGTGGCGTAAGGCGAGGCCCGGCGTGCGGCGGTTTTGCGGCGCACGGGCACGTTCGCATAGGGGCTGGGCGCGGGGCCGTTTTCGGTGGCGGATGGCGGCGTCTGCGGATGCGACTGCTGCGCCGCCTCGACCTCGGCCGGGCGCAGCTGCGCCGCGATGCGGTCGAGCACGCCATTGACATATTTGTAGCCGTCGGTGCCGCCGTAGATCTTGCCCAGTTCCACCGCCTCGTTGATGACCACACGGTAGGGCACTTCGAGGTGATGCCGCAGCTCGAATGTGCCCATCAGCAGCAGGGCATGTTCCACCGGAGAGAGTTCGCTGGTCTGGCGATCGATATGCGGCTGGATCAGCGCATCGAGCGCTCCGGCTTCGGCCAGCGCGCCGTGCAGCAGCGACTGGAAATGCGCGTCATCGAGCTTGATGGTGGGATAGCGTTCGTGCAGGAAGGCTTCGATGGCGCCGGCGTCGCTGCCGGCGATCAGCCATTCGAAAATGCCTTGAAACGCGAGTTCGCGCGACTTGCGCCGCGCGCTTTTCGGGGCGGTCGAAGCGGTCATGCGTCCTCGTCTTCTTCGGCGCTGATGTCGATGAACAGATTGGCCATTTCCACCGCCACCCGGGCGCATTCGGCGCCTTTGTCGATGCGGGCCTCGGCCTGCTCGACCGTGTCGACGGTGAGCACGCCGTTGGCCACCGGAATGTTGTAGTCGAGCGCGACCTGGTTGATGCCGGCGGCGCTGGTGTTGCAGACCACCTCGAAGTGGTAGGTGTCGCCGCGGATCACGCAGCCGATGGCAATCAGCGCGTCGAATGCCTCGCTTTCGGCCAGCGCCTGCAGCATCAGCGGCAGCTCCAGCGCGCCGGGCACGGTGTACAGGCCGATGTCGTCCTCGCCCACACCCAGGCGCTGGAGTTCGTCGAGGCAGGACTGGGTGATGCGGTCGGTGATGGCAGTGTTGAAACGCGCCTGCACCACGGCGATGCGCAGATCGCGGCCGTCGAGTTGTTCGGAGAGGATGCGGTTTTGGACGTTTTGCATGGGGGGCAGGGCAGGAAGGGCAGGGCGCCGGGTTGCGGCGCGGCGGTCTGGGCCGACAGCTTACGCGCCGGGCGAAGATTGGGGCGACTGTGCGGCTTCGAAGCCGAGGATTTCCAGTCCATAGCCTGCCATGCTGGGCATCTTGCGCGGCTGGCCGAGCAGGCGCATCTGCCGCACGCCCAGATCGCGCAGGATTTGCGCACCGATGCCGTAGTCGCGCAGCGCGGTGGTGCTTGCCTTGGGCGGCGTCGGCGCGGGTTGCAGCAAACGCTGGAACTGCGCGGCCAGCTGCTCGGCGGATTCGCCGCAGTTGAGCAGCACGGCCACACCGGCACCTTCGCGCACGATGCGTCCAAGCGCCAGCGGCAGGCTCCACGAATGCCGGGTGCTGTTGCTGTCGAGCAGGTCGAGCACCGACAGCGGCTCGTGCACCCGCACCAGCGGCGCGGTTTGCGCGGCCAGATCGCCATGGACCAGCGCCAGGTGCAGGCCGTGGCTGGCACGGTCGGTGTAGGCCACGCAGCGCATGGCGCCGAAAGGCGTCTGCATGGCGTGCTCACCGAGGCGTTGCACCAGCGTCTCGGTGCGGCTGCGGTATTCGATCAGGTCGGCGATGGCGCCGATCTTCAGGCCGTGCTCGGCGGCGAAGCGCTCCAGATCGGGCAGGCGGGCCATGCTGCCGTCGGGGTTCATCACCTCGCAAATCACGGCCGCGGGCTCGAGTCCGGCCAGTGCCGCCAGGTCGCAGCCGGCTTCGGTGTGTCCGGCGCGCATCAGCACCCCGCCCTCGGCGGCCATCAGCGGAAAGACATGACCGGGTTGCACGATGTCGCTGGGCTTGGCATGGCGCGCGACGGCAACCTGGATCGTGCGGGCGCGGTCGGCAGCGGAAATGCCGGTGGTCACGCCCTCGGCTGCCTCGATCGAGGCGGTGAACGCGGTACCGTGCGACGAGGCGTTGTGCTCGACCATCGCTTTGAGCCCGAGCTGTTGGCAGCGCTGGCGGGTGAGGGTCAGGCAGATCAGGCCGCGCGCGTGCGTGGCCATGAAGTTGATCGCCTGTGGCGTGATGTGCTCAGCGGCGATGACCAGATCGCCCTCGTTTTCGCGGTCTTCCTCGTCGACCAGGATGACCATGCGCCCAGCCTTGAGCTCGGCAATGATGTCGGGGATCGCTGACAGCGGCATGATGGGCACACGCTCGGGAAAACCCCGAATTCTAAGGGCCCATCGCGGCGCGCGTTTTCGTACTCAGAATTCGTAGCGGCCGAAGAAGAACGCGACGTTGCCGTTGTTCAGCTTGTTGTTGACCTTGGGAATGAAGGTGCCGTAGAGCGAGAACCTGCCGAAGCGGACCGAGGCGATCGGCAAGGCGATGGGAAAGGGGATGTTGTGGAAAATATCGGCGCGCGAGGTGACCGCCAGGGTGTAGCCCAGGCCGAACCCTACGGGGGCGTCGTTGTTGAACATCCATTGATGGGCGTAACCGACCACCGGCTCGGCGTTCCAGTGCGAGTCGGAAAAGATCATGGCATAGACCATGTTCTCGTTGCCGGCGGCATCGGTGAGGTGGCGCCCCCAGCCGATGCCCCAGGCGCGCTTGTTGAGCGTGGCGCGCTTTTCGGCGGTGTAAGTGCCGGGGTCGTGCCAGGTGTAGCCGCTGAAATACAGGTCGTCCTTGCCGTGCCTGGCGGTGTCGACCGCGGTCGTCCAGGTGTCCTTGGCCCAGTCGGCCACGTTGCCCAGACCGAGTGCCCAGCTCGCGCGGGGGGCGCCTGCCAGCGCGGCCATGAGCATCAGGTGAATGAAGCGGGCGTGGGCGGTTGGCTTGGGCATGGGACCGGGGCGGAAAGCAGTTTTGCTGCGCGGCAACTGTAGCAGTGCGGGCTGTCGGTGTTGTTGCGGGTTGCAACCCGCGCGCCTGCGAGATCAGCTCTGCACCCGGGCCAGCAGGCGGCCGTGCTGCAGCACGAGCAGGGTGTTTTCCGCCAGCGGCTCCCAGTCCTCTGGGGTCAGCGGCACGCTGGCCAGCAGCACGGCGGGCGCGGGCTTGTCGTCTTGCCCTTGGATGTGCAGTCCGCTGGCGTGAACCTGGTGTTCGCTGGCCGCTTCGCGGCTGAGGATGTGCAGACCCGCAACCCAGGTGTTCCCGGGGTGGGAAAGGCGTCGGTGGGCATGGGCGAACAACAGATTGCCGTCGGTGTAGAGAAAGTTCGCCGGGCCGAGGGCGCGCAGCCGGGCGGCAAACCCGGCGACCAGGTCGATGCGGCGCTTGAGGTCGTCGCTGCTGCCCGCGGCGTCCAGCGCGATGAGCTCGTGCATCAGCACGTAGAAGGCGTGCTCGGAATCGGTCTGGCCCATCGGCCGGTGTGGAGTGTGCGGCAGCGGTAGCGCATGCTCGATGTCGGGCAGATCGCCGTTGTGCGCAAACACATGGCAGCGCCCGAACAGCTCGCGCGCAAACGGCTGGGTGTTGACCAGCGCCACTGCCCCGCGCGAGGCGCGGCGGATGTGCGCGATGACCAGGGGGCTGTGAAAGTCATGCTTTTCCAGCACCGGGACGAAGGCGCTGGAGAGCGCCGGCTGGGCCTCGCGCAACACATGCGCGTCTGCGCCCTCGAAGTAGGCCGCGCCCCAGCCGTCCGGGTTGCCCGCATGCGGGCCGCCGTGCCGGGCGAATTCGCGAAAGGCAAACCGCACCCGCGCAGGCACCCGGCTGGAATAGGCGAACAGTTCACACATGGGGCTGGCTCCGGTTGAAGTTCAGCATGCGCTCGACATATCGGGCGATCAGATCGACTTCCAGGTTCACCGCCGCGCCCGCCCGTAAGCGGTGCAGATTGGTGTGCTGCAGGGTGTGCGGGATGAGGTTGATGCGCACGCGGCAATGTTGCGGCAGGTCGTCGGCCCGATTGACCGTCAGGCTCACGCCGTTGACCGCGATCGAGCCTTTGTAAGCGAAGAATTTGCCGAGCTCGGCGGGTGCATCCACCTCCAGCAGCCAGGATTCGCCCACCGGCTCGAACCGGGCCACCTGGCCGATGCCGTCCACATGTCCGGTCACCAGATGGCCGCCGAGCTTGGTGGCCAGAGACAACGACTGCTCCAGATTGACCAGACCACCCACCGTGTCCAGACCGGTGGTGCGCGCCAGACTCTCGGCCGAGATGTCGAAGGCAAACCCGTCGGGCTGCAGCTCCACCACGGTCATGCAGGCACCGCTGACGGCGATGCTGTCGCCCAGCTGCACGCCCCGCAGCCATTGGGGGTCCACCTGCACACCGACACGCTTGCCGTACTGGTTGTCGGCGCCCAGCGGAGTAGTCCCGGTGATGGTGCCGACTGCTGTGATGAGTCCGGTGAACATGGGGCTTCAGAACGAGAGGGAAGTGGGAAAGCGCGCGAGGATGCGCAGATCGTCGCCGATGCGGTCGATCGCGTGCCAGCGCAGCCGCACGCCGTCGGCCAGGCGCTCGAAGGGCCCGAGCGCGGCCAGCCCGGCGCCCTGACCGAGCAGGCTCGGCGCCAGATAAAGCAGCAGTTCGTCGACCACACCTGCGCGCAGCAGCGAGCCGTTGAGCTTCTCGCCGGCTTCGCAGTGCAATTCGTTGATACCACGCTGGCCGAGTGCGGCCATCAGCGACCGCAGATCGGTCTTGCCGGGCTTGTCCGCGTCGGCGGGCAGGGCGATGTCCTGCAGATCGAGGCCCGGAGCCGCCGCAGCGCGCAACGCCGCAAGCCGGGGCGCGGCGGCATCAGCGGCCAGGGCATGGACGATCCACAGCGGCGAGGCTGCGCTGTGCAGCAGGCGCGCAGCGGCCGGCAGTTCGAGCCGACTGTCGATGACGATGCGCACCGGCTGGCGCGGCGTGTCCACTGCGCGCACGGTGAGTTGCGGATCGTCCGCCCGCACCGTGCCTAGCCCGGTGAGCACGGCGCAGGCGCGCGCCCGCCAGTGGTGGCCGTCCGCGCGCGCGGCTTCGCTTGTGATCCACTGGCTCGTCCCGTTGGGCAGCGCGGTGATGCCGTCGAGCGACGCCGCCACTTTCAGCCGCACCCAGGGCCGACCGCGCACCATGCGGGAGATGAAGCCGATGTTGATCTCGCGCGCCTCGTCTGCCAGCAGCCCGACCTGCACCTGCACCCCGGCCTGCCGCAGTCGCTCCAGTCCCTTGCCAGCCACCAGCGGGTTGGGGTCGGCGAGCGCCACGACCACGCGCCGCAGGCGCTGCGCAGCCAGCAGGTCGGCGCAGGGCGGGGTGCGGCCGTGGTGGGCGCAGGGTTCGAGCGTCACATACGCGGTGGCGCCTTGCAGGGTGTGGCCGCGTTCATGGGCCTGTTTCACCGCCTGCACCTCGGCATGGTCTTGCCCGGCTGCCTGGGTGGCGCCTTCGCCCAGCACCATCCCGTCGCGCACCAGCACGCAGCCCACGCGCGGGTTGGGGCTGGTGCGGTACATCGCGCTGCGCGCAAGGTCCAGCGCCCGGCGCATGTGCCGCCGATCGTCGTCGGTGAATGCGGTGTCAGCCTGGCTCATTCGGACGCCTTGCTGCGCCGGGGTTTGGCGCCCAGGAGCGGGGTGGGTTGCATTTCCTGCAGCACGTCGATGAACTGGCTCAGGTCCTTGAAGCTGCGATAGACCGAGGCGAAGCGTACATAGGCGATGCTGTCCAGGGCGCGCAATTCCTCCATCACCCAGGTGCCGATCTGGGTGGACGGCAGCTCGCGCGCGCCGCTTTGTAGCAGCAGTTGCTCGACCCGGCCGATCGCCGTGTCCACCGCCTCGGCACTGACCGGCCGCTTGCGCAGCGCCAGCAGGAAAGAGGCACGCAGCTTGTTGCGGTCGTAGTCGGTGCGGCGGCCATCTTTTTTCACCACCACCGGAAAGCTGACCTCGGCGCGCTCGTAGGTGGTGAAGCGTTTGTCGCATTGCCCGCAGCGCCGCCGCCGCCGCAGCGCGGTGCCGTCCTCGACTTCGCGGGTCTCGATCACCTGCGTGTCGGGGCTTTGGCAAAAAGGGCATTTCATCGCAGCGCTCGCAAAGGCAAAGCTCCATTATTCATGCACTGCAGAGCAGCCGCGTGCCGTGCGGCGGCTACACTGCGCGCCGATGAAACATCTGGTTCTGCTCATTTCCGGGCGCGGCAGCAATCTGCAAGCCATTCTCGAGGCCGCGCAGGCGCAAGGTTGGATGGACAGCGTGCGCGGGGTGATCAGCAACCGCGCCGATGCCGCTGGTCTGCAGGTGGCGCAACGCTTCGGCGTGCCCACGCTGGTCGTGCCGCATACGGACTTCGCCAGCCGCGAGGCGTTCGATCAGGCGCTGGGTGACGCGATTGCCAGCTGGCAGGCCGATGTCATTGCGCTATGCGGTTTCATGCGGGTGCTCGGCCAGGCGTTCGTCGCGCGGTTTGCCGGGCGGGTGGTCAACATCCATCCGTCGTTGCTGCCGTCGTTTCCCGGGCTGAACACCCACGCCCGCGCGCTGCAAGAGGGCGTCAAGTGGCACGGCGCCACGGTGCATCTGGTCAGCAGCGCGCTCGACCACGGTCCGATCCTGGCGCAGGCCGTGGTGCCAGTGCGTGACGACGACACCCCGCAGACCCTGGCCGAGCGGGTGCTCGAGCAGGAACACCGCATCTATCCCCCGGTGATCCGTGCGCTGCTCGAAGACCGCGTGCACATCGACGGCTTGCGCACCCGCATCCTGCCCGGCGCCGACGGGCCGGCCGAGGAGGCGCGATGAAGCCGCGCGATCTGCTCTACACCGCACGCGACCTGCTGCGCGAAGTGCTGCGTTTCGACGCGGCAGCCGACACCGTGTTGACACGGCAAATGCGCGCTCGGCCCCAGCTCGGCAAGGCCGACCGGCAGGTGCTGGCCGACACGGTCTACCAGGTGTTGCGGCACCTGCGTTTGTTCCAGACCCTGGCCGACAGCGACCAGAGCATCGGCGGCGCCCCGGAATTGCGGCTGGCGATCCTCGGCTGGGCAGGTGATGCCGCGTCGTTGCACGCGGCGCTCGCACCGCCGCAGTTGCAGTGGCGCAAGCAGATGCTCGCGCTGGACGCCATGGCTCTGCCGGAAGCGGTCCGCTGGAGTCTGCCCGACTGGCTGGCCGATGCGTTGCGCAATGCGTATGGCGACGAGTTCCCGGCACTGGCCCAGGCGCTGCTGCGCCCGGCCCCGCTCGATCTGCGGGTGAATGTGCACAAGGCGCGGCGCGAGGCCGTGCTCGACGCCTTCGCCCGGCTGGGCATTGCGGCGCAGGCAACCAAATACTCTCCATGGGGCGTGCGGCTCGAGGGCAAGCCCGCACTGCAGGATCTCACCCTGTTTCGCGACGGCTGGGTGGAAGTGCAGGACGAAGGCAGCCAGTTGCTGGCGCTGCTGCTGGCGCCGCGCCGCGGCGAGATGGTGGTCGACTTTTGCGCCGGCGCTGGCGGCAAGACGCTGGCGCTGGGCGCCATGATGCGCAGCACCGGCAGGCTCTATGCCTTCGACGTGGCCGATTACCGTCTGGCCAAGCTCAAGCCGCGCTTGCAGCGCAGCGGGCTGAGCAATGTCTACCCGGTGGCCATCGCCCACGAGAGAGACGAGCGGGTCAAACGCCTGGCGGGCAAGGTCGACCGTGTGCTGGTCGATGCACCGTGCTCCGGCCTGGGCACACTGCGCCGCAACCCCGACATGAAATGGCGACAGACCCCGCAGGACATCGCCGAGCTCACCGTCAAGCAAGCCAGCATCCTGCAGTCCGCAGCCACGCTGCTCAAGCCGGGCGGGCGGCTGGTGTATGCCACCTGCAGCCTTTTGCCCGAGGAGAACGCGGCAGTGGTCGACGCCTTTCTGGCGGGGCATCCCGAGTTCGAGCGGGTGGCGGCTCATGCGGTGCTTGCCCAGCAGGGCGTCGGTGCGGCAGAACTGGCCTCGGCCAGCGACCTGCATCTGTTGCCCAACCGTCACGCCACCGATGGCTTTTATGCCGCCGTGCTGCAGCGTCGCAGCGTCTGAGGGGCGCCCCGCCTACAAGTCGCCGCGATAAAACGACACTGAGCAAGCCCTTGCGCGCTGCGCATCCATCCCGCGGACGGTCTGAAGTGTCCCGCTTCGTCAGCTTGGCAAGGTCATGGTGAGCGCCCGGCACATCTGCAGTGGTCTTGGCACGATAATGCGAAAACGCTCTGACGGACGTGACCGATCGGGCTGTTTCACTTTGGAAGTTTTTCATGTTTGATGCGTTTTTGACCTGGGCCGGACACGGCCTTGTTTGGGCCTCCTGGTGGCAGATCGTGCTGTTTGCACTGATCACCACGCATATCACCATCGCCTCGGTGACCATTTTTTTGCATCGCGCCCAGGCGCATCGCGCACTGGAACTGCATCCGATCGCGTCGCATTTTTTCCGCTTCTGGCTGTGGTTGACCACCGGCATGGTGACCAAAGAATGGGTGGCCATCCACCGCAAGCACCACGCCAAATGCGAAACCGCCGAAGACCCGCACAGCCCGGTCACGCGCGGCATCGACACCGTCTTGCTGCGCGGTGCCGAGCTGTACCGCGCCGAATCGCGCAACGCACAGACCATCAGCAAATTCGGCCAGGGCACGCCCGACGACTGGCTCGAGCGCCACGTCTATTCGCGCTTCACTTGGCAGGGCGTGGGCGCGTTGCTGATCCTGGACGTGCTGCTGTTCGGCGCGATCGGTGCCACGGTGTGGGCGGTGCAGATGCTGTGGATTCCTGTCTGGGCCGCCGGGGTGGTCAACGGACTTGGGCATTGGTGGGGATATCGCAATTTTGCTTCGCGTGACAGCAGCCACAACATCTCGCCCTGGGGCCTGTTGATCGGTGGCGAGGAACTGCACAACAACCACCACACCTACCCCACCTCGGCCAAACTGTCGGTCAAGTGGTGGGAGTTCGATATCGGCTGGGCATATATCCGCGCCTTGAGCTGGGTCGGTCTGGCCAAGCCGCGCAAGCTGCCGCCGCAGTTCCGGCTGGGTGAGCTGCGCGCCGAGGTCGATGAACTCACGCTGCAGGCGGTGATCGCCAACCGCTACGAGCTGATGGCCCGCTACGCCAGGGGCATCAAGGCCACGCTCAAGGCCGAACTGGCCCGTGCTGCCGAGCAGGGTGGATCGGCCAACCCGAATGTTTTGCGCGCAGCGCAGCGCTGGATCGGCATCGAGCGCGACATTCTGTGCGAGCGCTCGCGTGCTCTGGTTGACGCCGCAGCCAGCGCCAGCCCCAACCTGGGCAAACTCCTGCACATGCGCGAGGAGCTCAAGGCGGTCTGGGAGCAGACCAATCTGAACGCCGAGCAGCTGCGCCAGAAACTGCAGGACTGGTGCCGCGCGGCGGAGGAAAGCGGCGTTGCCGCGCTGCGCGACATCTCGCTACGCCTGCGGCGCTATACCCCCGCGCATTGATCGCGGCAGCCGCCTGGCTGGCCCGGGCTTGCGGCGGCTTAGGCATGCAGCCCAAGACCCACAAACGAAAAATCCGCCGGACTGCCGTTTGCGGCAATCCGACGGATCGCAAGCAAGCCGGAAGAAGCGGCTTACTTGATCTTGGCTTCCTTGTAGGTCACATGCTTGCGCGCCACCGGATCGAATTTCATGATTTCGATTTTTTCCGGAGTGGTGCGCTTGTTCTTGGTCGTGGTGTAGAAGTGGCCGGTGCCTGCAGAGGATTCCAGCTTGATTTTTTCGCGTCCGCCTTTGGTTGCCATGTCGGGTTCCGTGCAGTGGGGAGATCAGTCGGGAGGTTTGGCAGGCGACGTTTAGATTTCGCCGCGCGCGCGCAGCTCGGCGAGAACGACGTCGATGCCTTTCTTGTCGATGGTGCGCAGACCCGAACTCGTCACGCGCAGGCGCACGAAGCGGTTTTCGCTTTCCACCCAGAAGCGGCGGTATTGCAAATTGGGCAAAAACCGGCGCTTGGTCTTGTTGTTTGCGTGGGACACGTTGTTGCCGACCATCGGCCGCTTACCCGTCACTTGGCATACTCGTGCCATGGCACACCTCGAAATTGTGTAGGACAAAAACTGGCAGATTATATCTGCATATCCTCGGTTGTCCACGCTTGGCTGCAACCAAGCAGACACACCGGGATGATGCCCGCCGATCAGGGCGCTGCGTTTTCCAGGTAGCGCTGTGCGTCCAGCGCGGCCATGCAGCCGGTGCCGGCGCTGGTGATGGCCTGCCGGTAGACATGATCCTGTACATCGCCGGCGGCGAAAACACCGGGCACGCTGGTGGCGGTGGCCATGCCTTCGCTGCCGCCGCGGGTGAGGATGTAGCCGTCCTTCATGTCCAGCTGGCCTTTGAAAATATCGGTGTTGGGCTGGTGGCCGATGGCGATGAAGCAGCCCTTGAGCGCAATGTCCTCGGTCGCACCGGTCTGGTTGTTGCGGATGCGCACGCCGGTGACGCCGGAGTCATCGCCCAGCACCTCCTGCAGTTCGCTCCACAGCTTGAGCTCGACCTTGCCTTCCTTGGCGCGCGCCATGAGCTTGTCGACCAGGATGGGCTCCGCGCGAAACTTGTCACGGCGGTGGATGACCGTGACCTTGCTGGCGATGTTGGCCAGGTAAAGCGCTTCCTCGACCGCCGTGTTACCACCGCCGACCACGCACACCGGCTGATCGCGGTAGAAAAAGCCGTCGCAGGTGGCGCAGCCGGAGACACCCTTGCCCATGAACGCCTGCTCGCTGGGCAGGCCGAGGTATTTGGCCGACGCGCCGGTGGCGATGATCAGGCTGTCGCAGGTGTAGGTGCCGCTGTCGCCCTCGAGGCGGATGGGTTTTTCGTTCAGATGCGCGGTGTGGATGTGATCGAACACGATCTCGGTGTTGAAGCGCTCGGCATGCGCCTGAAAGCGCGCCATCAGGTCGGGGCCCTGCACGCCGTCGACATCGGCGGGCCAGTTGTCCACCTCGGTCGTGGTCATCAGCTGCCCGCCCTGCGCCAGGCCGGTGATGAGCACGGGTTTGAGGTTGGCCCGGGCGGCGTAGATCGCTGCGCTGTAACCGGCGGGACCCGACCCGAGAATCAGTACTTTGGCATGTTTGGCTGGCATGATGTGTGAGAAACTGCAGGTTTGGGATGGGAGGCGTTGCGTTTGGAAACGGGCGCGAGGGCACCAAAAAATCGCAACGAATTGAATAAGATTTTAGAGGGGCGGCAAAAAGGCCGTGCGACCCGTCACCAAAGCCTTTGACCAACACCACCGCCGCGCACGGCGGGCAAATCCACGGCAACTGGAGATTCTGATGTCGCAAATCACCGATATTGACCTCGTTCGGCGCGTGCCGCTGTTTGCCGTGCTCACCGAGTCGCAGGCCTGGTCGATTTCGCAGTCCATCGTCAAGCGGCGCTACAAGCGCGGGGAGAACATCGTCGAGCAGGGTAGCAAGTCCAATGCGCTGTTCATTCTGTTGTCGGGGCGTGCCCGCGTGATCAGCGTGGATGCCAAGGGGCGCGAGGTCATCATTGCCGTGCTCCACCCGGGCGACTACATCGGCGAGATGAGCCTGATCGACGGCGAGCCGCATTCCGCCACGGTGCAGGCGGAGGTGCAGACCGACGTGATGATGCTGGGCCGCGTGGCGTTTTTGCAATGCCTGCCGGAAAACACCAGCATGTCGTTTGCCATCATGCGCGGTCTGGCGCTGCGGCTGCGCCGGGCCGACCGCAAAATCGAATCCTTGGCGCTGATGGATGTCTACGGCCGTGTGGCGCGCGCGTTGATGGAACTGACCGACAAGATGCAGAACGAACATGTGATCCGCAACAAGCTGTCGCGCCAGGATCTGGCCAAGATGGTGGGCGCTTCGCGCGAGATGGTCAGCCGGGTGATGAAAGACTTTGAACAGCAAGGCTTTGTGGTCGAGCGCGAGGATGGCAGCATGCTGATCCGCGAGCATCTGGCCTCATTGCTCTGACGTATGCCCAAAATCGATACCCAGCGCCGCTCGACCTCGACCTCACTTCGCCCTTCGCCGGGCAGCCGTCTGCAGCGCCTCGCGGCCGAAGTCCGCCTGACCGCAGCGTTCATCGGCTGGATTCTGCTCAGCCTGAGTCTGCTGAGCTACCACAGGTCCGACCCGTCCTGGTCGAGCTCGGGCACGGGCGGCACCGTGGCCAACTGGGTGGGTGTGCTGGGCGCTTGGTTTTCCGACATCGCATATTTCCTCCTCGGTTATTCGGCGCTTTGGCTCATTCCGCTCGGGCTGTATGGCGTGCTGCGACTGTGGCATCGCACGCAACATGGCTTGCCGCAGGCCGATCCAGACATGCCTGTGAGCCGCTGGCACAAGTTGCGTCCGCTCGCTGCGGCAGCCGGCGTGCTGTTGCTGCCGCTGTCGAGCGCGGCGCTCGAGGCCACACGGCTGTGGAGCCTGTCCGCTCACTTGCCGGGACAGGCCGGCGGTCTGCTCGGCCATGCGCTCGGGGCCGGGATCGATACCCTGCTCGGCGACACCGGTGGGACGCTGGTGCTGCTGGCCGTGTTCCTGTTTGCACTGAGCTGGGTCGGGCATTTTTCCTGGGCGGATGCGGCCGAGCGCCTGGGCGGCTGGATCGAGCGGCTATGGACCTGGCTGATCGAGCGCCGCAGCCGCGAACAGGATGCACGCGCCGGTGAGCAGGCTACGCAGGAGCGCGAAAAGGAAGTCGAACAGCAGCGGCCGCTGATCGAGGAGCGCGAGGTGCTCGCGCCGGTGGTGATCGAACCATCCGTGGCGGTCGTGCCGCAGTCGCCTCGGGCGCTCAAGGAAAAGCAGCAACCTCTGTTCAACGAACTGCCGGACTCCGCCCTGCCAGCGCTGAGTCTGCTCGATGCCGCACCTGCGGTGCAGGTGGAAGCGGTGAACCATGAAACCCTCGAATTCACCTCGCGGCTGATCGAGAAAAAGCTCAAGGACTTTGGTGTTGAAGTGCGTGTGGTGGCGGCCTATCCCGGGCCGGTGATCACGCGCTATGAAATCGAGCCGGCCACCGGGGTGAAAGGAGCGCAGATCGTCAACCTGTCGCGCGACCTGGCGCGCGCGCTGTCGCTGGTGAGCATCCGCGTGGTCGAGACCATTCCGGGCAAGAACACCATGGCGCTGGAACTGCCCAACGCCAAACGGCAGACCATCCGGTTGTCGGAAATCCTCGGTTCCGCCAGCTATCACGATGCCACGTCGTTGCTGACCATGGGACTGGGCAAGGACATCGTTGGCAATCCGGTGGTGGTCGATCTGGCCAAGATGCCGCATCTGCTGGTGGCGGGCACGACCGGTTCGGGCAAATCGGTCGGGGTCAACGCCATGATCCTGAGCCTGCTCTACAAGGCCGAGCCAAGCGATGTGCGCCTGTTGCTGATCGATCCGAAGATGCTCGAACTCAGCGTCTACGACGGCATTGCCCACCTGCTGGCACCGGTGGTCACCGACATGAAACAGGCGGCGCAAGCGTTGAACTGGTGCGTGGGCGAGATGGAGCGGCGCTACAAACTCATGAGCAAGCTGGGTGTGCGCAATCTGGCGGGCTACAACACCAAGGTGCAAGAGGCCAAGGCCCGCGGCGAGCCGCTGACCAATCCGTTCAGCCTGACCCCGGATGCGCCCGAGCCACTGGAAAAACTGCCGCACATCGTCGTGGTCATCGACGAGTTGGCCGATCTGATGATGGTGGTGGGCAAGAAAATCGAGGAACTCATTGCGCGCCTGGCGCAGAAGGCGCGGGCCGCGGGCATCCATCTCATCCTGGCCACGCAACGGCCGAGCGTGGATGTGATCACCGGGCTGATCAAGGCCAACATTCCGACCCGCATCGCGTTTCAGGTGTCGAGCAAAGTGGATTCGCGCACCATCCTCGACCAGATGGGCGCAGAAAGCCTGCTCGGCATGGGCGACATGCTCTACCTGCCGCCGGGCTCTGGCATGCCGCAGCGGGTGCATGGTGCCTTCGTCAGCGACGCCGAGGTGCACCGCGTGGTCGAGGACATCAAGAGCCGGGGCGGGCCGAACTATCTCGAGGGCATCCTCACCGGCGAAGAGGAGACCGAGGCAGCCGGTGGTGCGGGCGTGACGGGCGCGATCGACGGCGAGAGCGACCCGCTCTACGACCAGGCGGTGCAGATCGTGCTGCAACACCGCAAGGCGTCGATTTCGCTGGTCCAGCGTCATCTGCGCATCGGCTACAACCGTTCAGCCAGACTGCTGGAGCAGATGGAGCAGTCGGGTCTGGTGTCTGCGCTCACGCCAAACGGCAACCGCGAGATTCTGGTGCCGGTGCGCCCGGAATGAGCGCGGCTGCGGCCCGATCCGCCTCTTGGCTTTCCCTGAAGAAAGACGACGACATGACCAACCCCATCGCCCGCGTCCGTGCGGCACTGGCCGCCGTGCTGCTCGGTATCGGCTTACTCGCACCCCTGACCGATGCCGCCGCGGCCAACTCGGTGCAACTGCTCGAGCAGTGGCTGCAGCAGACCCGCAGCGGCAGTGCGCAGTTCACCCAGACCGTGAGCAACCCGAAGGGGCCGGCGCAGGCTCCGGCTTCTGGACGGTTCGCGTTCGAGCGGCCCAACCGCTTTCGCTGGGACTACACCAAACCCTACGTCCAGGTCATCGTCAGCGACGGCAAGCAGCTCTGGACCTACGACCACGATCTCGACCAGGTCACCATCACCCCGGTCACGCAGGCGTTCAAGGGCACGCCGGCGGCTATCTTCGCCGGTGCCGACCTGACCCGCTTGTTCACCCTGCAGGCACTGCCCGATGCCGACGGGCTGCAGTGGGTGCAGGCCACGCCCAAGGCCAAAGACAGCAATTTCGACTGGATCCGCATCGGCCTGCGCAACACCGCGCAGGGGCCGGAGGTGGTCGAGCTGCAGCTGCGCGATGCTTTCGGTCAGGTCTCCACCATGCGGTTTTCCGACATGGTGCGCAACCCCAGCCTTGCTGCGGACAGCTTCCGCTTCACCCCGCCAAACGGCGCGTCGGTCATCCGCCAGCCGTGAACATGCAGGACAGCCCGAGCCTGTTCGACGATGCGCCGCGGCCCGAGCCGCCCGGCGCAGCGCAGCCCTCCGCTCCCGTGCAGGTGCCGCTGGCCGAGCGTCTGCGGCCGCATCATGTCGATGAGGTGGTCGGACAACGCCACCTTCTCGGCCCGGGCAAGCCGCTGCGCGTGGCGTTCGAGACCCGGCGCTTGCATTCCATGCTGTTCTGGGGACCGCCCGGTGTGGGCAAGACCACGCTGGCGCGGCTGATGGCCGACGCCTTCGATGCCGATTTCCTGCCGCTGTCGGCCGTGCTCGCCGGGGTCAAGGACATTCGCGACGCGGTGCTGCAGGCGCAGGCGGCGCAGCAGCGGGGGCGGGCCACCATCGTGTTCGTCGACGAGGTGCACCGCTTCAACAAGAGCCAGCAGGACGCCTTCCTGCCGCATGTCGAGTCCGGCCTGTTCACCTTCATCGGCGCCACCACCGAGAATCCTTCGTTCGAGGTCAACAGCGCGCTGCTGTCGCGCGCCGTGGTGTATGTGCTGCAGCCGCTGGAGGATGACGATCTTCGCATGCTGATGCAGCGCGCGCTGCCGGGCAGCGGGATCGAGGCGATCGAACCCGCCGCGCAGCAGCGTCTCATCCGCCATGCCGACGGCGACGCGCGCCGCCTGCTCGGTGCGCTCGAGCTGGCATTGCAGGCCGCGCAGCGCGCGGGTCAGACGACACTCACCGCGGACGCCCTGGAGCAGACCCTGGGCGCCGCGCTGCTGCGTTTCGACAAGGGCGGAGACCAGACCTATGACCTGATCTCGGCGCTGCACAAATCGGTGCGCGGTTCGGACGTGGACGCGGCTCTGTACTGGTTCGCCCGCATGCTCGAGGGGGGCGCCGATCCGCGCTATCTCGCCCGGCGGCTGATTCGCATGGCGGTCGAAGACATCGGCCTGGCCGACCCCAAGGCGCTGACTCTCGCATTGGAGGCGGCGCAGGTCTATGAGCGTCTGGGCAGTCCCGAGGGCGAACTCGCGCTGGCGCAAGCCGTGGTCTATCTGGCGATCACGCCCAAGTCCAACGCCGTGTACAAGGCCTACAACGCCGCGCGCGCGTTCGCCAAGAACAACGGCACCCAGCCGGTGCCCTTGCGTCTGCGCAATGCGCCGACCCGGCTGATGAAAGACCTGGGCTATGGCAAGGACTATCGCTATGCCCACGACGAGCCGGACGCCTTCGCTGCCGGCGAGGTCTATTTCCCCGACGGCATGACCCCGCAGCGCTTTTATCAGCCGACCTCGCGGGGGCTGGAAGAGCGCATCGGGCGCAGGCTGAACGATCTGGCGCAGCGCAACGCCAACAGCAGCGCTGTGACTGCGGCGCCGCCAGAGTCCACCGACGGCAGAGAACCGACTGCGGGTTGACCCGCTCAAGGGGCGCCCAGGGTCGGCGGTTATCATCGCGCCAGCTCGAAAAACGGGGGTCTGGACAGCCCGGCCCCGACAATCAGATGACGCTGTTCACACTCCAGCCCGGCCCAGCAGGTGTCGGGCGACGATCTGCTCTTGCCGTGCTTGCGCGTAGACGCGACCGGCAGACATCCGCTTGCATGTCAGAGTCCAGCGCACCCCACCCGGTTCGTGCGACGGCGCTGGCATGTGCGCGGCGCGGTGCCGTGCTGCGTGCGCCGTTGCCGCGCGTTTCCCCAGGCCGCTCCACAAGAGCCCGGCCGACACCCACCAGCCATCCGCTCGTCAGGAGAATGTAGGAATGGAAATTTTTCTTCAACAGATCGTCAACGGTCTGGTTCTGGGCAGCATGTATGCCCTGATCGCTCTGGGCTACACCATGGTGTACGGCATCATCAACCTCATCAACTTTGCGCATGGCGACGTGATGATGGTCGGGGCGCTCACCGCCTACAGCGTGTTCAAACTCATGGAGCATGTGGCGCCGGGCATGGCGCCCTGGCTGGTGATCATGCTGGCCGTGATCGTTGCCATGATCACCACTGCGGTGCTCAACTATTTCATCGAACGCATCGCTTACAGGCCGCTGCGCAACGCACCCAAGCTGGCGCCGCTGATCACGGCCATCGGCATGTCCATCCTGCTCGAAACGTTGGCGATGATCATCTGGGGGCGCGACTACAAGGTGTTTCCGGCGCATCTGCTGCCGAGCAACATCATCCATGTCGGTGGCGTGGTCATCACCCCGGTGCAGATCATGATCCTGGTGGTCACCGCAGTCTTGCTGGGCGGGCTGACCTGGCTGGTCAACCACACCAAGCTCGGACGCGCCATGCGTGCCACTGCCGAAAACCCGCGCGTGGCGGCGTTGATGGGGGTCAATCCCAACTTCGTCATTTCCTCGGCCTTCGTGATCGGTGCGATGCTCGCGGCCATTGCCGGGGTGATGTGGTTTGCCAATTTCGCCACGGCCAATTTCTACATGGGCTTCACGCCAGGGCTGAAGGCGTTCACCGCGGCGGTCATGGGCGGCATCGGCAATCTGTCCGGTGCGATGCTCGGCGGGGTGCTGCTCGGGTTGATCGAGGTGCTGGGCGCAGGCTATATCGGCACGCTCACCGGTGGGGTGTTCGGCAGCAACTACCAGGACATCTTCGCGTTCATCGTGCTGGTTCTGGTGCTGACCTTGCGGCCACAAGGCCTGCTCGGCGAACGTGTGGCCGACCGTGCCTGAGGAGAACCATCATGGATAAGCAGAAGAACAGGGCCTGGATCATTGCCGCCGGCGCGGCGCTCATCGTGCTGCCGCTGGTGCTGCAGATCGCTGGCGACGCCTGGGTGCGCATCGCGGCGTTTGCCATGCTCTACATCATGCTGGCGCTGGGCCTGAACATCGTGGTCGGCCTGGCCGGTTTGCTCGACCTGGGCTATATCGCCTTTTACGCGGTGGGCGCGTATCTGTACGCGCTGCTGTCGTCGAACCAGCTCACCAGCAATTTCGACAGCCTCGGTGCGATGTTTCCCAACGGCTTTGACGTGTCGATCTGGTTGGTCATCCCGCTGGCGGCCGCGCTGGCAGCCGGCGCCGGCATCGCGCTGGGCACGCCGGTGCTCAAGCTGCGCGGCGACTATCTGGCCATCGTCACCCTGGGCTTTGGCGAGATCATCCGCATTTTCATGAACAACCTGAACGCGCCGATCAACATCACCAACGGCCCGCAGGGCATCTCGGGCATCCATGGCATCCGCATTTTCGGCTGGGATCTGAACCACAACATCGACATCGGCAACTACACCATTCCCTCGGTGGCGCAGTATTACTGGCTGTTCCTGATCCTGGTCGTGTTGGTCGTCACGTTGAGCTACCGCCTGCAGGACTCGCGCATCGGCCGGGCCTGGATGGCGATGCGCGAGGACGAAATCGCCGCCAAGGCGATGGGGATCAACACGCGCAACATGAAGCTGCTGGCGTTTTCGATGGGGGCGACTTTCGGCGGTGTCGCCGGCGTGATGTTCGCCGCCTTCCAGGGCTTCGTCTCGCCCGAGTCGTTCTCGCTGCTGGAGTCGATCAGCGTGCTGGCGATGGTGGTGATCGGCGGCATGGGGCACATTCCCGGTGTCATCCTCGGTGCGGTGCTGCTGTCGGTGCTACCCGAGGCGCTGCGCTACACCGGCTTCATCTCCGACTGGCAGCAGCACGCCTTCGGCCATGTGTTCATCGACAGTGGCATCCTGCGCCAGCTGATCTACGCGCTGGCGATGATCCTGGTGATGATCATGCGGCCCAAGGGGCTGTGGCCCGCGCCGGAGCATGGCAAGGGCATTGCCAAGCTGCCCATAGCGCAGCAAGAAGGAGGCAAGGCATGAGCGAGGTCGTGTTGCAAGTCAGCGGCGCGTCCAAGCGCTTTGGCGGTCTGCAGGCGCTCAGCGATGTCGGCATCCGCATCGAGCGCGGTCAGATTTACGGCCTGATCGGCCCCAATGGCGCGGGCAAGACCACGTTTTTCAATGTCATCACCGGGCTGTATCCACCGGATTCGGGTGAATTCATCCTGGCTGGCAAACCGTACAAGCCGGCTGCGGTGCATCAAGTGGCGCGCGAAGGCATTGCGCGCACCTTCCAGAACATCCGCCTGTTCCCGGACATGACTGCGCTGGAAAACGTGATGGTCGGCCGCCATGTGCGCACCCGCAGTGCGGTGATTGGCGCGGTGTTCCGCACCAAGCATTTCAAGGCCGAGGAAAAGGCCATCCGCGAACGCGCGCGGGAACTGCTGGCCTATGTGGGCATCGAGCGCTACGCCGACTTTCGCGCGCGCACCCTGTCGTACGGCGATCAGCGCCGCCTGGAGATCGCCCGCGCACTGGCCACCGATCCGCAGCTGCTGGCGCTCGACGAGCCCGCAGCCGGCATGAACGCCACCGAAAAGCTGCAACTGCGCGAGCTGCTGACCGCCATTCAGAAGGACGGCCGCACCATCCTGATCATCGAGCACGATGTCAAGCTGGTCATGGGGCTGTGCGACCGCGTGACCGTGCTCGACTACGGCAAGATCATCGCCGAGGGGGTGCCTGCCGAGGTGCAGAAAAATCCGCAAGTCATCGAAGCCTATCTGGGCGCAGGGGGGCACTGAGCATGGCCGACATCGTTCTTCAAGTCACTGGCCTGCGGGTCTCCTATGGCGGGATCGAAGCGGTCAAAGGCATCGATCTGGAAGTGCGCAAGGGAGAGCTGGTCAGCCTGATCGGCGCCAACGGCGCGGGCAAGACCACCACTCTCAAGGCCATCACCGGATTGCAGCCGATCACCGACGGCGAAGTGCACTACGCCGGCCGCACCATCAACGGCCAGGGGGCTTACGAGCTGGTGCGCCAGGGGCTATGCATGGTGCCGGAAGGGCGGGGCGTGTTTACCCGCATGACCATCCAGGAAAACCTGCTGATGGGCGCCTACAGCCGCAAGGACAAAGAAATCGCCAGCGACATCGACAAGGTTTACGGCATCTTTCCACGCCTGAGGGAGCGGCGCGACCAGCTGGCCGGTACCCTGTCCGGCGGCGAGCAGCAGATGCTGGCAATGGGCCGCGCGCTGATGAGCCGGCCGCAGGTGCTGCTGCTCGACGAGCCGTCGATGGGCCTGTCGCCGATCATGGTCGACAAGATTTTTGAAGTGGTCGAGGACATTTCCAGGCAAGGCGTAACCATTTTGCTGGTCGAGCAAAACGCCAAGCGCGCGCTGGGCCTAGCCGACCGGGGCTATGTCATGGACTCAGGGCAGGTGACCATGACCGGCCCGGCCGACACACTGCTGGACGATCCCAGGGTGCGCGCGGCCTACCTCGGCGAGTAAGGGCTCGGGCGCCCCGGCGTGCGCGGGACGGGGCGGGGCAAAGAGGCTGCTCGACTGCCTGTCAGGCCTGCACGCCGGCCTTGTCGGCCTCGGTGGTGAAGGCATCGGCGAAAAATGCATCGGGTGGCAGCCTGCAGTGCTGGGTGAAATCGCGCTGCGCGGCCTCCACCATCACCGGCGCGCCGCAGGCATAGACCGCGTGGCCCGACAAGTCGGGAAAATCGGCCATCACCGCGAGGTGGACGAAGCCGGTACGTCCCGTCCAGTCTGCCTCCGCCTCGGACAGCACCGGAATGAAGCGCAGATTGGGCATGGCCGCGCATTGCTGTTCGACCCAGTCGCGCAGGTAGAGGTCGTGCTGCTTGCGCCCGCCCCAGTAGAGCGTGACCTCGCGCGCATCGCCGTTGGCCTGCATCTGCTCGAGCATGGCCTTGATCGGCGCAAAGCCCGTGCCGGAAGCGAGAAAGATCATGGGTTTGGCATCGGGGTCGTCGCGCAGGAAAAAGCTGCCGAACGGCCCCTCGATGCGCTGGATGTCCTTTTCCTTCATCGAGGTGAAGACATGGTCGGTGAAGCGGCCGCCGGGCATATGGCGCACGTGCAGCTCGATCTGCGGTGCCTCGGTGGGCGCGTTGGCCATCGAATAGCTGCGCCGCACGCCGTCCGGCAGCAGGAACTGGATGTACTGGCCGGCGCGGTAGCGCAGCGGATCGGCCGCGGGCAGCTGCAGCATGACACGCGCCACGTCAGGCGCCAGGCGCTCGATGCGGCTGACCCGGGCGGGCATTTTTTTCACCGGGAACTCGCCGGCACCGACCACTTCGTGACTTTCGATCACCACATCGCTGAGCGCCTTGGCCCGGCAGGCGAGAATGAAGCCCTGCGCGCGCTCGCTCTCACTCAGTGCTTTGAGCTGATGCGGCCCGAGCGCGATTTCGCCCTGCAGCAGCCTGCATTTGCAGGCACCGCAGGCGCCGTCCTGGCAGCCGTAGGGCAGACCGACGGATTGGCGGATCGCGGCGGCGAGCAGGGTTTCTTCCGCCTGCACGGTGAACTGATGGCCGCTGGGCTGGACGGTGACTCGGTGGCTCATGACAGGATGGACGAGGGATAGAACATGATTGGAACGAAGCGACTGCGGCGGCCGCGCCTGCTGATCGTGGGTTGCGGTGACATCGGCATGCGGGTGGCGGCTCTGGCGCGTGGGCGATACCGGCTGCTGGCGCTGACCTCGTCGCCCGAGCGGCTGGACGCGCTGCGGGCGGCGGGCATCGTGCCCATCGTCGGCGATCTAGACCAGCCGCAAACCTTGTGGCGACTGGCCCGTCTGGCGCCGCAGCGGGTGCTGATGCTTGCTCCGCCGGCAGACACCTCGGGCACGCTCGACCTGCGCAGCCGCCATCTGATTTCCAGACTGAGACAGGCCAGCATCTTATCCGGCCCCGGGAAAAACACCTTGCGCGTGGTCTATGCCAGCACCAGTGGTGTCTACGGCGATTGTGCGGGCGAGCGGGTCGACGAAACCCGGCGCTGCAGGCCGCAGACCGAGCGCGCGCAGCGCCGCTGCGACGCCGAGCGGCGCTGGCGGCAAGCGGGGCGGCAGCGGGGCTGGCGCGTTGGCCTGCTGCGCATCTCCGGCATTTACGACGGCCAGTTGCGCTCGCCGCGGGCCCGGCTGGAGCGTGGCCTGCCCGTGCTGGCACCGCAGGACGATGTCTACACCAACCATATCCATGCGGATGACCTGGCCCGGTTGTGCCTGCTCGCGCTGGACCGCGCGGCGCCGGGGCGGGTGTACAACGTGTGCGACGACAGCGCCCTGCGCATGGGCGAGTACTTCGACCTCGCGGCAGACCTTTACGGCCTGCCCCGGCCGCCGCGCGTGACGCGCGCCGATGCGCCGAGCGCGGGCCTGAGCCCGATGATGCTGAGCTTCATGCGCGAGTCGCGCCGGCTCGACAACACCCGGATGAAGGCCGAGCTGCGCATGACCCTGCGCTATCCGGATGTGGCCAGCGGGCTGCGCGCGGGCGGCAGCGCGGTTTGAGCGCGCCGCCGGCGGGCGCAGGTCAGGGTGTCTGCTGCGTGTTTTCCGGCAATGGCAGCGTCGGCAGTGTGCGCACGGTTTCCACCAGGATCAGCGGGCCCTCGTCCAGCTTGGGCACCGGCTTGCGCTCGCGCGGCACATGGATCGGCGCCGGCTGTGCTGCCAACGCTTCCTGCGCCCGGCGGATGGCCTGCGGGTCGGACTGCACCCACACCAGCCCGGCAGCCTGCACCCTGGCCTGCAACTCCTCTACCGGCAAGACTTCGGCAGTGGATTGGGGCGAAACCGCGAGGGCCGTCGGGCTCGGTGCCGGTGGCGTCGCATCCGGCGCGATTTCCGCAGCCGCGGCGGGATGCGCAGGCTGCGGCATGGCCGGCGACGGGGCCGATGGCGAAAGCGCCGGCAGCGTCTCGGGTGCGGCGCTGGGTGCCGCTTGCGCGCCGGCCTGGTCTGCTGCAGCCAGCGCAGCGGGCACCACGGGGGCGGCCAGCGAGCCGAAGCTCGGGCCGTGGGCTTCGGCAGGCTGGTCGCTGTCGGCTTGCATGACGTCTTCGGTTTCTGCCGAGGTCACGCTGCCCGGGGCGGCGGCGCCTGTCTCGCGCCGTCCGCCACGCCGGCCACGACCGCGGCGGTTGCGCGTCTTGCGCTCGGCCTGCGCTGCGCCCTCGTCGCCATTGGCGGGCTGGTCCAGTGCCACCGCCTCGGCGGGTGCGGCGCTTTCCAGGGCGATCGGGTCAGTTGCTGCCGGTTCAGTCGCTGGCACGCTTTCCGCCGCATCGCGGCGGGGGCGACGCTGTCGATTGCGGCTGGCGGTATCAAGCGTTGCGGCTTCGTCAGTGGCACCCGCTTGCGATTTGCGCGTGGTGGCCTCTTCAGGCTTGCGTTCGCGCAGGTCCTCACGCTCCGGTGTGGCAGCCGGTGCCCGCTGCGGCCGGCCGCGGCCAGGTGTGGCCTCTAGTGGTTGAGTGCTGTCGACACTGGTTTCGTTGCCATCTGCCTTGGGGTGCTGGCGACCTTCTCTCTGGCGATCGCGTCCACCGCGGCGACGGCTGCCGTTGTGCCCATTGCCGTTGCGCGGGCCGCGGGCGCTGGTCGTGCCGACCGGCTGGGTCAGCACCGGCGCAGCGTGCGTCGGGGGCGGGGCGGGTTCGGTGGGGGTGATGGGTTGCGGTGCGGCACCGAATAGACGCTTCACCCAGCCGAACAGCCCGCCCGCAGCAGCGGGTGCCGGTGCGGCAGGCGGTGGCGTGGTGGGCGCGGCAGCAGGTACAGGGGCCGGGGCGGGAGCTGGCGGCTCGGCGGCAGGCGCCGGCGCCTGCCCTTCGGGCGTGATGCCCTGCACCTTGGCTTCCTGACGCGGACGGTGTTCGCGGTTGCGCCGGGTGATGGCGGCGTCTTCCTCGATCTCGTCGGCCATCTTGTAGCTGGTCGGCAGGTTGTCCAGGCGAGGGTCGTCGTGCTTGAGGCGTTCGAGTTTGTAGTTCGGCGTGTCCAGATGCTTGTTCGGGATGAGCAGGATGGACAGGCGTTGGCGCAGCTCGATTTTGGTGATTTCGGCACGCTTCTCGTTGAGCAGGAACGAGGCGACCTCGACCGGAACCTGCACATGCACCGCCGCCGTGCCTTCCTTCATCGCCTCTTCCTGGATGATGCGCAGGATCTGCAGCGCGCTCGACTCGGTATCGCGGATGTGGCCGGTGCCGTTGCAGCGCGGGCAGGTGACGTAAGCGCCCTCGGACAGCGCCGGACGCAACCGCTGACGCGACAGTTCGAGCAGGCCAAACTTGGAAATCTTGCTCATCTGCACTCGGGCGCGGTCCTGGCGCATGGCCTCGCGCAGACGGTCTTCTACCGCACGCTGGTTGCGCGGCTCTTCCATGTCGATGAAATCGACCACGATCAGGCCGCCCAGGTCGCGCAGCCGCATCTGCCGCGCCACTTCGTCTGCCGCCTCCAAATTGGTGCGCAGCGCGGTGTCTTCGATCGCGCTGCCGCGGGTGGCGCGCGCCGAATTGACATCAACTGCGACCAGCGCCTCGGTGTGGTCGATGACGATCGCCCCGCCAGACGGCAGGTTGACCGTGCGCGAGTAGGCGGTCTCGATCTGCTGTTCGATCTGGAAGCGCGAAAACAGCGGCAGGTCGTCCCGGTAGCGCTTGACCCGGTCGACCGTGTCGGGCATGACATGCAGCATGAACTGCCGCGCCTGCTCGAACACGTCCTGCGTGTCGATGAGGATTTCACCGATGTCCGCGGTGAAATAGTCGCGGATGGCGCGGATGACCAGCGAGGACTCCTGGTAGATCAGGAACGCACCTTTCTGCGCGTCGGCGGCGTCGCGGATCGCGCTCCACAGCTTGAGCAGGTAGTTCAGGTCCCACTGCAGCTCCTCGACACTGCGACCGATGCCCGCGGTGCGCGCAATCAGGCTCATGCCCTCGGGATACTGCAGCTGGTCCATCGCTTCGCGCAGTTCCTGACGGTCGTCGCCCTCGATGCGACGGCTCACACCGCCGCCGCGCGGGTTGTTGGGCATGAGCACCAGGTAGCGTCCGGCCAGCGAGATGATGGTGGTCAGCGCCGCGCCCTTGTTGCCGCGCTCTTCCTTCTCCACCTGCACCAGCAATTCCTGGCCCTCGCGGATCACGTCCTGGATGCGCGCCTGCGACGGTGGCACGCCTTCCTTGAAATACTGCCGCGAGATTTCCTTGAACGGCAGGAAGCCGTGACGCTCCTCGCCGTAGTCGACGAAACAGGCTTCGAGCGAGGGCTCGACCCGCGTGACCACGGCCTTGTAGATATTGCCCTTGCGCTGCTCGCGCCCGGCCTGTTCGATGTCGATGTCGAGCAGTTTCTGCCCGTCGACGATGGCCACGCGCAATTCTTCGGACTGCGTGGCGTTGAACAACATGCGTTTCATCTCATTGCTCCTGGCCGCGCACGGCGGCCGATCCAAAGCGGGCGCGATTGCGCCCCCATGCGTTGTGGCCCGGAGCTGAAACCGCGCCCGTGTGCTGCTCGCATTGCAGCGACACCGGCCGGCCGAGAATCAGACGGCACTCATGCCGGAACATCCATCCGTTGCGCCCCGCAGCGCGGCACCTGGATTGCGGCACCAGACCGTTGGTCCGCGGGCACGCGGGCCGGGTCAGCGGCGGTGATCGCACGCTGCAGACGGGCAGGAGGGTGGGGTGGGTGAGCACAAGCAGGTTTCGCCCGCGACAACGGCACACAGCGCGCGGTGGGCGCTGTGCTGCGGTCGAGGGCGAATGGTCGATTCAAGGGTTTCAGATCCAGGGTGGCAAAGTCCGTCGGGCGTTGCGCATCTGGCAGACACTGCGCAACCGCGTCGTTCGGGCTCTGGGCCAACGCTCATCAGGGTGAAGCCAGTTCGCGTTGCGACAGCCCAGGGCGGCGGCGCGGCAACGCATACTGTGTGGGGCCGAATCTAGAATGCGCACCTCGGCTGGCCAGTTTCGACGGCCCGGCAGGCTGAGAACGCCTTGCCGGCGCATTCGCGACAGTGTTGGCACAGCGCCGAGCTGCTCAACGCAACTCCGCGGAATCATTGCCAAAATCCGCGTCCTTCGACTCCACGACTTCACCGCCGATTATATGCACACCGCCCCATCGACCCAGGTCAGGCTGCTTCAGGTCGGGGATGCAGGCGAGGGACAGCGGCTGGACAATTTTCTCGCGCGTCATCTCAAGGGGGTGCCGCGCAGTCATATCTACCGCATCGTGCGCTCTGGAGAAGTGCGGGTCAACGGGGGGCGGGCCAGTGCAGAGCAGAAGCTGCGTGCCAGCGATCAGGTGCGCATCCCGCCGGTGCGACTGGCGCCTGCCGATGCGCCGCGTCCGGCCCCGGCGCTGCAGTTTCCCATCGTGTTCGAGGATGAGTATCTGCTGGCGATCGACAAACCCGCAGGCGTGGCGGTGCACGGCGGCTCGGGGGTGAGTTTCGGCGTGATCGAGGCGCTGCGCGCGGCGCGGCCGTCGGCCAGATTCCTCGAACTGGTCCACCGGCTCGACCGCGATACCTCCGGTCTGCTGCTCATCGCCAAGAAGCGCAGCGCACTGACCGCACTGCACGCGGCACTGCGCGAGCGTCATGCGGACAAGCGCTATGTCGCCCTGGTGGCCGGACTATGGACGCGCGGCGCGGTCACGGTCGAGGCGCCGCTGCACAAATACCTGTTGGCCAGCGGGGAGCGCCGCGTGCGGGTGGACGCGCAGCTCGGCCAGCCATCGCGCACCCAGTTTCGTCCGCAAGAGCGGTTTGCGCTGGCCGGACTGGGGGCATGGCCCGGGCTCACGCTGATGCAGGCCAGGCTGCTGACCGGCCGCACGCACCAGATCCGGGTGCATCTGGCGCACAGCGGACATCCCATCGTCGGCGATGACAAATACGGCGACGACGCACTCAACGCCCTGCTCGCACGCGGGCTGGTCGCGGGGCTGCCGCCGCTCAAACGCATGATGCTGCACGCACAGTCGCTAGCAATCGCGCATCCGGCCAGCGGTGCGCGGCTCGAACTGCAGGCACCGGTGCCGCCCGATTGGGTGCAGTGGATGCATCATTTGCGGGCACAATGCAGCCCATGCTGACCCTTGCCTGAACGCGCCGCCATGCACCGCCAGAATTACGACCTGATCGTGTTCGACTGGGACGGCACGCTGATGGACTCCACCGCGGCGATCAGCGGCGCGATCCAGCGCGCCTGTGCCGACCTGGGCCTGACCGTGCCGAGCCGCGAGCAGGCGTCTTATGTGATTGGGCTCGGGCTCGAAGACGCGCTGCGGCACACTGCGCCCGACTTGCCGCCTGCCGATTACCCACGGTTGGTGGCGGCCTACCGCAAGCATTACTTTGCCCTCGACGGGCAGCTGGTGCTGTTCGACGGTGTGCTGGATCTGCTGCACGAACTCAAATCGGCGGGCTACAACCTGGCCGTGGCCACCGGCAAGTCGCGCATCGGGCTGGCCCGGGCAATGGACCGGCCCGAACTGCGCGGCCTGTTCGACGCCACCCGCACCGCGGACGAAACCTTTTCCAAGCCGCACCCGGCCATGTTGCACGAACTAATGGCCGAGCTTGCCAGTCCGCCGCAGCGCACGGTCATGGTCGGCGACACCACGCACGACCTGCAGATGGCGCGCAATGCGCAGTGCGCTGCCATTGGAGTGAGTTACGGCGCGCACGACGCTGCACAACTCCAGGCCCTGGCACCTGTCGGTCTGGTGCAGTCGGTCGACGAGCTGCGCCGCTTTCTGCAGCAGCACGGCTGAGCGTTGTGCGCCGCGTACCGACGAAAAAACCCGGCCGCGCCGGGTTCGGGTCGAAGGCCTCGCGGCCTTATTCGGGGATGAACACCTTGCCGTCGGCGATGGCCTTGACGGTGAGCACAAACAGCAGGGCGATCAGCGCGGTGGTCACAGCCAGCAGTGCACCACCCAGGCCAATCAGGAAGCTGCTGCCGATCTTGCTGCCCATGGTCAGGCTGGCGATGGTGATGGCGGCCATCGGGAAGGAATACGCCCACCACGACATGAAGAACGGCACCTTGCGGAATTGCGGGATCTGATAGAACAACAGCAGAGTGGTGAACAGCGCCACGTAAAACAGCACACGGGCGAAGCTGTCGACCATGCCACCGTCGAGCGCAAGGTAGGACAGAAAGCCCACCGCCGGCGGCGCGATCAGGATGAACAGCGTGGGCAGCAGCTTGGCGGGCACCGGCGGGTGGAAGAAAAAGCGGTTCATCATCACGGTCAGCAGCACGATCCAGAACACCAACCCGATGCTGAAGAAAAACCACGAAATTTCCGGCGAGCCGTGGGTCATGCCGGCAATCGGCACCAGGATGTTGCCGACCACGGGAATGAACCACGCCGGCGTGGAGTGCTGGATCTGGTAATGGGTGTGATGGATCCAGGACGACATGATCACCACGGTGAACACCAGATGCAGCACAATGCCTCCCCACCACAACGCCCACGACCACTGTGGTTGCACATGCAAGAAGGCGATCGACAGCAGCAGCGCACTGATCGAGATCGCCGGGAAAAAGCTGATGCGCACCGGGTGGTTGAACTCGGCCTTCATTTCACCGGGGTAGCGCAGGGCCTTGGCGCCGTAGCCCAGAAGCAGCAAGACATACAGCGCCAGCGCGGCATAGCTCAAACTGACACCTACGCCGTGCGGCATGGCCAGCACCTGCGCCGACTTGTGCCAGGCAATAGCCAGGCCGGTGGTGC
>JBMFIE010000001.1:0-59207 GCA_049976465.1 Thiomonas sp. | reverse complement strand
GTGGTGGTCGATCTTGGCTTTCGCGGGGTGGATAGCGACAACCCGGGCCAGCACATCCTCCACCGCGGCAAGTTCAAGAGTCTGACGGCGCAGCAGCGCATCTGGCTGCGCCGCCGCTCGGCGGTAGAGCCCGCCATCGGGCATTTGAAGGCCGATCACCGCCTGGATCGCTGCTGGCTCAAGGGGGCGCTGGGCGATGCGCTGCACGCCATCAGCTGCGCCGCGGGATACAACATCAAGTGGCTGCTGCGCGCCATCGTCCGTCTGGGCCTGGGCCCGGTTTTTTTGCGCCTGCTGCGCCAGGCGCTTGGGGGTGCGCGGGCTATGGGCGCCTCACCGCCCGCCCACGGCCCCGCTTGGGCACTGGCCTGAGACTGTGGGCTCGCCGCCCCACGCCCGACGCGGCTGTCTCATGGGGTGGCGTTGCGTCCGATGGGGGTACAGGAAATGAATTTTGCAGGGGCGACTAGTTGCCGGTGCTGCGGTGGTGGGCGATGCGCCAGGTCGCGCCGCTGGTCAGGTTGGTGATCATCACCTCCTGGTCGAGAATGGTGCACGGGTTGGCGGTCGGGCCGCTGTTGCCGCCAGACCCCGGCGTGGCCTGCCCGTTGCTGCCGGTGCCGTAGATGTTGCCGGTCATGCCGGTGACCACCCAAGCAGGGTTTTTCCACGCGGTCGATCCGCTCAAGCTGCCGGTGACGGGGTATCCCCAGCCGCTGGATTCGCCCACGAAATTGCTCACCGCGCCCGTGTCGAGGTTGCAGACGATCACGTTGCCGTTGCCGCCGGTGTTGCGCGAGAACTGCGACCCCACCAGCAGATCGTTGCCGTTTGCGTCCTGCGCGGTGTCGCAATGCTCGTTGGTGTCGAAATCGACCCAGCGCACCAGCTTGCCCGTGGTGGCGTCGAGCACGGCGCTTTGCACCGACGGGGTCGAGTTCAGGCCAGGTGCGGCATTCCAGACGAAATACCTGCCCGAGACGGACGGGAAAGGCGTCGAACCGCGCGCCTGCGGCTGCGGAACGACATTCTGGTCATACAGGATGAACTGTCCTGTTGCCTCGTTGAAGCCGAACACCCACAGCCCCAGCTCCCCCGCCACGTTGGGCACGCTGGGGCCGCCTGCGCCCAGTCCCCAAATGCGCTGGCCCTGCGCATTGACGCCAAGGGCGAACGGATAGCCGCATCGCACCAGATTGGTGTCTGCCGGGGCACCAGGCGGCAGCCCATTGGGCAGGAAGCTGTGAATGACGGTCTTGACGCCGGTTTCCACATTGATGGCGGTGAGATCGGCCAGGTTCTGGCTGCCCACCGAGTGGTTGTCGATGTAGCGCAGGATGGCGGGATCTTGATGATCCCAGTAGAACTGTTCGACATCGCCGGGATTGATGTCGAGAAATTTGATGAACTGGTAGGTCGTGCCGTCATACAGCGCCCATCCCTGTTTGCCGCCGGCCTGCGCGGTCGAGCCGGGCGCGTAGAGGATGAAGCGGGTTTCATCGCAGTTCCACGCCATTGCGGTGGGATAGGCCGGCGCGACGCAAAGGTTGTTGAAGTCGCTCACGCCGTCGGTGATACGGATGATGGTCGTGCCGAAATCGGGGTCGGTGATGCGCTGCCCCTTCGCCGGCTTGGCCAGCGCAGTGTAGGAAACCGGCGCCTTGCCCACTTGTTTCAGGCCGATAGACAGGTCCAGATTGGCCGGCACGGCTCCCGGCGCCGAATTGGTTCCCGTCCCCGCGTTGGCAACCGATCCGCCAACGCCACCGCCTCCACAGGCAGCCAGCGAGCCCAGCGCTGGCAGGGTGAGCAAAGACTTCTGGATGAACCGACGGCGCGATGGCTGCATGGGAGAACTCCGGTGATGGCCGCACGCGTGCCCCTGGCCAGCGTGTGCGCCTGCATGCGCCATGCCGGTCCACCCGAGGCGCGCGGCGCCTTCGAGCAGACTGGTAGCGGTGAAAAAGTGCACACCGCCCGACGCGAAAAACCGACGTTTTCACACTGTAGAGCGAGGCAGGCCCGCCTTGAGTAACAGTGTGTCATGTTTGGCTAAAGCCTGTTCACGCGATTTGTGCACCCGCGCCGGCCGCCGCGGCTCATTGCTGCTGGCAGACCGTGGTGGTGTTCTGCAGGAAATTGGTCACCGTGGCCTGCCGGCCCTTGAACCACACTTGAAAAGCGCTGTTGCGGTAGCGCGCACCATCGGCGGAGACGGTCTGATCCAGCGTGAGATTGCCCAGCGCGGTTTGCAGGGTGACCGATACGTCGCCGAACGTGGCGACAAAAGAAGTGCCATCCTGGCAATTGAAACGCATTGCGCCCGGTGGCAGCGCGGGCGTCAACTGCTGCGGGGCTGACGCCTCGGGTGCCGCGGCCGCGGGGGCGGGGGCGGACTCCGGAGCACCCGGGCTCGCCGGCGCCACACCCGCCGGGCCGAGCGGCTGCACGGTGATCGGTGCGCTGGGCGCCAGCGGTTGGGCCTGACTGGTCGGGGCCTGCGGCACCACGGGCGCGTAGGTCGATGGCGGCACGGTGATCCGCGGGGTCGGGGGATTGAGCTGCTGCACCGGCACCGGCTGGTTGAGATCCACCGGCGTGGCGCAGCCCGCCAGCGTCAGCACACCCAGCGCGGCCGCGCCCGCGCCCAGCTGCCCCAGAATGCTGCGTCGATGTTGCGGTTTCATGCACGGACTCCCGAAAACAGTTGTGGAAATTGAACCATACAAACACGACCAAGCGCTGCGCGCGTTGCCGCACAACTGGGGAGACGTCTCGTGGCGGCGCAAGCGCACCGGTTGCTTATGATGCGGCGGACGAACCGCCCGGATCGATTGCCGCCACGTGCCGTAGGAGCCAGCCTTGCCGATCTACGCCTTTGCCGTGCTGCTCGGCTGCGCCCTGCAGACCGCGCAAGTGGCGCTGTGGCCTCGCCCGGTCTATGGCGGAATCGGGCTGGCGGGTTTGCTCGGCACGCTCGGCTTGCTTGTGTGGCAGATGCGCCGGGATACCCTGACGGTCGGCGGCTGGTTGCGCGGTGCGCTCGGTGCGGCATCCGCGCTGGCGGGCCTGACGCTGGCGTTCGGGCTGGCAGGCTGGCGCGCGCATCCCGTGCTCCAAGACCGGCTCGATCCGGCGCTGGAGGGACAGGTCCTGACCGTGCGCGGCACGGTGGTGGATTTACCCGTGCTGTATCCAGATAGCACACGGTTTCTGCTCGATCTCACCGAGCCTGTGCCGCCAGGGGTGCCGGGCCGGCTGTCGCTGAGCTGGTATGCCAGGCGCAATCGGCATGCAGACCGCCCGGAGCCGCCGCCCCGCGTGCATCCCGGGCAGCAATGGCAGCTGCCGGTGCGGCTCAAGCAGCCGCACGGTCTGTTCAACCCCGGCGGCCACGACATCGAGCTGAGCCTGTTTCAAGACGGCATCGGCGCCACCGGCACGGTCAGCCGCATCGGCCAGCCGCAGCTGCTCGGGGTGCGCAGCACACCGGCCGACTGGATTGCGCAGCTGCGCGACCGCCTCCGCCAGCGCATGATGGCCGCGCTGCATGTCCAGGACGGCGTGCCACCGGCACCACAGGATCGGGCTGGAGAGGGCGACACCGGAGGGCATGCAGCGCGCACGCGGCCGCCGGCGCCGACGGCTGCGGGCACCATCATCGCGCTGGCGCTGGGCGATCAGGCGGCGATTTCCCCGGCGGACTGGGCGGTGTATCGCATCACCGGTGTCGCGCATCTGATGAGCATTTCCGGTCTGCACATCACCTTGCTGGCCTGGATGGCGCTGCACCTGGCCGGCTGGCTGTGGCGGCAGAGCGCACGCCTGCCCCGACCGTGGACGCTATTCGTGCCTGCGCCTACGCTGGCGGCCTGGGTGGCACTGCCCGTGGCCACCGCGTATGCCCTGATCGCCGGCTGGGGGGTGCCGGCGCAGCGCACCCTGCTGATGCTCGCGGTGGTGCTGCTGCTGCGCCAGCGCGGCCTGCGGGCCGACTGGCGGGACGTGATGGCGCTGGCGCTGGTGGTGGTGCTGCTGTGGGACCCGTGGGCGGTGCGGCAGGCGGGGTTCTGGCTGTCGTTCGTCGCGGTGGGGTTGCTATTCGTCTCGGGCGAGCGGCGACACCCGGAAACCGCGTCTCTTGCGCCCGCGCAAACCGCATCGGCACCCGGAGTGTGGCAACGCGGCTGGCAGTCCGTGCGCAGCGCCAGCCAGGCGCAATGGGTGGCCACCATCGCGCTGCTGCCGCTGACCTTGCTGTTTTTTCAGCAGATCGCGGTGCTTTCGCCGCTGGCCAATGCGGTGGCGATTCCGCTGGTCACGTTGGCGGTGGCGCCACTGTCCATCTTCGGCCTGCTGCTGCCCGCGCCGCTGGACGGCTGGGTCTGGCAGCTTGCCGCCTGGCTGCAGCTCATGCTCGATCAAGCCCTGCGGAACATGGCGGCCTGGCCCGTGGCGCAGTGGCATGCCGCCGCGCCCGATGCCCTGACCCTGGCGCTGGCGATGTCGGGCGCGCTGATCCTGGCGCTGCCGTGGGGTTGGCGGCTGCGCGCACCCGGCCTGCTGCTGATGCTGCCGCTGGCCAGCAACCCCGGCAGCGCGCCTGCACCGGGCCACGTCGAGCTGTGGTTTGCCGATGTCGGCCAGGGCATGGCCGTGGTCGTGCGCACCGCGCGGCACACCCTGTTGTACGACACCGGTCCGCAGCAGACGCCCGGGGTAGACGCGGGCAGCCGGGTGCTGCTGCCGCTGCTGCACAGCCTGGGCATGCGGCATCTGGACCGGGTGGTGGTCAGCCACGACGACAGCGACCACGCGGGTGGCGCCGCGGCCATCGCCCACGCTCACCGGGAGGCCGCACTGCTGACCTCGATCGCGCCAGAGCGGGCCGCGCGCCTGGGCTATACCACCCACCAGCGCTGCGTGGCCGGGCAGCACTGGAACTGGGACGGGGTGGACTTTCGCATCATCAGCCCGCTGCCGGGCGCGGCGCCGCGCAATGACAATGCCAGTTCCTGCGTGCTGCATGTGGCCGCGCGCGGCGGTTCGGTGCTGCTCACCGGCGACATCGATCAGGCACAGGAGCGCGTGCTGCACGCGGCCGACGCATTGCCCTATGCCGACGTGCTGCTGGTGCCGCATCACGGCAGCAAGTCTTCATCCAGCGACGCCCTGCTCGACACCGTGATGCCACGCGCCGCAGTGGTGCAGGCCGGCTACCACAATGCACATGGTCACCCGCACCCGCTGGTGCTGCAGCGCTACACCGCGCGCGGCATTGCAGTGTGGCGCACCGATCTGCAGGGTGCGCTGCTGTGGCGCGACACCGCGCCCGACGCATTGCAGGGCTGGCGTGCCGCCGCTGCGCACTACTGGAACGCGCCGGATCGCTGGGTGGCATCTGACCTGCCCGACTGATCTGAACACCTCTGCACCCAGGGCGGGAAAAGCGATGGGCCAGCCGCCGCTCAGACCCGCAGCCTGTTGAGCGACTGCAGTTCGTAGACCAACCGGGTGCGCACGCCGTTGATCGACAGCGTGTCCTCGATGCCTTTGATCGCGCGGCCCGCTGCCGGGGCGTACCAGTAGTGGGTCATCACGGTCGCCTGCGCTGCGGTGTAATGTCCCTGCAGGCGAAAGGTATGAAATGTGCCGGCGGGCACGGTGACGGTTTCCTCCGCCTCCACGCTGACGCTCACGCCCAGCTTGGTTTGCAGATCCCATTCGGGCTGGCTCTGCGTGACCACGTCCTTCCAGTTCTTGCCCACGCTCAGCGGAAACACGAACTGCGGAAACGCCGGGCGGTATTCGATCGCCTCACCCGGCACGATCTCGCGCGACAGCAGGTCGAACTGTTTGGAGTAAATGTTCATCAGCGCCGGCGAGTCGGCCTTGTTGGTGCGCTGCACTTGCACATGCACCTCGCCATTGGGCGTGATCTGCGTGACCAGATTGGACATGACCAGGCCGGGGTCGCCGCGGTCGATCTCTTCCTGGGTGCGGGTGATGAAGACCCAGCGGTCTCCCACGCGAATGTCGGGCAGTTGCATCGATGTCTCCTGCAGGGTTGAGCCGTGGCGCGCATTTTGCCCCGGCCATCGGCGCATGCGCGCCTGCGCCGTCAAAGCCCGCAGGCGCGCAGGGTCAGCCGGGCGGCCTTCGCCGATGCGGCCCCGGCCGTGTGGCGTCGCTACCGCTTTGCCGGCCGTGCCGCACGCGACGCTTAATCGCTGTCGGCGTAGAACCCGGCGCGGCGGGTGCTGCGCGGCGCCTCGCTGCGCACCGCGGCACCGATCGCGGCGATGTGCTCGGGCGTGGTGCCGCAGCAGCCGCCGACGATGTTGACCAAGCCTTCGGCGGCAAACTCGTGCAGCAGCCGCGAGGTGACCTCGGGCGTCTCGTCGAAGCCGGTGTCGCTCATCGGGTTGGGCAGCCCGGCATTGGGGTAGCAGCTGATGAAGGTGTCGGGCGCGGCCTTGGCCAGCTCCTGCAGGTACGGCCGCATCAGCGCCGCGCCGAGCGCGCAGTTCAGCCCAACCGCCAGCGGCTGGGCATGCCGCACGCTGGCCCAGAAGGCGGTGACGGTCTGGCCCGACAGAATGCGCCCGGAGGCGTCGGTGACCGTGCCGCTGATGATCAGCGGCAGACGCTCGCCGGTCTGCTCGAACACCTCGTCGATTGCAAACAGCGCGGCCTTGGCATTGAGGGTGTCGAAAATCGTCTCGACCAGCAGCACGTCGGCGCCGCCGCGCAGCAGCGCGCGCACCTGCTGGGCATACGCCACGCGCAGCGTCTCGAAGTCGATGTTGCGCGCGCCGGGATCGTTCACATCCGGGCTGATGCTCGCGGTTTTTGGCGTCGGCCCGAGCGCTCCGGCGACGAAACGCGGCCTGTCCGGGGTGCTGAATTTGTCGCAGGCGGCGCGCGCCAGCCGCGCCGAGGTCTCGTTCATCTCGTCGACCAGTTCGGCCATGCCGTAGTCGTCCTGCGCCACGGTGGTGGCGCCGAAGGTGTTGGTCTCGATGAGGTCGGCACCCGCGGCCAGGTAGCCCTCGTGAATGTCGCGGATGATCTGCGGCTGGGTCAGACTGAGCAACTCGTTGTTGCCCTTGACGTCGCGCGGCCAGTCCTTGAAGCGCTCGCCGCGGTACTGCGCTTCGCTGAGCTTGAAGCGCTGGATCATGGTGCCCATGGCACCGTCGAGGATCACGATGCGCTGTTTGAGCAGTGCGGGCAGCTGCGCGGCGCGGGTGTAGGGCCGTTGTTCGGGAGGGTGAATGGTGACCATCCCGGCATGGTAGAGGCAAACCGCCCGTGACTGTCGCGCTGCGCGCCTGCGTTGCCGAGCGGCCGCACCTTCGCTGCCGCACCTTTTGGCTACCACAACCCGCAGGGTCACGTTTTGTTGCAACGCAATGTGCTGGCGCGCCGTTAAGATCGCGCCGTGATGCGTGCCACTTTTCGCCAGTTTGCCTCGTTGCCGTCCTCCGCCCGCCTGATCTGGCTGGTGGTCCTGGCATTGGCGCTGCAGCCCTTGGCTTGGGCGCAGCAGCCGACGGCGCAATGGGTGACATTGCCGTATTGCATCACTAGCGCGGCGCCCGCCGCACATGCTGCGGCCAGGCCCACCGATGCCGCGCGAGACCATGCGCACCATCTGCAGGTCTTGCTCGACCCCTCAGCCGCGCTGAATGCCACCGGGTCGCCGTGGGCCCTGCCTGCGGCGTCTCCTGCGACGGCGGCGCTGTCTGCACATACGGCGCAGCCAGCCTTACCCGAGCCCGCAGCGCCCCGCGATACCGCGCTGCGGCAACGCCCGCAACAACCCCGCGCGCCACCGCAAGTCTCCTGATCCGTTCCAACCGCAGCCGCTGCGTTCAACGCGGCGCTGCCCCCTGCCCGCATCCGCGGGCGATGTGAACCGACTGGAGCACTCTTCATGCGCCCTTTTTTGCGCCCCACCACGCGCACCTTGCTGGCCCTGGCCTGCGGTGCCAGCGCCCTCGCCCTTCCTCTGACCGCGCAGGCCTGCGCCACCTGCGGTTGCAGCCTGAGCACCGACGCCGCGATGGGTTATTCCGCCGCCCCGGGCTGGCGGGTGAACCTGCAGTATGACTTCATCAACCAGAACCAGCTGCGCAGCGGAACGCACGCGGTCTCGGCGGCCAGCGTCGCCGCGCTCAACCCGGATGCCGGCCAGGAGGTCGAGCACGACACCATCAACCGCTACCTCACGCTGGGCATCGGCTACAGCCCCAGCCCGGACTGGAATTTCAACCTCCAAATCCCCTACATCGACCGCAGCCACACCACATACGGCGCGGCCACGCCGGATCAGCTCACCCCCGACAACCTCAGCGGCGCGACGGTCTCCAGCCTGGGCGATGTCAAGTTCATCGCCGCCTGGCAGGGGCTGCTGCCCACGCACAACCTGGGCGTGCAATTCGGCGTGAAGCTGCCCACCGGGCGCTACGGCGGCCCGAACGCAGACGGCACCGGGGTGGTCGGCCGCGATCCGGTGGCGTTCAGCCGCGGGCCCAACGCACAGCAGCCCTCACCGGGCAATCTGCTCGACACCAGCCTGCAGCCGGGCACCGGCAGTACCGACCTGATCGTGGGCGCCTACTACTACCAAGCGGTCAGCCAGAACTTCGATGCCTTCGTCAACGGCCAATTCCAGGCCGCCGTCGCGCACCGGCTGAACGCGCCCGGCGCAGACTACCGCCCGGGCAATCTCGCCAGCCTGAGCTTTGGTTTGCGCTACGAGGCGCACCCCGACTGGGTGCCGCAGCTGCAGGTCAACCTCACGCACAAAAGCCACGACCAGGGCGCGCTGGCCGACACCGCCGATACCGCAGGCACCGTGGCCTATCTCAGCCCCGGCCTGTCGGTCACGGTGGCCAAGGGCTGGCAGGCGTATGGATTCGTGCAGTTGCCGGTCTACAGCCAGCTCGACGGCTATCAACTCTTCCCGCACTGGACCGCCAGCCTGGGAATCAGTACGGCGTTTTAAGCTCTCATTCGTTGTCTTCCACTGGAGTTCACCATGCGTTCAAGTTCTTCTCTTTCCCGCACCGCGCTGCGCGGCCTCGCCGCGGGCGTGCTCAGCCTGGGGCTGTTCGGCTCCGCCTTTGCCGGCGGCATTCAGGTGACGGATGCCTGGATCCGCTGGCTGCCGTCCAACCTGCCGGCCGGGGGCTATGCCAAGGTCACCAACGACACCGACAAGGAAGTCAAGCTGATCGGCGCGTCCAGCCCGAAGTACGGCATGGTCATGCTGCACCAGACGGTGAACAAAAACGGCATGTCGAACATGGTGCATGTCGATTCCATCGCCATCGCGCCGCACAAAAGCATGGCCTTCACCCCGGGCGGCTATCACATCATGCTGATGCAACCCAAACCGGGCATCGAACCGGGACAAAAAGTGCCCGTCACGCTGAAGTTTTCCGACGGCCAGTCGGTGACCGCCGAGTTCGAGGTGCGCAAGCCCACCGCCACCGGCCCCGGCGACATGAAGGGCATGGACATGGACCACATGCACGGCATGAAGCACTGACCCGCCGCGCCATGATCAATCTGTCCAGACGCGCGCTGCTGCGGCGGGCCGGCCTGCTCGGCGTCGGTGCGCTCGCCGCCCAGGCACCGCCCGCCCACGCGGGACTCGCCGTCGGCCAGCCGGCGCCAGTGGCGGTGCTGCACACCCTGGACGGACAGGTGCTGTCGACCGCCGACATGCACGGGCAGGTGGTCATCCTCACCTTCTGGGCGACCTGGTGCGACCCCTGCCGGCAGGAGTTGCCCGTGCTGTCGCGCTACGCCGCGGAGCACGCGGCGCAAGGGCTGCGGGTGCTGGGTTTTTGCCTCGACGGAGCCGACCGGCTGGCGCAGGTGCGCGCGGTGGCGGCGACCCTGTCGTTTCCCGTGGGCTTGCTGCAAAGCCCCTGGTTCGGCGCGTATGGGCGCATCTGGCGGATTCCGGTGAGCTTTGTCATCGACCGCGCGGGACGCCTGGCCGACAACGGCTGGGACGACCCGCACCCCGCATGGACCAGCGCACGACTGCAGCGCGTGGTCGGGCCGCTGCTCAATGCGTAAAGCCGATGCGGGTCTGACGCCGCAGCCGGTCGAAGTCGAAATCCTTCGGCGCGAGCGTCGTGCGCTTGTCGAGCTTGGCCGCACCGAAAGCGCTCAGCAGCAGGCGACGCAGTTCGCGGGGCTTGCAGTGCTGCAGCACGTCGAGCACCGCCTCTGATGGCTCCTCGGGAAAGGCCGCGCCCCAGTCGTGGGCCTCGCGGATTTCGCGGTAGAGATTGGTGGCGATCTGCCGCGTGCCCTCGGCGTCTGGTGCGGCGATGTCGTACACATTCAGCCGGTTGAGAATCGGCTCGGGTATGTGGCTGGCATCATTGGCCGTGGCGATCCAGATCACGCTGCTGCAGTCGATCGGCACCTCGGCGAACTCGTCGGTGAAGGCGCGCGCGGTGTCCGCTTCGAGCAGGCTGTAGAGCGCACCCAGCGGATCGTACTGCGCGCTGGCTGCGGCCTTGTCGATTTCGTCGATCACCAGCACCGGGTTGGCGTACTCGCCGCCGACCAGGGTATCGAACACCTTGCCGGGGCGGGCGTTCTTCCACTGCGAAGACGCGCCCGACAGAATCCACCCCGCGGTCAGCGCATTCATCGGCGCCACCGCGCAGGTCGTGCCCAGCAGGGCCGAGACGCGGCGGGCGAAATGGGTCTTGCCGATGCCCGGATCGCCCAGCAGCAGCATGGGCATGATTTCCACCGGGTCGCGGCTGTCGGCGCACAGCGCCACGCTGCGCTGGATGTCGCGCAGCGGCGCACTGAAATTGGGCAGTTCGGCGCTGAGCTCCTCGACCTGCGGCGGGTCCTGCGGCTTGATCGCCAGCCGCTCGCCGCCGGTGGCCAGCATGCGCTGGTAGGTGCTGCGCAGGGTTTCGTTGGCGTCTGGCCCCATCGCGTTGAGTTTGCGCTCCACGGCGCTGACATCGAACACGGTCTTGTAGGCAGCTACGCAAAGCATCACGTTCTCCTTCATGCTGGTTGATCGTGTACAAGCATCAACCATGCCCGAATCATCTACAGCCCGGCAGCGTTGTGCAAGAGCCTGCCGGCTGCGCCCTTGCAGCTGGTCGGGCAATTCGTGAACAAGTGCACACCGCAGCGGCCTCGGCCAATCGGCATCGCCGCCTTGCAGTTTCCACCAACACGCGCCGCAGACCGCCCCGCATTGGTCTGCATCGTCCAGCGCCGCGGCTGCGCGACAACCCTAAAGAAATATCTCACGGGATATATCCAACAAACCCGCAGGACGGATGCTGGCCGATGCCGGAACGAGGCCGTCAGCGCAAGACGCCCCAAGCCCAGCAAAAAATATCCAGAAAATCAATAGCTTGGCGCGCTCTCGCGAATGTGACACGAGTTTGATTTCTGTCACTTTTTGAACGCGGTTTGTGGCGACCTAGGGTTTACCTGAATGACGCTGTATTCATTGAAATATATCGTTCCATTCGTCTATGCGAATGTTCTGAAACGCTTCGGAACCTCTCAGGCTTTTTCAAGGGGATGCAGTGAAACGATCAAAGGCAATCAAGGCCCTGGCCCTTGCCGGGGGCCTCACACTCGGACTGCTGGCCAGCCACCCGGGCGCGGCAACAGAGTCAGATGACCAGAAATTTGCTGCCTATCGCAGCATGCTCGAGCAGGACAACCCGGGGCAGTTCTGGGTCGATGAAGGCAAGGCGCTGTTCTACAAAAAGCGCGGGCCGAAAAACGCCTCACTGGAACAGTGTGACTTCGGCCTGGGCCCCGGTGTGCTCAAGGGTGCGTACGCGCAGATGCCGCGCTACTTCAAGGACACCGGCCAGGTGCAGACGCTTGAAGGTCGCCTGCTGACCTGCATGGAAAAGCTGCAGGGCTATACCCCGAAGCAAATCCAGGAGGAGGTGCTCAAGCCGCACTACACCAATGCCGACGAGGAAAACGGCACCCCGGACGATCTGACCCGGCTGACGGCGTTCGTCGCCGCGCAGTCCAACGGCATGCCGTTCAACCCGCCGCTGAACACGCCGCAGGAGAAATACGTCTACGCCCTGGGTAAGTACACCTTTTTCCGGCGCATGGGCAAGATGGACCTATCGTGCGCGGACTGCCACAACGTTCCCGGGCGCACCATCCGCGGCGTCGAGCTGCCGGTGATGACCGATCCCAAGACCGCCGGGCGCGTAATGGCTGCATTCCCTGCGTATGTGCTCAAGGACAGCAATGTGCGCACGTTCTGGTGGCGCAACGAGCGCTGCTTGCTCGCGATGCGCCTGCCCTGGCTGATGACCGGCTCGGAAATCGACGCCGCGCTCACGCTGTTCCAGGCCATCGAAGCCAAGAAGAGCGGCCATCCCATCAAAGTTCCCGGCATCAAGCCCCGCGCTTGAGCCGCATCGACGGACGACCCAGCATGACAACCCGACTTTTCCTCCGCCTGGCCGTAGCAGCCGCGCTGCTGCCGCTGTCCTGTATCGCCCCGGCGCTTGCCGACGAGGCGCAGCATGTGGACATTCCCAAGATCGAGGGCCTGCCCAAGATCACGGAAAAAGACTTCTCCAACGCAGTCCGCAAGAGCTTTTACGTCAACAACCCGCAGGAGTGGGATCGCTTTTATTCCAAGACGCTGGCCATCTGCAACGCCACCGACAGCCAGCCCAGCGCTGCGCAGGCGCAAGAGATCATCCAGCGCGAAACCAAATCCATCGTCTACCCCAAGAGCGGCAAGCTCATGGGCGACTGGAAGCTCGGCGCCAAGTGGGCCGAGGATGTGCACGGCGGGCGTATCGGCTACCCCGGGTTCAAGGACGCCGACGACCCCAGCCACCCCAACGGCGCCAACTGCTATGCCTGCCATGCGATGGACCCGAAGTTCCCGCAGCACGGCAATATGGGCCCGTCGCTGACCGACTACGGCAAGCTACGCGGCACCAGCGAGGCGGTGATCAAGTACACCTACGACAAGATCTACAACTCCAAGTCGCTCAACCCCTGCTCGCTGATGCCGCGCTACGGCGGGCCCAAGCATCTGCTCACGCCCGAGCAGGTGGCCGACATCACCGCCTTCCTGCTCGATCCGCAATCGCCGGTGAACAACGGCGGCAACCAGACGGCGCAGGCCAAATGATGCAGCGCGCTGTTTTCAATTCGTCCCGTCGCGTTTGGCTACGGCGCGCAGCCTGGTCGGCGGCTGCGGTCGTCGCAGCGGGCACTGCCCCGGCAGCCCTGGATCTGGCCTCCGCGGCGCAGGCCTATGCGCTCGGGCCCAAGGTGCCCGATGTCAAGCCGGTGCAGACGTCCGAGCACGTGTGGTCCATCGTTGCCAAAGACGCCTTTCCCACGCCGGACAACCAGGGCTTTTTCAGCAACACGCATTTCATCGTCACCCCCAAGGGCGTGGTGGTGTTCGATACCGGCTCGTCGCTACAGATTGGGCAGATGTGCCTGCGCATGCTGCGCACCGTGACCGACAAGCCGGTGATCGCCGTGTTCAATTCGCACTTTCACGGCGACCATTGGCTGGGCAACCAGGCTTACGTTGAAGCCTTCGGCCCCAAGCTGCCGATCTATGCGCTGCCCGGCACGCGCCGCGTCATTGACGGTGTAGAGGGCAACGTGTGGCGCGAGAACATGCTCAAGTGGACCAACAACTCGTCGCTCGGCACCAAGGTCGTAGCGCCTACGCTGGACGTGCGCAACGGCGACGTGTTCGAGTTCGGCGGCATCACACTCAAGGCGCACCACTACGGCAAGGCGCACACCCCGGACGATCTATGCATCGAGATCGTGCAGGACAAGGCCGTGTGCGCGGGCGACATCATGATGAACCACCGCATCGCCAATATGGAGGACGGCTCCTTCCTCGGCACCCTGGCGTATTACGACCAGCTGGAAAAGGCCACCGGCGCCAGGATGTGGCTGCCCGGACATGGCACAGCCAGCCCGGACATCCTCGCGTGGAACCGCGAAATCTTTCAGGGCATTTATGACGGCGCGCTCAAGGCCGCGCGCGAAATGGCCGGGCCGAGCGTGGCCAAGGACTATGTGCTGGCCGATCCGCGCGTTGCGAAAAACGCCAAGACCACCGCAGGCTTTGACAAGAACATCGGCAAGTTCGCTTCCCTCGCCTATCTCGAAGCCGAGCAGCAGGGGTCCTGATGCCTTTTTACCTGCACCTTCCTTCACAAGACCCTCAGAGGAGACATTCATGCAAGCTTCCACACGCCGCAACGCGCTGTTCGCCGGGCTCGGCGCCGGGCTGCTCGCGCTCACGGGCCGCGCCCGCGCCGCCGACAAAGACGCCAAGGCCAAGGTGGTCTACCACGTCACCCGCATGGACGGGCAGCCCGAGCGCTGCCTGGATTTCGTGCGCAACCATCTGGCCGGCGAGCCGGGGGTGACCCTGGTCGTGGTAGCCAACGGCAGCGGCATCGACTTCCTGCTCAACGGCGCCAAGACCAAGAGCGGCGCCGAATTCGCCGGCAATGTGGGCGACTTCGCCAGCCAAGGAGTGAAGTTCCTGGTCTGCGAAAACACCCTGAAGGCGCGCAATATCAGCAAGGACAAGGTGTTGATGGACGCCGGCTTCGTGCCCTCGGGCGTAGTCGAGGCCGCGCGGCTGCAAAACCGCGAGGGCTACGCCTACATCAGCCCCTGATCTCCCTGGATTCGCCCTTCGGGCGCCAGCAAGCGTCCGCTTTCCGTGCCGACCTCCTCGTGCACCTCCCTTTCTTTGTCCCAGGAGCCTTCCCATGCTCGATTTCGACCATTCCGATCTGTCGCCCACCGACAACGTGCGGCGCGACATTCTCAAACGTCTGCTCGGTGTCACCGCGCTGTCGGCGCTCACGCCCGAGTTTCTCAAGCAGGCCGTTGCCGCCGACACCGCGGGCAAGGCGCTCATGGGCCCGCGCGTGCCCGATGTCAAGCCCACCAAGCTCACCGACAAGCTCTACGTCATCAAGGCGCGCGACAAATTCCCCACGCCGCAGAACCTGGGCTTTTTCACCAACATCACCTTCATCGTCACGAGTAAGGGGGTGGTGGTGCTCGACCCCAGCGCCTCGGTCGAAATCGGCCGCATGGCCATCCGCATGATCAAGACCGTCACGCCCAAGCCGGTGATTGCGGTGATCAACACCCACTACCACGGCGACCATTGGATGGGCAACCAGGCGTTCGCCGAGCAGTTCCCGGGCATCCCGATGTATTCGATGAAGGAGTCTGCCGAGGCGATCAAGAACGTGCTGGGCGAGCAGTGGATCCAGATGGCGCTCAAGACCACCGACAACGCCACACGCGGCACGGTCATCACCCCGCCCAACAGCTTCATCAAGGACGGCGACGTGCTCGACTTTGGCGACACCAAGCTCAACATCCACCACTACGGCAAATGCCACACCCCGTACGACCTGCTGGTCGAGTTCAACGGCACACCGTACATGCATGTCGGCGATGTGCTGATGGGTCACCGCATGGCCGGCATGGGCGACGACGAAGGCAGCTTCCTCGAAGGCATGAAGGTGCTCGACAAAATCAAGAGCAATTTCGGCGACCGCACCTTCATCCCAGGCCATGGCCAGTGGCGCAACAGCCTGCTGGCGGAGGAAATCGAGTTGTTCCACACCCTCTACGACACCTCGGTGGCGGTGATCAAGGAAACCAACGACGACCCCAACGGCGTGGGCATCGCGCTCAAGCGCATCAAGGCCACGCCGTTCATGATCGAGTACGCCAAGCACACGCCCGACTTCGAAAACAGCGTGGCCAAGTGGACCAGCCTGGCGTATCTCGAGGCCGAGCAGAACAACTTCTGATCGCTCCCGCATCATGCAAACCCCCGCCGCCGCGCTGAGCCTGGACGAGCGCACCCGCACTGCCGCGCTGGCCGCGCTGCACGCGCCGGGCAAGCGGCTGCGGGGAATGCTGGCTTTTTTCGGCCCGGCGCTGATGGCCTCGGTGGCCTATGTCGATCCGGGCAATTTCGCCACCAATCTGCAGGCGGGGGCCACACACGGCTATGCGCTGCTGTGGGTGGTGGTGCTGGCCAATGCGATGGCCATGCTCATCCAGACCCTGTCGGCCAAGCTGGGGATCGCCACCGGGCGCAATCTGCCCGAGCTGATCCGCGCCCACTGGCCGCGCCCGGTGGTTGCGCTGTACTGGGTGCAGGCCGAGCTGGTGGCCATCTTCACGGATCTGGCCGAATTTCTCGGCGCCGCGCTGGGCTTTCATCTGCTCGGCGGCTTTTCGATGCCCGCTGCCGCGCTGCTCACCCTGGTGGCGGTGTTCGCACTGCTCGGTCTGGAGCAGCGCGGATTTCGGCCGCTGGAAATGGCAGTCGGCGCGCTGCTGGCGGTAATCACTGCGGCTTACGGCGTCGAGCTGTTGCTCAGCCCGATCGACTGGCGGGCTGCCGCGCACGGCGCCCTGTGGCCGCAGCTCGGCGACGGCGACGCGGCCTATCTTGCCGCTGGCATTCTGGGCGCAACCGTCATGCCGCATGTCATCTATCTGCATTCCGGCCTGACCCAGCGGCGGCTGCAGGTAGCCGATGCGGTCAAGCCCCGGCTGATGGCCGCAACCCGGCGCGAGGTCGTGGTTGCGATGGGGCTGGCCGGACTGCTCAACATGGCGATGCTGGCCTGCGCCGCGGCGACCTTCCATGGCCGCGACGCGGCTGCAGCCAGCGGCGACCTGACGCATGCCTGGCAGGCGCTCACCCCCTTGCTCGGGCCGGCAGCTGCCACCGCGTTTGCGGTCGCGCTGCTGGCCAGCGGGCTGTCGTCCAGCGTGGTCGGCACGATGGCTGGACAGGTGGTGATGCAGGGCTTTGTTGGCTTTTGCATTCCGCTCTGGGTGCGCCGCCTGTTCACCGCCCTGCCGGCGGTTGCGGTCATCCTGCTGGGTATCGATCCGACCCGGGCACTCGTGTTCTCCCAGGTCGTGCTGTCGTTTGCCATTCCGTTTGCATTGCTGCCGCTGCTGCTGTTCACCGCGCGGCGGGACAGGATGGGCGCGCTGGTCAACACGCGCGCGGTGCAGATCGCCGGGTGGCTGTGTGCCGCGGTCATCGTCACCATCAACTTCTGGCTGCTGGTGGGCCTGCTGTGAAACCGGCTGTGCCCATCGCCCCCGATGCGGCATGGACGCACCCCGGTGCGCACGTGCCGTCCGTCCTGACAACACTCGTTGTCGTTATCGCATGGCGTCCCGCCCCGGGATGCCGCGCCCCTTTCATTGAGGAGAATGTTTCATGAAAACAACCCGTCGCCAAGCCATGCAAATCGGCGCAGGCGTGGCCGCGCTGGGCGCTGCCGCATCGGCAGGTCTGATGCCGCAGCGCGCCTTGGCCGCTGATGCCCCGGGCTGGAATGCCCCGCTGTTCGAGGCCAAATCGTTTGCCGACGCGGCAAAAATCTGGGGCGGCACGCCCACCGAGAGCACCGATGTGTCGATCATCGGTCCGGACATCGCTGAAAACGGCGCGGTCGTTCCCGTGGGCATCAAGAGCGCCGCGGCCGGTGCGACCGCGCTGGGCATCATCGTCGAAAAGAACCCGACCGTGCTGGTCGGCGTGTTCAACCTGACCGATGCGACGGTGCCCAACGTGGCCACCCGCGTGAAAATGGCGCAGACCTCCAATGTCTACGCCGTGGCCAAGGTCGGCGACAAGCTGCTGTTCAGCAAAAAAGAAATCAAGGTCACGCTCGGCGGCTGCGGCGGCTGAACCCGGTTTCCCGGTCTTTCCAGAACATCCCTTTCCGATTTCCGGCTGCTCAGCAGCCCACCATCAAGGAGTCACTCATGGCTTTTCCAATGCGCATGCGCGCCAATGTCGAAGGCGACGCCGTGGTCGTCCGCGTGCTGATGACCCACCCCGAAGATTCGGGCATTGCCAAGGACAAGGATGGCAAGGTCATCCCGGCGCACTTCATCCAGACCGTCACCTGCAAGAACAATGACAAGACGGTGCTGACCTGCGACTGGGGCACCGCCATTTCCAAAAACCCGTTCCTGGAGTTCCGCTTCAAGGGCGGCAAGAGCGGAGACAAGGTCACGGTGTCCTGGATCGACAACAAGGGCGAAACCTCGACCGCCGATACGACCGTGGGCTGAAATCCAGCCTGTCGTGCGCTACCGCCCGTGGCGTGCACGGGCCGACGCGTCCGCTGCCGCAACGGCACGGACGCGTTTGTCATGGGCATTCAGATCTCGATCTGCGTGCCCAGCTCCACCACCCGGTTGGGCGGGATGCGGAAGTAGTCGGAGGCGTCTTGCGCGTTGCGGCTCATCCAGGAGAACAGCACCTCACGCCACAGCGCCATGCCGGGCAGCTTGGACGGAATGATGGTCTGCCGCGCGAGGAAGAACGAGGTCTCCATCAGCTGGAATTCCAGGCCGTAGAGCCGCTCGACCTGTTTGAGCAAGAGCTGGATGTCGGGCTCATCCTTGAAGCCCAGTTCGACATGCAGCAGGTAGATGCCCTCTTCCATCGGCGTGAGCTTGATCCCCTGCTCGGGCGGCACATGCGGCACGTCCATGGTCTGCGCCGACAGAAAGATCACCCGCTCGTGCAGCACCTTGTTGTGCTTGAGGTTGTGCAGCAGTGCATGCGGCACGGTGTTCGGTGAGGGCGTGAGGTAGATCGCCGTGCCCTCCACCCGCGTGGGCGGATAGGTGGACAGGCTGGCGACGAAATCGCGCAAATTCAGCGCATGTTCCTCGAGCCGCTGGCGCAGCAGGCTGCGGCCGCGTTTCCAGGTCGCCAGCAGGGTATACGTCACCGCACCGAACAGCAGCGGAAACCAGCCGCCGTGGTCGAGCTTGAGGCTGTTGGCGGCGAGAAAACCCAGTTCGATGAGCAGAATGCCGCCGAACACGATCACCGTTTTCCAGCGTGCCCAACCCCAGCGCCGCGGGGCCACCAGGGTAAGGTAGATCGTGGTCGTGATCATGGTGACGTTGACCGCAAGACCATACGCCGCAGCCAGGTTCGACGAACTCTGGAATGCAAAGACGATGCCCAGGATCACGACCAGCATCGCCCAGTTGATGAACGGCACATAGATCTGCCCGCGCTGCTCCTCGTTGGTGAACAGGATGGTCATCCGCGGCAGGTAGCCGAGCTTGATCGCCTGCGCGGTCATCGAATAGGCGCCTGAGATGACCGACTGCGAAGCGATGATCGCCGCTGCGGTGGCAATTGCCACCAGCGGCAGCGTGCCCCAGGCGGGCGCCATCTTGAAAAACGGGTTGTCGGCCGCCTTCGGGTCGTTGAGCACCAGCGCACCCTGGCCGAAGTAATTGAGCACGAGCGAGGGCAGCACGACGAAATACCAGGCGTAGCGGATCGGCTTGGCGCCGAAGTGGCCGAGGTCGGCGTACATCGCTTCGGCTCCGGTCAGCGCAAGAATCACCACGCCGAACAGAAACAGCGCCAGCCCCGGATGCTGCGCGATGAGCTTGAGCCCCCACAGCGGGTTGAGCGCGCCAAGCACCATCGGGTTTTGCACAATGTTGTAAACACCCAGAACCGCCAGAGTCAGAAACCACAACAGCATCACCGGGCCGAACAACCGACCGACATGCGCGGTGCCGTGGCGCTGCAGAGTAAACAGCGCCACTATGATGCCGGCGGTCAGCGGCACCGTCCAGTGCTCGAACAGCGGCGTGGCCACGCTCAGCCCCTCGAGCGCCGACAACACGGTGATCGCCGGCGTGATGGTGCTGTCGCCGTAAAACATCGCCGCGCCGATCAGCCCGAGCGCGATGACGATCGCCCGCGAGCGGCTGCCTTTGGGAAAGCGCCGCACCGCAAGCGACATCAGCGCCAGAATGCCGCCTTCGCCGTCGTTGTCGGCGCGCAGCGCCAGCGTGGCGTATTTGATGGTGACGATGATCATCAACGCCCAGAAGATCAGCGACAGCACGCCGTAGATGTTGTCGGCGCTGAGCCTGAGCGCGTGCGCCGGGTTGAACGCCTCCTGGAAGGCGTACATCGGGCTGGTGCCGAGGTCGCCGTACACCACACCGAGCGCGGCAATGCTCAACGCGGTCATGCGCTTTTTGGCAGCGGTCGTCGTCGAATCGGTCGGGCTGTGCATGGGCAAGGGCAGTGCGTTGTTCCGAAGCGCAGCAGGATAGCGCAGGCCGCAGGCCCCTTCGCACCACCGGCGGCCGTGCTGTCGCGTTTGCGCTGCAGCGCCCATCTCTTGCCGCAGATCAAGACCCCGCGCGCTGCTTTGCGCAAACATCCAAACATGATGATGAATCAATCTCTCGACTTCCAGCCCGAGCTGCTCCAGCGTTTCGACATCGCCGGTCCGCGCTACACCTCCTACCCCACGGCCGACCGCATGCATTCGGGTTTCGGCCCGCGCGATTACGCCCAGGCCCTGCGCGAGCGCGCACAGCGCCCGTTTGATCCGGTGTCGCTGTACTTCCACATCCCGTTCTGCGAGACCCTGTGCTACTACTGCGGCTGCAACAAAATTCCGACCAAGAATCACGCACGGTCGGCCCCGTACCTCGACAGCGTCGAGAAAGAGCTGGGCCTGATCGCCAGCATTCTGCAGACCCGCCTGCCGGTCACGCAACTGCACTGGGGCGGCGGCACCCCCACCTTCCTGAATGACGACGAAGCCGCGCGGCTGATGGACATGACGCGCGCGCACTTCGACCTGCAGCCGGGTGGCGAATTTTCCATCGAGATCGACCCGCGCAAAGTGGACGAGAAGCGCGTGGCGCATCTGGCGCGGCTTGGCTTCAACCGCATGAGCGTGGGCGTGCAGGACTTCGCCCCCGAGGTGCAGCAGGCGGTCAACCGCATCCAGAGCGTGGAAGAAACCCGTCGGGTGATCGATGCCGCGCGGACTAGCGGTTTTTCCTCGATCAGCCTCGATCTGATCTACGGCCTGCCACTCCAGAATCTCGCCTCGTTTGACCGCACGCTCGATCAAGTGATGGAGCTGTCACCCGACCGGCTGTCGCTCTACAGCTACGCGCACCTGCCGCACATCTTCAAGCCGCAGCGCCGCATCAACCCCGAAGACCTGCCCAGCCCCGAGGTGAAGCTTGGCCTGCTGGGCCTGGCCATCCGCCGGCTGGAGGAGGCGGGTTATGTCTACATCGGCATGGATCACTTCGCCAAGCCGGGCGACGAACTCGCCCGCGCGCAGCGCGAAGGCAAGCTGCACCGCAATTTCCAGGGCTATTCCACCCAGGCCGAGCTCGATCTGCTGGCCTTTGGCGTGTCGAGCATCTCGAACGTGGGCAACTGCTACGCGCAAAACGCCAAGACCATCGACGAATACACCGAGATGCTGGCCAAGGACAAGCTGCCCACCGCACGCGGCGTACACCTCAGCGCAGAGGACCATCTGCGCCGCCGCGTGATCCAGCGGCTGATGTGCGATTTTGAGCTCGATCTGCGCGCACTCGCGGCGCAACATGGTGTCGATGCCAAGACCACCTTTGCCGCCGACCTGCAACGCCTCGCGCCGCTGCAAGACGCCGGGCTGGTGACCCGCGACGGCGCCGACGGGCTGCATCTGCGGGTCACGCCGAAGGGCCGGCTGCTGGTGCGGGTGGTGGCGATGCAGTTCGACGCGTACCTGCACCAGCCGCGCGAGCAAACACGACAGCCGCGTTACTCGCGCGTGATCTGAATCGGGCGCAATGCCAAGCGGGCGGCCGATAATGAAGCTCGCCATTCTTTCCCGCCCACCCCGATGAATCTGGTCAAACCGCTGATCGCGCTGCTGGCGATCGTCAATCCCCTGGGCATCATTCCGTTTTTCATTCTGTTCACCGAGAGCTTCACTGCGGAGCAGAAGAAAAAGACCATTCTGGTCAGCTCGGTGTCGGCCTTTCTGGTCATCGCCATCAGTACGCTGATCGGCGCCGACCTGCTGCGCTTTTTTGGCATTTCCATCGCTTCGTTCCAGGTCGGCGGCGGCATGCTGCTGCTGATTTCCGCCATCAGCATGCTCAACGCCAAGACCGGCGCGACCAAGTCGACCAGCGACGAGGTGGAGGAAGCCGCCGAGCGCGCCAGCGTGGCCGTGGTGCCGTTGACCATCCCGCTGCTCACCGGCCCGGCCACCATCAGTACGGTCATCATCTACGCCAGCAACACGCACCACTGGTGGCAGCATGCGGTGCTGATCGGCTATGGCGTGGTCATCGCCGGTGCGGCGGCGCTGAGCTTTCTGGCGGCAGAGCCCATCGCCCGGTTCCTCGGCAAGACAGGCATCAATGTGATGACCCGGCTGATGGGACTGATCCTGTCGGCGCTGTCGGTGGAAATGATGAGCGACGGCCTGCTCAAGCTGTTTCCCGGACTGGGGCGGTAAGCAAGGTCTCAGGGTTGCCCCTAGTGCGTGGGGCGCGCAAAGTTTGAACAATCCTCTGCATTGCAGGGCCACACCTTGCAGACCCCACAAGAGGGACCGAGGAGACAGACGAACGGCCCGTCCGCTCGTTGCACGACAGTACCGCAGCGCAGGCGTTGACCATGCGCTGCGCCCGCAAGGCGCCGCGAACCCAGTTCCGGCGCCTTTTCCTTTGCGCACCCACCCTGAGCCGGTCGTCCATGGAATTATTGCTGCTCGGCGCCGCTGCGTTGTTCGCCGGGTTCGTCGACTCCATCGTCGGTGGCGGCGGGCTGGTGCTGGTGCCGGCGCTGTTCGCCGCGTTCCCCGGCGCCGAGCCGGCAACCCTTTTCGGCACCAACAAGGCCGGAGCGGTCTGGGGCACCTCGGCGTCGATGGTGTCGTATGTGCGGCGGGTGCGGCCGCCGTGGACCACGGTGCTGCCGGCCACGCTGGCGGCCTTCGTCGGCGCGCTCGGCGGTGCCTGGCTGATCACCCTGGTGCGGTCGAACGACTTCCGCCAGGCGCTGCCGTTCATCCTGCTGGCCGTGCTGCTCTACACCCTCAAGCGCAAGGATCTGGGGCATCACCACGCTCCGCATCTGGGCGGTCTGGCCGAGCGGGCGCTGGCGGTCGGCGGCGGCCTGCTCATCGGCTTTTACGACGGCTTCTTCGGCCCCGGCACGGGAAATTTTTTGATCTTTCTGTTCGTCCGCGGTTTCGGCTTCGACTTTCTGCATGCCTCGGCCAGCGCCAAGGTGGTCAATGTCGCGTGCAATCTCGCCGCGCTGCTGATTTTCGTCGGCAAGGGGCATGTGATGTGGCCCTATGCCGTGTTGATCGCGGTGTGCAATATCGCCGGCAGCCTGCTAGGCACCCGCTTGGCGCTGCGCCGCGGCACGCATTTCGTGCGCGGAGTGTTTTTGCTGGTGGTCGCCGCGCTGATTCTCAAAACTGCGCGGGACGCGTATTTCTGATGGCCCATGAAAACCGGCGCTGCCCTTGCGGGCAACGCCGGTTGCTGCGCGGTTGGCGGCTTATTTTTTTGGGCAGGTGTTCATGCCGATCAGGGCATACAGCGGACAGAACTTGAACAGCCCCGTCACCAGCGGCACCACACCGATCCAGCCCCAGACACCGATATAACCCAAGGCCGCCAACGCGATCAGGACCACGCCGACGACGATGCGCAAGATCTGATCGATCCCACCGACATTGCTTTTCATGACCGACTCCCAAAAAGAAAGAACAAACTTATTGAACACCTTTTTGCGTAACCGCACTGTGACTCCAGTCACACGCCATGCACATGAGGCAACCTTACCCCGAAATGTCCCCGGCTGCCACATGGCGCAGGACGGCGGGCTGCAGGATGTCGATGCGCTCGCGCGACAGCGCAACCCAGCCGGCCGCCTCGAAGCGCTTGAGCAGACGGGTGACGATTTCGCGTGCGGTGCCCAGGCGATCGGCCAACTGCTGGTGGGTGGTCTGCACTCGCGGGCCTTGACCGAGCAAGGCCTGCGCCAGCCGCTGGTCCAGGCGGTGAAACGCCAAAGCGTCGATCAGCGCGGTCAGATCGGCCATGCGCGTGGCAAACTGCCCAAGCACGAAGCGCCGAAACGCGGGAACGCGCTGCAGCCAGTCCTCGAACAGCCCGGGCCGGATCATCCACAGCACGCCGTCGGTCTGCATTTGCGCGTGAGCCGACAGCACCTCGCCCGAGAACAGGCTGGCCGAGGACACCAGGCAGATCTCCCCCGGGGTGAGGCGGTACATCTCCAACTGCCGCCCTGACGGCGCCATGCGGAACACCCGCGCCTCGCCGGCGAGAATCAGCGGAAAGCCGCTGCATGGGGCGCCGGGCGCGAACAGCTGCGCCCCAAGCGGCACCCGCATCATCGCTCCTGCCGATGCCCATTCGGCCTCGAGCTCGGTCGTGGGGACCGATGCCAGGGCGGGATATAAAGCTTGGATGTCATTCAGTGTGGGGATGGACATGGAAGCGCCGTGGAGGTTTCACGTGAAACAAAGCCCTTCGGGCTGATCGCGCAGGGTAAACCCGCATAAAATGCGCCGCTTCAGGAGACGCCCGTGGATTATCCCCGCAAGTTTGATGTCGTCGTCATCGGCGGCGGCCATGCCGGCACCGAGGCGGCGCTGGCCGCAGCGCGCATGGGCTGTGCCACGCTGTTGCTGACCCACAATATCGAAACTCTGGGCCAGATGTCGTGCAACCCGTCGATCGGCGGTATCGGCAAGGGGCATCTGGTCAAGGAAATCGACGCGCTCGGTGGCGCCATGGCCGAGGCCACCGACGAAGCCGGCATCCAGTTTCGCATTCTCAACAGCAGCAAAGGCCCCGCGGTGCGCGCCACGCGCGCACAGGCAGACCGGCAGCTGTACAAACGCGCGATCCGCGCGCGGCTGGAGAATCAGCCCAATCTCTGGCTGTTCCAGCAGGCGGCGGATGATCTGCTGGTCGAATCCACCGGCAGCGGTGAGCGGGTCACTGCGGTGGTCACGCAAACCGGCATCCGCTTTCGCACCCGCACCGTGGTGCTGACCGCGGGCACCTTTCTCGACGGCAAGGTGCACATCGGGTTGGATCATTACGCCGCCGGGCGCGCAGGCGATCCGCCGGCGCTGCGCCTGTCTGCGCGACTGAAGGCGCTGCAACTGCCGCAGGGCCGGCTCAAGACCGGCACGCCGCCGCGCATCGACGGCCGCACCATCGACTTTTCCAAGCTCACCGAACAGCCGGGCGATCTCAACCCCATGCCGGTGTTCAGCTTTCTCGGCTCGCCCGACCAGCATCCCACGCAGGTGGCCTGCTGGATCACCCACACCACCGAGCGCACCCACGACATCATCCGCGCCAATCTCGATCGCAGCCCGATGTTCACCGGGGTGATTCAGGGGGTGGGCCCGCGCTACTGCCCGAGCATCGAAGACAAGATCCACCGCTTTGCCGACAAGCCGTCGCATCAGATCTTTCTCGAACCCGAAGGGCTGCAGACCAACGAGTTCTACCCCAACGGCATTTCCACCAGTCTGCCATTCGATGTGCAGATCGACTTGGTGCACTCCATTCCCGGGCTGGAAAACGCCCATCTGCTGCGCCCAGGGTATGCGATCGAATACGACTATTTCGACCCCACTGCGCTGAAGACTTCGCTGGAAACACGCGCAATCGACGGGCTGTTTTTTGCCGGCCAGATCAACGGCACCACCGGCTACGAGGAAGCCGCGGCGCAGGGTCTGCTCGCCGGCATCAACGCAGCACTCCAGGTGCAGGGCCGCGAGCCCTGGTGTCCACGGCGCGATCAGGCCTATCTCGGCGTGCTGGTCGACGATCTGATCACCAAGGGCGTGAGCGAGCCTTACCGCATGTTCACCAGCCGGGCCGAATACCGCCTGAGCCTGCGTGAAGACAATGCCGACCTTCGGCTGACCGAAATCGGCCGCCGCCTCGGTGTGGTCAGCGATGCCCGGTGGGATGCGTTCTGCCGCAAGCGCGAGGCGATCGAGCGCGAAATCCAGCGCCTGCGCAGCACCTGGGTCACGCCGCAGACCCTGCCGCCCGAGCAGGCACAGGCGCTGCTGGGCAAGGCGATCGAGCGCGAATACAGCCTGGCCGATCTGCTGCGCCGCCCGGAGCTGCGCTACGACACCCTGACCCAGTTTCCGCACCCCGGCTTTGCCCCCGACACGCCGCTGACCGATGCCGAGCGTGAGCAGGTCGAAATCCAGCTCAAGTACGCCGGCTACATCGACCGCCAGCAGGAGGAGGTGGCACGCGCCGCGCAATACGAATCGCTACGCCTGCCCAGCGATCTGAACTACCGCGAAGTCACGGGGCTGTCGATCGAGGTGCAACAAAAGCTCAACCAGGCCAGACCCGCCACCCTCGGGCTGGCCTCGCGCCTACCGGGCGTCACCCCGGCAGCGATTTCGCTACTGCTGATCCACCTGCGCAAGGGCGTGCTCAAACAGGCGCTGCGGCAGGAAAAGGACGCCGCGGCGTGAGCGCATCGCAGCCGCAGCACCCCGGGGCAGACACGCTCGCAGCCATACTGCAGCACACGACGCAGGCGCTCGGCCTGGAGTTCACTCCTGACCAGCAACAGCAACTTCTCGACTATGCGGCGCTGCTGCAGCGGTGGAACCGGGTCTACAACCTCACCGCGGTGCGCGACCCGCAGGGCATGGCGCGCATGCATCTGGCGGACTGCCTGGCGGCGCTGCCTGCGATCGCCCGCGCCGCGCCGCGGCGCGTGCTCGATGTGGGCTCGGGCGGCGGCCTACCCGGCATCGTGCTGGCCATCGGACTGCCCCATGTCGCGATCCACTTGGTCGATACGGTGCAGAAAAAATGCGCATTCCTGCAACAGGTCTGCGGCAGCCTGGGGCTGCGCAACGTCACGGTGCACCACGCCCGGGTCGAGAACCTGCGCGACGCTGCCGGTTTCGACTGCATCACCAGCCGCGCGTTCAGCGATCTGCCGCTGCTGATCCACAGCAGCCGCCACTTGCTCGCTGCAGGCGGACAGTGGTGCGCGATGAAGGGCAAGCCGCCTGTGGAAGAACTGGCCCAGCTTCCTGCCGATGTGGGGGCACAGATCGAGCCGCTGCAGGTGCCCGGGCTGGACGCGGCGCGCTGCCTGGTCTGGCTGCGACCGAACGCAGCGTAGTCTCCGGCACAATACCGCCTGTCGGGTGTGGCCCGGCATGGTTTCACGTGAAACATCCGGATTTGTGGAGTCCCGTTTGGCGCAGATTTTTTGCATCGCGAATCAAAAAGGCGGGGTCGGCAAGACCACCACCAGCGTCAACCTGGCCGCGGCCTTGTCGAGCCTTGGGCAGCGCGTGCTGCTGGTCGACATGGACCCGCAGGGCAACGCCACGATGGGGTCTGGCATCGACAAGCTCCACCTCGGCGCCTCGGTCTACGAAGTGCTGATCGAGCAGTCCACGCTGGCCCAGGCCCGCCAGCGCAGCGAAAAATCCGGGTACGACGTCCTCGGCGCCAACCGCGAGCTGGCCGGCGCGGAGGTCGAACTGGTCGATCAGCCGCAGCGCGAACGCCGCCTGAAGTCGGCGCTGGCCACGGTCGCCTCGGACTATGACTTCATCCTGATCGACAGCCCACCGGCACTCGGTCTGCTCACCCTCAACGGCCTGTGCGCGGCGCATGGCGTCATCGTGCCGATGCAGTGCGAATACTTTGCGCTCGAAGGTCTGTCCGACCTGGTCAACACCATCAAGCAGGTTCACGCCAATCTCAACCGCGAGCTGCGGCTCATCGGCCTGCTGCGCGTGATGTTCGATCCGCGCATCACCCTGCAGCAGCAGGTCAGCGAGCAGATCGCCGGCCATTTCGGCGACAAGGTGTTCCGCACCGTGATCCCGCGCAACGTCCGTCTGGCCGAGGCACCGAGCTATGGCCTGCCCGGCGTGGTGTTCGACCCGGCCAGCCGCGGCGCCCGCGCCTTCACCGAGTTCGCCCAGGAACTGATCGATCGCCTGGCGGTTGCGGCATGAGCCATGAATCCCCACCCGCTGCGCCGCGCATTCTGCTGCTGCCCGGCTGGCTGGGCTCCGGCGCGGGGCACTGGCAGCGGTGCTGGCAACTGCAGTACGGTGACCTCCTGGTCGAGCAGTCCGATTGGATCACCCCGCGCCGCGGTGACTGGATCGCGCGGCTGGAAGACGTGGTACTGGCCGAGTCCGGGCCGGTCGCGCTGGTCGCGCACAGCCTGGGGTGCCATCTCGCCGCGGCCTGGGCATCGAGCAGCCGGCAGACCGCCCGCGTGACAGGCGCGCTGTTGGTCGCCCCGCCCGATCTGACCCGCCCCGACCTGCCGCCCGCGCTGCTGCCGTGGCAACGCGCGCTGCCCGCGCGCGCCTTGCCGTTTGCGGCCACGGTGGTGGCCAGCACCAACGATCCCTACTGCAGCCCGCAGGCCGCGCAGCGCATGGCCGGGCAGTGGGGCGCGGACTGCGCGCTGATCGGCGCGCTCGGCCACATCAACGCCGACTCCGGCCTGGGCGAATGGCCGCAGGGCCGTGCGCTGCTGCGCGCGACCCTCGAGCGCAACAGGCACAATCATCCCCCTTCCCCGGACTGACCGGGCCACTTTCCCAAACGCATGGCAAGCAAAAAACCCAAAGGACTCGGACGCGGACTCGACTCACTCCTCGGCCCCTCTGTCGATCTGACCGAGCGCGACGCCGCCGCGCTGCGCGAACTGCGCCTGGACGATCTGGTGCCCGGTCGCTACCAGCCGCGCAGCCAGATGGACGAAGGCGCGCTGTACGAGCTGGCGCAGAGCATCAAGGCGCAGGGCGTGATGCAGCCCGTGCTGGTGCGCGAACTTCCCGACGGCCGGTTCGAGATCATCGCCGGCGAACGCCGCACCCGCGCTGCACGCCTGGCCGGGCTCGAGACCGTGCCCGCACTGGTCAAGGAGGTGGACGACCGCACCACCCTGGCGATGGCGCTGATCGAAAACCTGCAACGCGAAGACCTCAACCCGCTGGAGGAGGCCCGCGGCATCGCTCGGCTGATCGAGGAATTCGGCTACACCCACGAACAGGCCGGACAGGCGGTCGGCCGCTCGCGCACCGCCACCAGCAATCTGCTGCGCCTGTTGCAACTGGCCGACGCGGTGCAGACCATGCTGCTGGCGGGTGACCTGGACATGGGCCACGCCCGCGCGCTGCTCGCACTGGACAAGGCGCAGCAGGTCCAGGCCGCGCAGCACATCCTGGCCAAACGACTGAGTGTGCGCGAAGCCGAGCGTCTGGTGGCGCGCATGCAGCAGGAGCGCGGGGCCGTGGCCACCCCCAAGGCGAGCAAGCCGGCCAAGAATCGCGACTGGCAGCGGCTGGAAGAAGAACTATCCGAACGCTTTGCCGCGCCGGTCGAAATCCGCAGCAAATCCAGCCGCCGCGGCGTGCACCGCGGCGAAATCGCCATCGCTTTTTCCTCGCTGGACGAACTCGACGGCCTGCTCGCGTTGCTGCGCGGCGAACAACAGCAACAGTGATGACGACTGCTTGGCTGCAGACGTCATGGCAAACCGGCATGCGCTGTGCGCGTCCTTCGCGCAAAGTCGCAACCCTGGGTCAGGCAATAGGTCGAGAGCCGCTAGCACAGCGCTCACATTTCCGCGCTGAGCTGAGGATGCTGCTGCAGCGCCCGCGGGCTGTTCTGCTCGGTCTGGATGCATGGCTGGCGGATGCACGGGAGGACTGGGCCGTGCACGGCTGGCGAGCAAAACTGCCGGAGATGCCCCCGGCTTGCGCCGGGTTATTTGGTCAGGATCAGCTTGTCCTGCCGCGTCAGGCGCAGCAGATAGGTCTGACCTCGGTGGCGTATCTGCACGATCGCACCCTGCCGAAACAATTCGCGTGAATACAGCGTCAGCCCGGTGCGCGCCGCTGTGGGCGCTGCCGCGTCCGGCGGCATCCTGCTCGGTGGCGCGCTCATTTCGGCCACTCCATCACGACCCAGGTCATCACCAGCACAGTCAGCAGACTGAGCCCCAGTTCTTCATATCCCATGTTTCCTCCATCGAGCATCAACGCCACGTCGTGGCAGGGCATGCGCTGAGCCTGGGCTCTACATGTGCGCCCGACGCGCCAGCGCTGCGGCAACGTCACGCATCTTATTGCGAACCATTCCTATTTGCAAAATCACGCAGGGCCTATGTGGACTTGCCTGTCAAGGGCACCAGGACGCAACCGGCCCCGCTCGGGTTCAGGCGCAGAACATCACGCTGCGATTGCGCCCGCTCTGTTTGGCGCGGTACATGGCCTGATCGGCCATCGCCAACACCGCATCGATGCTGTGCACTTGGGCGCCGCAGCCGGCGATCCCCAGGCTCAGACTGAGCCGGATCACCCCGGCCGAAGTGTGAAACGGATGCTGCGCCACGAACTCGCGCACCCGCTCGGCAATGTCCAGCGCCTGATCGGCGCGGGCGTGCGACAGCAAGATGCAGAATTCCTCTCCGCCCAGCCGGGCGAGCACGTCGCCGTCGCGCAGCTGCGAGAGCACGACCTGCGCAAACTCGACCAGCACCTCATCACCGACGGGGTGGCCATAGCGGTCGTTGATCTGCTTGAAGTGGTCCAGGTCGAGTAGCACCACGCAGGGGCCGGACGCGCCCGGCGGCACGGCCTGCAGCGCCTGCTCGACCGCGGCGAAAAACCCGCGCCGGTTCTGCACCCCGGTGAGCGGATCGGTGTAGGCCAGCGCGCGCAACTGGTGCTCCAGATGCTTTTGCGCCGAGATTTCGACCATGCCGGTGATCACGCAATCGTCCCCGCCAAAGCGCACCCGCTGCGTGGACACCAGCGCGTCGAACGGCCGCCCGTCGGTGGTCTTGAGCCGCACTTCCATCTGCTGCACCGCGCCTTCGGCCCGCAGTCGCGCCAGCAGCATTTCCCGCTGCGCCGGATCGACATAGAACTCGGTCGTGAACGCGTCTGCCGCCAGGCGACCCAGCGGATCGAACAGCGCCTTTGCCGCCGCGTTGTAGCGCAGCACCCGCCCGTCGGACAGCCGGGCCAGCACCAGCGGCATCGGCGTGGCGTCGAACAGATGGCCGAGGTTTTGCTCGCTCTGCTCGGCCTGGCGGCGTGCCTGCTGCGCTGCCTGTGCCTCGACCTGCAGCCGTCGCCGGTCGAGCCAGGCCAGACGCATGCTGCGGCTGAGCGACACCGCAATCTGCCAACCGGCCAGATTGGCAAAGCCAAACAGCGTAACGGCAATGCTCACATACTTGACATCGAAGTGCAGCGCGGCCCACACCACCAGCGCGAACAGCGCGGTGAACACACCACCGACCCACATCGCCTCGCGTCGCAGCACCGGCACATACGCGTACACCGCGAAAATCAGCGCCAGCGCGGTGATCGAGTGATAGTCGGCGTTGCCGCCATAGGCCAGCACCACCAGCAAAAACAGTGTCAGGATGCTGACCTCGAAGCCGAGCAGCGAGGTCGCCACCCGGCGCACATCCTGAACCTGCGGCCTCTTGCCCGCACGCGCCAGCGTGATGCCCCAGCCCAGCACGACAAACCGGGCCAGCAACAGGCCCCAGTACACCCATGTCGGGCCCAACACCGCCAGATCGGTGAACGTGGCCGACAGAAACGCCAGGCCGCCATACAGCCCGATCTGCCGCACCCGCGGCCCCAGGCTGCCCCATTCTGCGCGGATGAATGCCTCCTCGTGCGCCGGATCGACGAACAGACCGTCGGCACCAATGCGCCACTGCAAATCTGGATCAGCCGGCACTGGATGCCCTGCCATGGAACCGCCCTGTCTCTGTGCGTACACCACGTGAACACGGCCTGCCGCGTTCCCCGTGTTGCATCGTATTCTCAGGTTTGCACCGCACGCCACCCACCATCGGCGGAGCACTGTGCAATCTTTCACGAATCGCCAAAAAACTGGCGGCAGTGCGTGTCAAAGTGGGACTTTGTCGCTCCAACCCGGGTAAAACTTCACCGACCGTGCCGCTTTTCTCCGCACCATGCCCGACAGCCTGACCTGCTCCACCGCGGACCGCACCACCGCCGCCGTGCCGCACAGCGAACGGTTCGGGCTCGCGCCAGCGCAGCAGCACATCATGTTGCGGCAGGAGTTGTTCGGCAGCGCCATCTACACCATCGGCCTGACCGTATCGATCGACGGCGCACTGGATCTGCCGCTGCTGCAGCGGGCCATGCAGGATGTGATCGCCGCCGAGCCCATGCTGCGCGCGCGGGTCGTGGCCACGCCGGACGGCCCGCAATGGCAGATCGCCCCCCGGCTGGACTGGACCCTGCCGTACACCGACTGTCTGGACCAGGCCGGGTCGAGCCACGCCGCCGCGCAGCAGGCCGCGCGCGAGATCGCAGCGCGCAAGGCCCAGGGCATCGATCCCGCGGGCCCCGTGCTCTGGTACTTCGCGCTGTATCGCACCGGCCCCGCACGGTATGAATGGCTGCTGTGCTTCAACCACGCGCTGCTCGACGGCTATGGCGTGATGCTGGTCGGCCAGCGCATCCTGCACCGCTACAACGCCTTGCTCGGCGCCGAGACCGCCCCGCTGCAGCCGGGTCCGAGCTATGCCGCTTTCGTCGAACGCCTGCACACCGAGTCGCAATCCCCCCGCCATGCACGCAATCTGGCGTTTTGGGCCGCGCGCCTGGCCGACATCGACCCGGCCACGGCGGTTGCCCCTGCCGCGGGGCTGCACGCCCTGCCCACGCCGATCGAACACCGCTGGAGCGTGGGCACCGCGCGCTGGCAACGCTACCTCGACCACGCCGCCGCGCACGGCCTGTCGCCTGCGCAGGCGGTCATGTTCTTTCTGGCCTGCTATCTGGCCAAGGTGACGGGGCAGACCGACATCGTGATCGGCCTGCCGCTGCACAACCGCCGCGATGCGATCGACAAACAGACCGTCGGCCTGTTCGTCAACACCCTGCCGTTGCGACTGCACGCCGAAACCGACGCCCCGCTGCCGCAGCTCATGCGCGCGCTGGGCGAGCAGACCAGGCAGGTGCTACGTCATCAGCATGTGACGCTCGACGCCCTGCTCGCCCGCCTGCCACCCCGGCAAGGCATCGCTGGGATGCATTTCGATCTGGTGGTGTCGTTCGAACACTTCGACCCGCGCGCCACCTTCGGCACCGCGCGGCTGCGCTTTGCGCCGTTCAGCGGCCACCCCGGGTTTGCACCGCTGGCCGCATATGTGCGCCAGTATGACGACAGCGACACCCGGCTGCCGATCGACCTGGTGATCGACCCGCGCGCCCCGCCCGCGCTGCGGCACACCGCGTTTTTGTCGGCACGGCTGGACCAGCTGCTGGCCGCGCTGATCGACCAACCCCAGTCCTGCCTGCGCGACCTCGACTTGTTGTCCCAAGCCGAACGCGCCGCGCTGCGTGCACTGCAACCCGCGCCGCGGCCGCACGCCGGGTCGCAATGCCTGCACACGCTGGTGGCCGAGCAGGTGCAACGCACCCCGCAGGCTTGCGCCGTGCGCTTCGGCCCGCACCGACTCAGCTATGCCGCGCTGGACCAGGCGGCCAACCGCCTGGCACACGTCCTGCGCAGCCATGGTGTCGGGCGCGATGTTTGCGTGCCGGTGATGATGGAGCGCCGTCCCGAGCTGGTCGCGGCGCTCTTGGCCGTGCTCAAGGCCGGTGGCGCCTATGTGCCGCTCGACCCCGACTTGCCCGCCGAGCGCCTGCGCCGCATCCTGCAGCAGACGCAGGCCCGCGTCGTGCTCACCCAGCCGGCGCTGCATGCCGTGTTACATCAGGCCGCCGACCCTGCCGCTGCGCTGCACCTGCTCGACGCCGACCTGCAACCCGGCACGCCGGTTGCGCCGCCTGCGATCGACTGTCGCGGCGACGACCTGGCGCTGGTCATTTTCACTTCCGGATCGACCGGCCAGCCCAAGGGCGTGATGATCCCGCACCGCGCGCTGTCCAACCATGCGCTGTGGAATCTGCGCGCAGTGGACTTTGGCCCGAACGACCGGCTGCTGCAGAAAACCGCGCTGAGCTTCGACGCCTCGGTATCCGAATTTTTCCTGCCCCTCTTGTGCGGCGCCGCAGTGCATCTGGCCCCGCCGGGGCTGCAGCGCGACCTGCCGGCGCTGCTGCAGACCGTGATCAAAGAGGGCATCACCCACCTGACGCTGGCACCGTCCACCGCCAGGGCGCTGGTGGACGACCCTGCTTTGCCCGCCTGCACCAGCCTGCGCTGCGTGCAGTTCGGCGGCGAGCCGCTTGAGGCCGCGCTGGCCGCGCGCTTCCAGGCCCTGCTGCCGCAGGCGCGGCTGCTCAATTTCTACGGCCCGAGCGAAACCACCGAAGACAGCAGCCTCTACGTGGTCGACGGCCCGATCGCCCAGACCCACGGCACTCTGCCGGTGGGCCGGCCGATCGACAACACCCGGATTGATGTGCTCGACGCGCAGATGCGCCCGCTGCCGTTCGACGTGGTCGGCGAAATCTGCATCGCCGGCGCCGGCGTGGCGCGCGGCTACCTCGGCCAGCCCGAACTGAGCGCCGAGCGTTTCCTCCCCGATCCCTTCCAGCCCGGCGAGCGCATGTTTCGTTCCGGCGATCTGGGCTACTGGTCGACCGACGGTCTGCTGCACATCACCGGGCGCAACGACGCGCAGATCAAGATCCGCGGCTTTCGCATCGAACTCGGCGAAATCGAGGGGCAACTGGCCAGCCACCCGGCGGTCGCGCAGGCGGCGGTGGTCGCCTGGTCGCCCCGCCCGGGCGATGCGCAACTGGCCGCGTATGTGGTGCTGCGCACCGGGCACGCGCACACCCCGGTCAGCGCGCTGCAATGCGCGCTCAAGGCCAGCCTGCCGCACTACATGATTCCCACCGCATGGCAGGTGCTGCCGGCGATGCCGCTGACCGCCAGCGGGAAGATCGACCGGCGCGCGCTGCCGACGCCGCAATTTCAAGCGGCAAGCGCCAGCGCCGAGCGCCGCATGCCACGCAACCCCACCGAGCAGGCGCTGTGGGAGATCTGGCGCGAGGTGCTGCAGCTCGAGACCTTCGGCATCGACGACCATTTTTTCGACCTCGGCGGCCACTCGCTCACCCTCACCCAGGTGCGCTCGCGTATCCGCGCGCGTTTCGGTGTGGAGCTGCCGCTGACCGATCTGTTCACCCACCTGAGCATTGCCGACCTGGCCGCGCATCTCGACCGCCAGCAGCAAGACGCCGCTGCCGAGGCAGCAATTGCCCCGGTGCCGCGCGACGGGCCGCTGCCGGCCTCGCTGTCGCAGCGACGCATGTGGGTGATCCAACACTTCCACCCCGAATCGGTGGCATACAACGTCACCGCTCCGCTGCGCTTGCGCGGCCCGCTGGACATTGCGCTGCTGCAGCGCGCGCTCGATCTGCTGATTGCGCGTCACGAGGCGCTGCGCACCCAGTTTGCGCTGGATCGTCAGGAGCCGGTGCAGATCGTCCTGCCGCAAATGACCGTGGCGCTGGAACGCATCGACCTGCGCCACCTGCCCACCGCGGATGCCCGAGAGGCCGCGGCGCGGCAAGCGGCCACCGCGTTCACCGCCCGGCCGTTCGACCTGTCCACCGCACCGCTGCACCGCGTTGCGCTGATGCGCCTGGGCGAAGACGACCATGTGCTGCTGTGGGTGCTGCACCACATCATTGCAGACAACTGGGCGCTGGCCGTGCTGTCGCGCGATGCGCTGCAACTCTATGCTGGGCTGCTGCAAGGCCGCTCTGCAGACCTGCCGCCGCTGCCCATCCAGTACGCCGACTACGCCGCCTGGCAGCGCAGCGCATCCGCCACCGCCGCGCGCGAAGTGCATCTGGCCTACTGGATGCAGCGCCTGCAGGGCATGACCGACCTGCCGCTGCCCACCGATTTTCCGCGCCCTGCCCAGCCCAGCTTCGCCGGCAAGACCGTGGTCGCTCCGCTGCCGCCCGCGCTGCAGCAGGCGCTGCGCACGCACAGCGCGCGGCTGGGGGTCACCCCGTTCATGCTGCTCCTGGCCAGCTTCAACGCGCTGCTCGCCCGCCTGTGCCGCAGCACGGACATCGCCGTGGGCACACCGATCGCCAACCGCCACCATGCCGCCACCGAGCAGCTGGTCGGCACCCTGGTCAACACCCTGGTCATGCGCAACACGGTCGATCCGGCCGCCAGCTTCGACCAGCTGGTGCAGCAAGTGCGCGACACTGCGCTGGCCGCCTACACGCACCAGGACGCGCCGTTCGACGAGCTGGTCGAGCGCCTCGCCGCGCTGCGCCCCGACCATCCGCAGGGCCTGGTGCGGGTGCTGTTCAATGTGCTCAACGCCCCGCTCGGCCAGCGCGCCAGCGTGCCGTTTCGCTACGAGGCGTTCGATTTCCCGCGGGTTGCGGCGCAGTTCGATCTGTCGCTGCATGTGGACACCGAATTCAGCCGCCACATCCAGCTCGAGTACGCCACCGAGCTGTTTAGCGACGCCACCGCGCAGCGCCTGCTGCAGAGCTACCTGCATCTCACCGCGCAGTTGCTCGCACACCCTGAGCGCCCGGTGTGTGCGCACCCGCTGCTCACCCCGGCGCAGCGCGCGCTGCTGGCACAGTGGAACGCCACCGACACCGCTGACCCCGCGCAGTGCAATCTGCCGCGCTATCTGCAACTGGATGCCGCCGCCAGGCGCGAGCGCATCGCGGTCACCGACGCGCATGGCCGCACGCTGCGCTATGGCGATCTGCATGCCCGGGCGCTGGCCATCGCCCACCTATTGCGGCAGCAGGGCATCGGCCGCGGCGACCGCGTGGGCCTGTGCCTTGAGCGTCACGCCGACCTGCTCGCCGCGCTGCTGGGCGTGCTCTACAGCGGCGCGGCCTATGTCCCGCTCGACCCCGGCTTTCCGCTGGAACGCCTGCACTTCATGGCAGAAGACGCGCAGCTGCGCTGCATCCTCACCCAGAACGCATTGCTGCCGCTGCTGGCGGATAGCGGCGTGCGGCAAATCACGCTGGACAGCGCCTCTGCAGTGCCCGAGCAAAACGCTGCACTGCCGCCCGAGCACACGGCCCACCCCGACGACCCCGCCTACCTGATCTACACCTCCGGCTCGACCGGGCGGCCCAAAGGCGTGCTGGTGCCGCACCGCGCGGTGGTCAACTTGCTGCGCAGCATGGCGCGCACCCCGGGGCTGCGCGCAGACGATGCGCTGCTGGCGGTCACCACCCTGTCGTTCGACATCGCCGTGCTCGAACTGCTGCTGCCGCTGGCCGTCGGCGCGCGCCTCCATCTCGCCGACCACGCCCAGGCGCGCGATCCCGACGCGCTGCGCGCGCTGCTGCACACCAGCGGCGCGACCGTGCTGCAGGCCACGCCCTCGACCTGGCGCATGCTGCTCGAATCCGGCTGGTCGGGCACCCCGCGGCTGCGCGCCTTCATCGGCGGCGAGCCGCTGCCCGCCGATCTGGCAGCGCGGCTGCTGCCCGTCTGCGCCGAGGTGTGGAACCTGTACGGCCCGACCGAAACCACGGTGTGGTCCACCTGCTGGCGGGTGCAACCGCAGCAGCCCATCGTCATCGGCCGGCCGATCGCCAACACCCAGGTCTGGGTGCTCGACCCGCAGGGCCAGCCCTGCGCGATCGGCGCGCCTGGAGAAATCCACATCGGCGGCGACGGCGTGGCGCTGGGCTATTTCCAGCGCCCCGAACTCAGCGCCGAGCGCTTCATCCCCGACCCGTTCTCCGCCCGTCCCGGCGCGCGGCTGTACAAAACCGGCGACCTCGGCCGCTGGCGGTTTGATGGCCAGCTCGAACACCTCGGCCGCCTCGACCATCAGGTCAAGATCCGCGGCTTTCGCATCGAGCTGGGTGAGATCGAAGCCGCATTGCGCGCGCTGCCCTCTGTTTCCACCTGCGTGGTTAGCACCTATGCCCCGTCGGCAGACGACCTGCGGCTGGTCGCCTATGTCGTGCCCTCACAAGATATGCCTCGGCCCGACCCTGCCGCGCTGCGCCGGGCGCTGCGCGGCCGCCTGCCCGACTACATGGTGCCGCAGCACATCGTGCTGCTGGATGCCTTGCCGCTGCTGCCCAACGGCAAGCTCGACCGCGCCGCGCTGCCGCCACCGCAATCGGGCTGCGCGCCTCCTGCGGCCCCGCAAGCGAGTCTGCCCGCCACTGACGCCGAGCGCCGCATCGCCGCGATCTGGCGCGAGCTGCTCGGGGTGGAGCGCGTGCTGCTGACCGACAATTTTTTCGACCTCGGCGGGCATTCGCTGCTGGCCATGCGCGCGGTGGTCGAAATCGAGCGGCAGCTCGGCTGGCGCATCGCGCCGCGGCGGCTGATTTTCGAAAGCCTGGGGCAGCTCGCGCGCAGCGATGCCCGCGCCCCGCAGCGCGACCCCGCCTGAACACCGCCACCGGCATGCCGTCTCCTGCCATCACCGACGCCCTCGGCCAGACCTTCGCCCCGGCCGGAACCGAGGCGCGCATCGCCAGCCTGGTGCCCAGCCTGACCGAAACGCTGTGCGCCCTCGGGCTGCGCGCGCAACTCGTCGCGCGCACCGGGTTTTGCGTGCACCCGCGCGACCTGGTGCGCACCATTCCCAAAGTGGGTGGCACCAAGGACGTGCGCCTGGACGCACTGCGTGCGCTTGCGCCCACGCATGTGCTGGTCAACATCGACGAGAACACCCGCGACACCGTGGAGGCGCTGCGCGGTTTCGTGCCGCACATCCTGGTCACGCATCCGCAGACTCCCGAGGACAACCTGTCGCTGTTCGACCTGCTGGGCGGCGCATTCGCCCGCGTCCCGGGCACCGCGCAGCGCGCTGCCGCGTTGCGCCAGCAGCTGCAGGCCGTGCTCGCCGGCTTGCGCGTCAGCCGCTTTGCCGCGCGCAGAGTGCTCTACCTGATCTGGCGCCAGCCCTGGATGACCGTCGCGCGCGACACCTACATCAGCCAGAGCCTGGCCGCGGTCGGTTGGCACACCCTGCCGGACGTATACGGCGGCGACGGCCTGCACCAGCCGGGGAGCGCCCGCTACCCGGTGTTCGACTGGTCTGCCCACTGGCTGGGCGCAGTGGACTGTGTGCTGCTGTCCAGCGAGCCGTACCGCTTCGGCGCGGCGCACGCCGAAGAAGTGCGCCAGCTGCTCGCTGCGCGCGGCCTGCACCCCGAGGTGCGCTGCATTCCAGGCGAATGGGCCAGCTGGTACGGGGTGCGGGCCATCGATGGGCTGCGTCAACTCGCAGCTTGCGCTGGCGCAGGCTGCGCCTGAAGCGGCCACCGCAGCCACGCGGGCATGCCGCGGTGTCAGGGCAAGGCACTGCGCCCGGTTCAGGGCGCCGCATCCGACGCCAGCCGGTCTTCGATCCCGACATCGAGCGCCACGAGAAAACGCGACACCATGTTGTACGCCGCAATCACGCCGACGAGCTCCACCACCTGCTGCGGCGGCAGCAGCGCACGGATTGCGGCGAAGTGCGCCTCGCTCACCCGCACGCGTCGCGTCATCTCATAGGTCAGCGCCAGCACCGCGCGTTCCTGCACGGAAAACGCCAGCCGGTTGTCCACCGCGGCCGGCACATCGTGCAGCAGCGCCAGCTGCTCTGCGCTGCCCCCTGCGGCCATGAATGGCTGGGCGTGATGCATGAACTCGTAATCCGCGCCGTTGAGCCGCGCCACGGTGCAGATCGCCAGCTCGCGCAGCACCGGATCGAGCGCCAGCTCGCCGCGCACCGCACCGAACAAACTGTTCCAGCCGCGCGCAAACGCCGGACTGTGCAGCAGCATGCGATCGAGGTTGAGCAACTCGCCGCCACGGCGCGCGCGGATCGCGTCCACCAGGTCGGCTGGCTCGGCATGGTGGGGCGGCAGATAGGCGATGCGCGGCATGGTGGGCGAGGCGGCAGAGCAGGACATGCTTGCAATGTAGCCGCAAACCCGCGCGCGGCGAAAGCGCCTGCCGGCGCATGGGGACTTGAAAAGCCCGCGCGCTGCCACATGTTGCCGGTAGTTTCCGCTTCCAGAGATCGTCATGCTCGTCGTCTGCCCCCACTGCTCTACCCTCAACCGCGTTCCCGAAGATCGCCTGCGCGACAACCCGGTCTGCGGACATTGCGGCAAGGAAATCCTGCCACCCGAGCCGGTCACCCTGACCGACGCCCAATTCGACCGTTTCATCGCCAAGAGCGAACTGCCGGTGGTGGTGGATTTCTGGGCCGAATGGTGCGGGCCATGCAAGATGATGGCGCCGCAGTTCGCGCAGGCCGCCCGGCTGCTGCAGGGCCGGGCGGTGCTGGCCAAGGTCGACACCGACGCCAATCCGCAGATCTCGGTGCGCAGCCGCATCCGCAGCATTCCCACCCTGGCGCTCTACCGCAGCGGCCAGGAAGTCAAGCGCCAGTCGGGCGTGATGCCGGCGCAGGAACTGGTGCGCTGGATCGGGGCCTGAGCGGGCGCGCGCTCATTTGGGTGCGGCGCGCCTGGCGGCAGAACGGCCTGAGCGCGGCGCCGCCTTCTTGGCCGCGGTTGCCTTGGCTCGCGGTCCCGTGCTGCTTGGGGCATTGCCCGCTGTGGACGCGGCACCCGGTGCGGCGGATCCAGCCTGCAGCGCGCCGCTGTCCTGCATCGCCTTGCTCGCCAGTTCGGTGAACTGCTGGGTCACGGCGTTCCACCATTGCAAGGGATCGAACAGCGGCGCAGCGGCCGGCTGAGCCGGCGGTGCAGCACTGTCCTGCGCGGCGGATTGCGCCGGCTGTGCCGTGTCACTCGCCTTGGGCGGCGGCTCGGCGGCCAGACCCTGGGCGAAGGCCTGCATGTCCACATTCATCGATCGCAGCGCCTGCAGAGTCATGCGCTGCACCTCCAGGGCCTGGATCATGTTCTGCGTCATGCGGGCGTTGGCCTCCAGCCAGCCCGCAACCGCTTTCAGATCGGTGATGCGCTGCTCGATCTCCTGCACGTCCAGCGTCGGCGCCACCCAGCTGGCGAACTGCGACGACAGGCCTGCGCCCTTGAGCAGGGTCTGAAAATACTCCATGCCGGGGATGAAGTCCTTGAACTCCGCGGGCTGTGCCATGGTGATCTCCCTGCGCGTCGGTGGTCATGCCAATGCAGCATACCCGCGCCCCGCCCGTGCGTGAAGGTGCATCACGCCAGCGGTCGGCCTGGCCCGGCAAAATAGCGCCTATGCCCATACTTTCCCCGTCATGCGCCAGCAGCAGTCCGGCACTGCAACGTGGCGCGCAGGGTTGACGTCGGTGAAGCTGCTGCGCCAGTCGCGCCTGCGCGGCGGATTCGCCGTCGCGTGGCTTGCGCTGCTGGTGCTGGCGCTGCATCTGACCGTGCTCGGCTGGCTCGGCCAAGCAGTCGAGCCGCTTGCCAGCAGGCGGCTGCCCGAGCCGATCTACACCCAAATCCTCCGCCCGACACCACCCCCCCAGCCCCCGCGCGCGGCCACGCCACCGCCGGCCCCCCTGACACCCCGGCCCACGCCGGCGCCACCGCCAGCACCAACCGTGCCGCTGCCCGAGGTGGCGGGTCCCGTTGCGCTTGCTGCCGCGACCGTCCCCGACACCGCCCCCGCAACTGCGGCCAGCGTCGCGTCCGCGCCCAGCCCCACCAGCCCCACCAGCGCCGCCTCGGCTGCGGCCGTGTCTGCCCCAGACCGCGCAGTCTCGGCGCCAGCCCCGGCCGCATCTGCGCCACGCGCAGAACCGTCGCCAGCCTGGCCGCCCTCCACCAGACTGACCTACACCATCTCCGGCCAGTGGCGCGGCGCGCTGCATGGCAGCGGTGCACTGATCTGGACGGTAGACGGCGACCGATACGACACCGAACTGTCGGGCAATGCGTTGATCGGCTTTACCTACCGCAGCACGGGCCGCATCGACCGCGACTGGCTCGCCCCCGAGCGTTACACCGAGCGGGTGTTCACCCGCGAAAAATCCGTCCGTTTCAACCGTGCCAGCGGCACCCTGCACTTCAGCGCCAGCGCCGAGGTGTTGCCGCTGCCGCCGCATGTGCAAGACAGCGCCAGCCTGTTTCTGCAACTCGCGCACCACCTGAGCACCCGCCCCGAAGACTTTCGCCCTGGCGCCACACTCACCTTTGCCGTCGCCCGCCCCAGTGGCCTGACCGACTGGACCTTCACCATCGCCGGCATGGACACGGTGGACACACCACTGGGGCCGCTGCGATGCTGGCATGTGGTACGCCAGGCCACCCAGTCCAACGAACTCGGCGCGCAGATCTGGCTGTCGCCGCTGTTGCAGAACCTGCCGGTGCAGATCCGCCTGCAACAGTCCGCCGAGATCTACCTGTTGTTCACCCTCGATCATGCCCAGCAAACCGGCCAGGCAGCGAAGTCGTCCGCACCGATCGGGCAGTCCTCCGTGGACCTCGGTACCCCTGTCAACCGCGCGAACACGCAGCCCGTTGAGCAAGCACCATGAACCGACAGATCAGCCGGGCTTGATATTTGCTTTCACGACCCCATCTCCCAGTCAACCAGTGGAGGTACACCATGCAAACCATGATTTATGACTCGGACGCTTTCTGTGTCCTGCAGCTCGACTGGTCGGATGCACGCACGGGGCAAGGTGACCCACACTCCGACTTTTCGCGTGGGGGCTATGAAATCGTCGACAAATTCGCCCGCAAGGAAATTTTTCTGGGCGGTCGCGCAGCCGAGAGCTTTCGCGACAGTGTGCAAAAGCTGATCGCGCAAGAACCGACCAGCGAAGAAATCGACGACTTCCTCGATCGCTACTCCGCACTGTCGCGGCAGCCTCTGCTCGCGCACTGAGCCGCGCGCGTCGCGGCGCCTGACCGCGCCGCGGCCCTCGGCGGCTGGGCATGCGTCTTTCGCACCAGCAGCACGCACGGCACCAACACCGCAATCCTCGCCAGCAGCATGCCGTTGGTTGCTTTGAGCGCCCGCGGAAAATCCCCTCACATACCCCGCTGCCGCAATCGCCCAGAACAGCACGGCAAGGCGCAACGGTAGATCACGATGGGCAGCAGCACAGGGAACGAAAGCCTGCCAGCTTGCCCGTGCAGCCGATGTCATGCCGTGCAGCGCCACCCCGGTTCAGCACCGCGCACACCGCTGTTCATTTTTTATTGTGTTGAATCAAAACCCTGCGGTTTGATATTCATAGACTCCAAACCATGAATATCGTTGAACCGCTCTCTTCGACAGCGCCGGCCCGCGCCCCCGTGACATCGCTGGCCCGGCTGGCCCGGCTCGAGCGGATGGCCGGAGGTGACGTGGTGCGCATTCTCAAAGCGCTGGCACACCGCGAGCGCCTAGCCATTCTGTGCCTGCTGATGGAGGGCGAGCGCTGCGTGCGCGAGCTCGAACACGAAGTGGGCATGCGCCAGGCAGCGCTGTCACAGCAGCTGGCCAAGCTGCGCGCAGAAAACATCGTCGAAGCCACCCGCCGCGGGCGCTTCGTCCACTACCAGATCAAAAGCCAGCAGGTGCTCAACGTGGTGCGCGCGCTGTGCCCGGCGGAGGAGGGCTGAACAGCCGCGCGGTCCGTCTACCAGGTGCCGTGCAGACCCCAGTAGACAATGAACACCAGCACCAGCGTGGACACCGCCCAAGCCCAGGGCGGAAGCAGATTCCACACCCGGTCGAGCACACCGGCGCCGTCGTCGACCGGGAGCTGTCCGCGCATGACCTGATCGAAGCGCCTGAAAAAGGTTTCGGTCAGGCTTTGCGCCGTGCTTTCGACCGTTGCCTTGCCGAGCTGACCGATCGCACCGCCGATCTCGGCCGTAGCGTGGTAATTCATCTGCGTGCCTCCGTCAGGCGTGGGTTGCAGCGCAACGAGCGCCCGGCCCAGGCCAAAGCCGGCGCTGCCGGCATTGCCCTCGAATCGCAGCACGTAGCTGTGCGGCGGGTCGGGATCTTCCAGCGTCAGGGTGCTGCTGAAACGGGTCTTGAAGCCGCCCACCGACAGCACCTGGACGATCTCGAAATGCCCTGCGCCGATGTCGGTGATCGATTCACACCCCGGAATGCAGGTCTTGAGCACCTCGGGGTTGTTCAGTGCCTCCCAGGTTTTTTCCGGACTCGTGGGCAACAGCCATTTACCTTTGACATCCATTGCAGCCTCCATGTCGTCTGACCCACTGCACGCCAACGTGACCGGGCAGCAGACCGGTGCATATCAAGCAGAACTTATATTGCGCCATTCCACGCCGTAGCAAGCTGCACTGCAGCAAAATCGGGAAAATCCTGATCGGGTCTCTACCAAGCCAGCGTGCGGCGCGTGCATTTCGCACACCCGGACGAGGGCCTACACTGACCGGCTTCGCATCCGCCTGAACCGACTTCCATGCAAATCACCGTGCTCGACGACTACCAGGATGCGGTGCGCAAGCTCGACTGCGCCCAGCAACTGCAGGGTCACGATCTGAAGATTTTCAACAACACCGTCAAGGGCGTCGGGCAGCTCAGCGTGCGCCTGCGCGACACGCAGGCGCTGGTCCTGATCGGCGAGCGCACCACGCTGTCGCGGCAGTTGCTGGAAAAATGTCCGAAACTGCAGCTGGTCGTGCAGGCCGGCCGCATCGGCCCGCATGTCGATGTGCAGGCCTGCACCGATCTGGGCATCGCGGTGGCCGAAGGCCAGACCGACCCCGGCGTGACCGCCGAGCTCACCTGGGCGCTGGTGCTGGCCGCAATGCGCCGCCTGCCGCAATACATCGCCAGTCTCAAGCACGGCGCCTGGCAACAGGCGGGGCTGAAATCGCAGTCCATGCCGCCCAACTTCGGCCTGGGACAACGCCTGGCCGGCAAGACGCTGGGCATCTGGGGCTATGGCCGCATCGGCCAGCGGGTGGCGCGCTACGGGCAGGCGTTCGACATGCAAGTGCAGGTCTGGGGCAGCGCGCAGTCACGCGCGCTGGCGGTCGAGCACGGGCTGCGTGCCTGCACCTCGCGTGAAGAACTGTTTGCCACCAGCGACGTGCTCAGCCTGCACTTGCGCCTGACCGAGACCACGCGCGGTCTCATCACCCTGACCGATCTGTCACAGATGCAGCCCACGGCATTGCTGGTCAACACCGCCCGGCCGGAGCTGCTCGCGCCCGACGCCCTGGTCGCTGCGCTCAACCGTGGCCGCCCGGGTCTGGCCGCAGTGGACGTGTTCGAGTCCGAGCCCATCCTGCAGGGCCATCCGCTGCTGCGGCTGGAAAACGCCATCTGCACCCCACACATCGGTTTTGTCGAGCAGCAGCACTACGAAGCCATGTTCGCGCAGGCCTTCCGCACCATCACCCAATTTGCCGCAGGAGACTACAGCGGCATTCTCAACGCACAGGCACTGGCGCTGCGGCGTAGCTGAGTGCGCTTTTTCACTTGCCGATGCAGAAGCTGGAAAAAATCGCCCCGAGCAAATCTTCCGTGGTGTACTGCCCGGTGATGGTCATCAGCGCCTGATGCGCCAGGCGCAATTCTTCGGCAACCAGATCCAGCGGTGCGCCCACGTCGAGGGCGAGCAGTTCCACGGCCTGATCGAGATGACAGCGCGTCTGCTCGAGCGCCTGCACATGACGCTGCCGCGCGATGAACACGCCTTCGGCCCCCTGCTGCGCTCCGGCCCTGTGCAGCAGAGCCTTGCGCAGCTCGTGCAGGCCTTGGCCATGCGCGGCGGAAATCCACACCCCGGTGTCCGGTTGCAGCCCCCACTGCGACCAGGCGTGCGCCACCTGCGGCGCGACCTGCTGCGGGTCGACGCTGTCGCACTTGTTGAACACATGCAGCACACGCACCCCTGCAGGCAGGCTACGCGCGATCTCGGCCTCGGCCAGGCCGTAGTCCGGGGACTGCAGCCGGGTGAGGTCGTGCAGGAACAGCACCAGGTCCGCGGCGGAAATCGCCTCCCAGCTGCGCGCCACGCCGATGCGCTCGACCGCGTCGCTGCTATCGCGCAAACCCGCGGTGTCGACGATGTGCAGCGGCACGCCCTCGATCTGGATGGTCTGGCTGACCTTGTCGCGCGTGGTGCCGGGAATCGGGGTGACGATGGCCAGCTCAGCCCCAGCCAGCGCGTTGAGCAGCGAGCTCTTGCCCACATTGGGCTGGCCGGCCAGCACCACGTTGAGACCTTCGCGCAGCAGCGCACCTTGACGGGTCTTGGCCTGCACCTGCGCCAACGACTGCTGCAGAGCGTGCAGCTTTTGCTGCACCTGGGTCTGGTGCACAAAGTCGATGTCTTCTTCAGGAAAATCCAGCGTGGCCTCGACCAGCATGCGCAGCTCAACCAGCTGCGCAGCCAGACCATGCACCGCGCCAGACAGCGCACCGGCCAGCGCCCGCGTCGCGCTGCGCGCGGCCGCTTCGGTGCTGGCATCGATCAGATCGGCCACGCTCTCGGCCTGCGCCAGATCGAGCTTGCCGTTGAGAAACGCACGCCGGGTGAATTCGCCGGGCTGCGCCACGCGCAGCCGCATGTCGCGGCCCAGTTCGAGCAGCCGGGCCAGCAGCAGCTGCAACACCACCGGACCGCCGTGAATCTGCAGTTCGAGCACGTCCTCCCCGGTGTACGAGTGCGGCGCGGGGAAATACAGCGCCAGCCCCTGATCGAGAATGCCGCCGCGCCCATCGGGGATCGGCAGGTAGGTGGCATGCCGCGGGCGGAGTTCGCGCCCGGTGACCGCGCGGGCCAGTGCGCCCAGCGACTTGCCCGAAACCCGCACGATCCCCACGGCACCGCGCCCAGGTGCCGTGGCGATGGCCACCACCGGGTCGGCGTCCTGCGCCAAGGGGTTCATCGCCGCATCCGGCCGGGCCTTATTGCGCTGGCTTCGCCGGGGTATCGCTCAGCACGCCCACGCCCATTTTTTTGTTGATGAACCACTGCTGCAGGATCGATGTGGTGTTGTTGGTCAGCCAGTACAGCACCAGACCGGCGGGGAAGAAAAAGAACATGATCGAAAACGCCGCGGGCATGATCCACATCAGCCGCGCCTGCATCGGGTCTGGCGGCGTCGGGTTGAGCTTGACCTGCAGGAAGGAAGTGGCGGTCATGATGGCAGGCAGGATGTAGTACGGGTCTTTGGCCGACAGGTCGTGGATCCACAAAATCCACGGCGCGCCGCGCAATTCCACACTGGACAGCAACACCCAGTACAACGCGATGAACACCGGGATCTGGATCACGATCGGCAGGCAGCCACCCAGCGGGTTGATCTTTTCCTTGCGGTAGAGCTCGACCATGGCCTGGTTCATCTTCGCCTGGTCGTCCTTGTAGGCCTCGCGCAGCGCATTGATGCGCGGGGCGATCGCCTTCATCCGCGCCATGCTTTTGTAGCTCGCCGCGGTCAGCGGGAAAAACGCCAGTTTGATCAGCAGGGTCAGCACGATGATGGACCAGCCCCAGTTCTGCACCACGCGGTGGATGAGCTCGAGCAGCCAGAAAATCGGTTTGGCCAGAATGGTCACCCAGCCATAGTCTTTCACCAGCTCGAGCCCGGGCGCAAGGGCAGCCAGGGTACTTTCCAGCTCGGGACCGACGAACAGCTTGGCGTCGGCAGTGACTGTCTTGCCCGGGGCGATGCGCGGCAGCGGCTGGATCACACCGACCGCGTAGAGATTGTCGCCAAGCTTGCGTGCGTATAGATCCCGCGGGCCCTCGTACGGCTGCGGAATCCAGGCGGAGACGAAGTAATGCTGAATCATCGCCACCCAGCCGCTGTCGGCTTTTTTCGGCACCACATCGGTCTTGAGATCCTTGAATTCGAACTTCTGGAACTTGTCGGTGTTGTCGTAATACGCCGGTCCGGTAAAGGTGTGATAGAAGTGCGACTCATCCCCCGGCGGCGTGTTGCCGTCGCGCACGATCTGCATGTAGAGCTGCGGGCTCACCGGGGCGCTCCCGGTATTGGTAATGGTGTTGCGCACATCCACCACATAACTGCCGCGGGTAAAGGTGTAGGTGCGCTCGAGACGAACACCGCCCAGATCGGGAGACACCAGCTTGACCTGCAGGGTCTTGGCATCCCCCATGCTGCGCGGGCCGGGCAGCACGGTCATTTCGGTTTCGTGGTTTGGAAAATCCCCGCCAATCAGCCCGGACTGCGCCATGTATTTGTTGTTGGGCGTGTCGTCGAACAACACCACGTTCTTGCCAGGTTCGGTGCGGCTGTCGTACTTGAGCAGCTTGGCGTACACCAGATTGCCACCGCGCGAGGAAATCTTCAGGTCCATCAGATCGGTCTGGATGGAGACGAGCTGCGCTGCAGGCGTTGCAGCAGTGGCGGTCGTCGGGGCCGCTGGCGTTGCTGTTGGCGCAGCGCCAGGCAGCGCTGCAGTGCCGGAGGCGACCGGCGGCACGGCGCTGGCCGGTGCACTGGCCACATGTGCAGGATGCGCCGGGGGTGTGCCGAACAAATCCGTCTGGCCGTTGTAGCGCAGCCAGGCGTTGTACAGAAAAATCATCGACATGGTGAAGACCACCCAGAGCACCGAACGACGGAGATCCATACGCAAATCCTGTGGTTGATCGTGTAGCGAAGCGGCCCGAGCGCGGCTCAGGGCATGGACGCGGGAGGCCGAGGTGGCAACGACGGCGCGCAGGCTTGCGGTGTGGCACCCTGGGCCGGCTCTTCCGGTGAAGACGCGTTATTGTGCATGGGCTCGGTGACCGGCGTCTGCACGAATGGGTTCGGCGCAGCGGGATGGTCGGCTGCCTCTGCCTGCGCCCGCCGCCACGGCGCCCAGGTGAAGCGCTGCGGTACCGGATCATGTCCTCCCTCGCACCAGGGATGACAACGCAGAATGCGCATCGCCCCGAGATAGCTGCCGGCTGCGGCGCCGTGCCGGTCGAGCGCCTCGATGGTGTATGCAGAACAGGTGGGATAAAAACGGCACTGCCCGCCCACCCAGGGGCTGAGCAGCGCCCGGTACAGGCGGACCAGAGCGATTAACAAGCGCTTCATGCCGGACCAAGCGGCAAGACGTCGACCGTGCGTTCGACCCAGGATGCGAGCAAGGCGTTCACTGCCTGCCGCACATACGCCAGCAACGCGGCAGAGCGCGCGCTGCGAAACTCGGCTGGCAGCTTGCGGGTCAGACGCAGCATCAACACCGGCGCCTTCAGCACCGCGCCTTGCGGCAGGTCGAGTTCACGCAGCGCCTGACGCATCACCCGCTTGATTAGATTGCGCCGCACTGCCGGCTTGCAAAATTTTTTGGGAACGACCAGCCCCAGCCAGCACTGCGGCTGCCCTTCCTGCGGAAAATTCCACTCATTGGGTGCCGCGCGGAAATGCAGCCGGAACTCCGCCTGCTGAATGAAGGGTGCAGAAAAACACGCGGCAAACGCGTCGGGTTGCCGCAGCATGGCGAATTTCAAGGCTGTTGGGCGCAGGGCGCGCAGCGCTTCAGCAGGTCAAGCCGGTCTGCGCCAACCGTGCCGCGTCGCGCGCAACCGCGGGACTTCACAGACTGCTTCAGACAGCCAGGCGCTTGCGGCCCTTGGCGCGGCGCGCATTGATCACGGCACGGCCACCACGGGTCTTCATGCGCACCAAAAAGCCATGCGTACGCTGGCGGCGGGTCTTCGAGGGTTGATAAGTACGTTTCATGATCTCACCTTGTCAAGGGTTGTGCGCTACAGCCAAATCCGCAACCATCTCGGCCCCCGGCTGCGAAGCGCTCAACGCAACGGGCGGGGTATCGGCAAAACTGCACCAGTGATGTGCAGCAGGAAACCGAGCTGCCACGCTCTACCGCTGCAAAGCGCAACGGAAAAAGCCCTCTATTGGACTCATGTACGCGCGTTTTGTCAATTTTTGAGGCATTTCCCCGTCACTGCCAACCCAACGGACGGCTTTGCGGCTGCGTCGCGCTGCCCCGCCGCTGGCGCCAACACCCGCTTGTGGATAACTTGGCGTGCAGAGTTAAACTGCCCCATCCGACCGGGTCCATCCTCGGCAGGACGTGCGACGCGTGCCGCGCGTGCTCAGCCGCCGGGCGAGCGTGACCCTGGGTCACCGCATTCCACGGTCTGTATTCATCCCCATTTCCCGCATGACTCACGATACTTCCTGGCAGCAATGCTGCGCCAAGCTGGCGACAGTCATTCCCGAACAACAGTTTGCTGCGTGGATCAAGCCCTTGCCCGCTCCGCTGTGGAGCGAGGACGGCAGCACAGCAGTGCTGCAAGTCCCCAACCGCTTCAAGCTCGACTGGCTGCGCGCGCAGTACGCTGCGCGCATCGCCGAATCGCTCAGCGCGGTCATCGGTCATCCGGTCCAGGTCGATTTTGTCGTGCAAAAAAACCCGCCGCGCGCAGCCCCTGGGCGCACCGACGGCCAGGTTCTGCCGCAGACGCTCGACCATGTCACGGCAGCGCAGACCGCAGGCACGGCCGACAGGCAGACCACTGCCGCATCGCCGGACCTGCAGGCCGCGCAGACGCAAAAAGACGCGATGGAAGCCGACGCGCTCGAACGCTCGCGGCTCAATCCGATGCTCAGTTTCGAGACTCTGGTCACCGGCAAGGCCAACCAGCTGGCGCGCGCCGCGGCGATCCAGGTCGCGGAAAATCCAGGTCGCTCGTACAACCCGCTGTTCATCTACGGCGGGGTGGGGCTGGGCAAGACGCACTTGATGCACGCCGTCGGCAACGCGCTATTGGCGCAGCAGCCCGGCGCGCGCATCCGCTATCTGCAAGCCGAACAGTTCGTCAGCGAAGTCGTGCGTGCCTACCAGCGCAAGGCCTTCGAGGAGTTCAAGCGCTACTACCACTCGCTCGATCTGTTGCTGATCGACGACGTGCAGTTCTTTGCCGGCAAGGACAAGACACAGGAGGAGTTCTTCTACGCCTTCGAGGCGCTGATCACCAAGCGCTCGCAAATCATTCTCACCAGCGACACCTATCCCAAGGAATTGCGCGAAATGGATCAGCGCCTGGTGTCGCGATTCGACTCCGGTCTGACCGTGGCGATCGAGCCTCCCGAGCTGGAGATGCGCGTGGCCATTTTGCTGCGCAAAGCCGAGGCCGAACTCATGCCGCTGCCCGAAGAGGTGGCTTTTTTCGTTGCCAAGAATGTGCGCTCCAATGTGCGTGAGCTCGAAGGCGCGCTGCGCAAAATCCTGGCCTATGCCCGGTTCAGCGGCCAGGACATCACCATCGGCCTGGCCAAAGAAGCGCTCAAAGACCTGCTGTCGCTGCAGAACCGTCAGGTGTCGGTCGAAAACATCCAGAAAACCGTCGCCGACTTCTACAAGATCAAGGTGGCTGACATGTATTCCAAGAAGCGCCCGGCCAGCATCGCCCGCCCAAGGCAGATCGCCATGTATCTGGCCAAGGAACTCACGCACAAAAGCCTGCCCGAGATCGGCGAGCTGTTCGGTGGGCGCGATCACACCACGGTGCTGCACGCAGTGCGCAAGATCAGTCTGGAGCGCACCAAGCTGCAGGAACTCAACCAGCAATTGCACGTGCTCGAGCAAACCTTGAAGGGCTGATCCACGACTTGGCCCCCGCTGCGCAGCCCATCCCGACCCGGCACAGGAACAAGTCCTTGCACAGCATGTGGAGAGATTCTGAACAACCCTTGCCGTGCGCAGCCGCTGCGCAACTTGTTCCAAACCATCCTTGTGTCACAGCTCAGTTGTCCACAGCGATCGACCCCGCTTTGGTGCGCAAGGCCACAGCGATTTTTGTCTTATCCACAGCGCAGGCCACCCCTTACTATCAGTCCTATCCTGAATGAAGGAATAAAAGAATGAACAGATTGACTTCCACCCGCGACGACCTGCTCAAGCTGCTGGGACAAGGTGCCGGCATCGTCGAGCGCAGGCAAACCCTGCCCATCCTGGCCAACGTGCTGATCCAGCACAACGCACAAGGCACTGTGCTGACCACTAGTGACATGGATATGCAGATCCGCCTGCATGCGGCAGAGATGATCCAGGCGAGCAGCGAGGACGCGGCAATCACGGTCAATATGCGCAAGCTGCTTGATATCCTGCGCGCGGTCTCGCCCGGAACCGTGAGCCTGGAGTGGGCCGAAGGCAAGATGACCGTGCGTGCAGGCAAGAGCCGTTTCAGCCTGCAGACTCTGCCAGCGGACGATTTCCCGCTGGTGCGCGCCGCGAGCGATTTCAGCGACCATGTGCTGCGCCTGCCGCAAAAGCTGCTCAAAAGGCTGCTGGGGCTGACCCATTTCGCCATGGCGCAGCATGACATTCGTTACTACCTCAATGGCATGCTGTGGGTTGCCGACGGGCATCAAATGCACCTGGTGGCCACCGACGGCCATCGCATGACCTTGGCCACCGCGGCGCTCGACACCGCCACAGACCGTCGCGAAGTCATCATGCCGCGCAAGACCGTGCTCGAACTCATGCGCCTGCTGGTCGATGACGATGACGGGGCGATGATCGACATCGCGCTGGCGAGCAATCAGGCCCGGCTGACGCTCGGTCCGCTGGAATTCACCAGCAAGCTGATCGAAGGCAAGTTTCCTGATTACCAGCGGGTCGTGCCCAAAGGCCACCGCAACCTGCTGCAGGTCGAGCGCACGACCCTGCAGGCAGCGCTGCAGCGCGTGGCCATCCTGACCAACGACAAGTTCAAGGGCGTGCGCGTCAACCTCGAACCCGGGCTGCTGCGGCTGACCTCGATCAACGCCGAGCAGGAAGAAGCGCAGGAGGAAATCGACATCGACTACCAGGGCGATGCGATCGAGATCGGTTTCAACATCGCCTACCTCATCGATGCGTTGGCCAATATGCCCAGCGATCAGGTGCGCATCGAACTGCAAGACGGCAACAGCAGCGCGCTGCTGACCATGCCCGACGAGCCCAATTTCAAATACGTGGTCATGCCCATGCGGATCTGAACGCAGGGCCTGTTTCACCTCCTACCGATTGCCATCTCGCCCGCTGCCCGGTGCAGCGGTGCCTGCCACGAAAGCCAGTGATGAACGAACCGAACACCGACGACTACAGCGAAAATTCCATTCAAATCCTCGAAGGTCTGGAAGCCGTGCGCAAGCGCCCCGGCATGTATATCGGCGACACCTCCGATGGCACCGGGCTGCACCACCTGGTGTTCGAAGTGGTCGACAACGCCATTGACGAAGCGCTGGCTGGCTATTGCGACGACATTGTCGTCACCATCCACTCCGACAACTCCATCAGCGTGTCCGACAACGGCCGGGGCATTCCCACCGGTATCAAAATGGACGACAAGCACGAGCCCAAGCGCAGCGCGGCTGAGATCGCGCTGACCGAGCTGCACGCCGGTGGCAAGTTCAACCAGAACAGCTACAAGGTCTCCGGCGGTCTGCACGGAGTGGGTGTGAGCTGCGTCAACGCCCTGTCGAAATGGCTGCGCCTGATCGTGCGCCGTGACGGCCATGTGCACACGTTCGAGTTTGCCCGCGGTGTGCTGCAAAACCGTCAGATCCAGGAAATCGACGGCGTTCTGGTTTCAATGCCCCCAATTACCGGCAAGACCGACAAGCGCGGCACCGAAGTGCATTTCCTGCCCGATGCCGAAATCTTCACCACGGTCGATTTCCACTACGAAGTTTTGGCCAAGCGTCTGCGCGAACTGTCCTTTCTCAACCACGGTGTGCGCATCCGGCTGATCGACGAACGCCAGGGCAAGGAAGAGGATTTCGCCTTCACCGGCGGGGTGAAAGGATTTGTCGAATACATCAACCGCGGCAAGAACGTCCTGCATCCCACGGTGTTCTATGCCCAGGCGGAAAAGGTATCGGAAGTCGGCACCACCATCAGCGTCGAAGTGGCGATGCAATGGAACGACGGCTACGCCGAAACCGTGCAATGCTTCACCAACAATATTCCGCAGCGCGACGGCGGCACCCATCTCACTGGGCTGCGCGCGGCCATGACCCGGGTGATCAACAAATACATCGACGACAACGAACTGGCGAAAAAAGCCAAGGTCGAGATCACGGGCGACGACATGCGCGAAGGCCTGACCTGCGTGCTGTCGGTCAAGGTGCCCGACCCCAAGTTCAGCAGTCAGACCAAAGACAAGCTGGTGTCCAGCGAGGTGCGCGGCCCGGTCGAAGACCTGGTGGCCAAGGCGCTGACCGACTACCTGCTGGAAAATCCGGTCGATGCCAAGATCATCTGCGGCAAGATCATCGATGCTGCCCGCGCCCGCGAAGCCGCGCGCAAAGCGCGCGAAATGACCCGCCGCAAAGGCGTGATGGACGGCCTGGGCCTGCCCGGCAAGCTGGCCGACTGTCAGGAAAAAGACCCGGCGCTGTGCGAGTTGTATCTGGTGGAGGGCGACTCCGCCGGCGGTTCGGCCAAACAGGGTCGCGACCGCAAGTTCCAGGCCATTTTGCCGCTGCGCGGCAAGATTCTGAATGTCGAGAAGGCGCGGTTCGAGAAGCTGCTGACCAGCAACGAAATCCTCACCCTGATCACCGCAATGGGCACCAGCATCGGCAAGGATGATTTCAACATCGACAAGCTGCGCTATCACCGCATCATCATCATGACCGACGCCGACGTCGACGGCGCGCATATCCGCACCCTGTTGCTGACCTTTTTCTTCCGCCAGATGCCAGAAATCGTCGAACGCGGGCATATCTACATCGCGCAGCCTCCGCTCTACAAGGTCAAGCACGGCAAGGACGAGCAGTATTTGAAGGACGCCGCAGAGCTCGACGCCTATCTACTGCGCATTGCGCTCAAAGACGCCGCGATCCACCGCCCCGATACCCCGACACCGCTGACCGGCGAAACGCTCGAACAGCTCGCCCGCCAGCATGTGCTGGCCGAATCGGTGATTGCGCGGCTCAGTGCGTTCATGGATGAGCAGGCGCTACGCGCCATTGTCGACGGCGTGAGCATCGATCTCGACCACGCCGCCCAGGCCAGCGCCGAGGCGCTGGCGGCGTATCTGGCCGCGCATAACGAGCATGGTCAGGCGCCGCAAGTGCTCGCCGAAGTCGACCCGCGCACCGAAAAGCCGTATCTGCGCATCGTGCGCCGTCACCATGGCAACCTCAAATCCACCGTGCTCCATGCCGACTTCGTCCACGGCGCCGACTATGCGGTGCTGTCACAGGCCGCACAGACCTTCCACGGCCTGTTGCCTGCCGGTTCGATCGTGCGACGCGGCAGCGGCGACAACGCCAAAGAGGCCACGGTCTCCAACTTCCGCGAAGCCATGACCTGGCTGATTCGCCAGGCCGAAAACAGCGTGTCCCGACAGCGCTACAAGGGCCTGGGCGAAATGAATCCCGAACAGCTGTGGGAAACCACCATGGACCCCGCGGTGCGCCGCCTTCTGCGCGTGCAGATCGACGATGCGATCGAGGCCGACCGCGTCTTCACCATGCTGATGGGAGACGAGGTCGAACCCCGACGCGATTTCATCGAAACCAACGCCCTGCGGGCAGCGAACCTGGACGTTTGAGTTCGAGTCGGGGCTGTTGGGCTGCGCCCTGGGCAGCATCGCGGGGCGTTGTCTGCACATCACGCGCGGTCGTGAGGAACCCCTGAACCGTGCAGGGGTGTTGCCTGACGTGGTGGACAACCCTGCAGACTCGCCTGCACACTGCACGCACAACGACTCGGGAGACATCCATGGCAATTTCCATGTATCTGATGCGGCGCATCGCTGCCTGCGGCGCAGCGCTTGGCCTGTTCACCTTGGCGTCGATGGCGCAGGCTGCGGACCCGATGCCGCAGGAATTCCAGGGCGCCAACCTGGCCAAAGGCCAGCAGCTCTACACCGAGCTCAAATGTGCTGCCTGCCATGCCGAGCGCATGATGGGCTCGACCTCCGCGATGTACACCCGCGCAGACCGCAAGGTGCACAACCCCAAGCAACTGCTGGCGTTCACGCAGATGTGCGTCACCCAGCTCAACCACGACCTGTTTCCGGAAGAAGTCAAGGACATCGCCGCCTACCTCAACCAGACCTACTACAAATTCAAATAGTCCGGGGCATTACCGCGGCGTCGAAGCCGCGCCGGTGGGTGGTTGGGTGATCAGCCCGATGCGGCTGAGCCCAGCCGCCTGTGCCGCTCCCATTACTTGGGCGACATCGCCATAGGGCACTGCAGCATCGGCGCTGATGTGAACTTCCGTTTTACCCGACTGCTGCGCACTGGCTGCAAATCGGGCTTTGAGTGCGTCCAGGGTGATGGGTTTGTCGGCGAGAAAAAGCTGCCCGTCCTTGCGCAAGCCCACGCGCAGCACATCGGGTGTTTGTCGCGCTGCGGGCGCATCGACCTTGGGCAGATCGAGCTGCAGGCTGCCGGTGAGCAGCGGCGCGGTGATGATGAAAATCACCAGCAGCACCAGCATGACGTCGATCAGCGGCGTCATGTTGATGTCGCTCATCGCTTCGCCCGGCTCTTGCGACTCGAAACTGCCGAAGCTCATGGCGCGTCGTCCCTCAGGATTGCAAGGTCAGCAGGCGCTGCAGATCGTGGGCAAAGCCCTCGAGCGCACCTTGCACCCGGCGCGCGCGCTTGTTCAGCGCGTTGTAGGCCAGCACGGCGGGAATCGCCACGGCCAGACCGGCGGCGGTCATGATGAGCGTTTCTCCCACGGGACCTGCCACCTTGTCCACACTGATCTGGCCGCTTCCGGCGATTGCAGCCAGCGCGTGGTAGATGCCCCAAACCGTACCAAACAGGCCGACGAACGGCGCGGTACTGCCCACGCTGGCCAGCAGCACATGCCCGGCCTGCAGCCGTCGCTGGGCGAGCTGCAGCGCCTCACGCAATTCGCGGGTGACCCGGTCCGCGTGCGATTGCCAGCGGTGCGCGGTGTCCGCATGGGCCAGACGGGATGCGGTTTCGGCCAGCAGGCTGGACAGGCCGCCCGGGTCGGCTGCCTGTGCTGCGGCAGTGGCCTGCTGCGGCGACTCGGCAGCCCAGTAAGCGGCAATGCCTGCCGGCACGCGGTGCACAGCGCGCCACAACAACGCGGTTTTCCACAGAATGACGAACCAGCTCGCCATCGACATGGCTAGCAAGACCAACGCAACCAGATGGCTGAGCGCATCGCCCTGATGCCAGAACTGGGCCAATCCCGCCATGCGCTCTGTCAGCCCTTGAGGCCCAGCACGTCCTGCATGTCGAACAGGCCGTGGGATTTGGTCGCGAGAAAGCGCACGGCGCGCAGGCTGCCCTGGGCATACGTGGCGCGGCTGTTCGATCGGTGGGTGATTTCGATACGCTCGCCGGTGCCGGCAAACAGCACGGTGTGATCGCCCACGATATCGCCGCCGCGCACCGTGGCAAAACCGATGGTCGACGGATCGCGCTCGCCGGTCACCCCTTCGCGGCCGTAGACCGCGCATTGCTTCAGGTCACGGCCCAGCGCGGTCGCGACGATTTCGCCCATTTTCAGCGCGGTGCCTGACGGCGCGTCCACCTTGTGGCGATGATGCGCCTCGATGATCTCGATGTCATAGCCCTGTGCCAGCGCGCGTGCGGCATGCTCCAGCAGCTTGAACACCACATTGACGCCAATGCTCATATTGGGCGCCATGACAATGGCGATGCGCTGCGACGCGGCGTGGATGCGCGCCAGCTGCGCATCATTGAAACCCGTGGTACCGATGACCATGGCCACGCCCGCCGCCTCGCACGCGGCCAGATGTGCCAGCGTGCCTTCGGGTCGGGTGAAATCGATGAAGTAGCGCGCGTGCTGCAGCGCGGCATGCAGATCGGAGCGGATGGGCACGCCGGTGTGCACCCCGGCAAAAGCCCCGGCATCCTGCCCCAATGCCGGGCTGCCGGGCATGTCCAGTGCGGCGCTGAGGCTGCAGTCGGGCGCGGCCAGCACGGCCTCGATCAGGGTGCGGCCCATGCGCCCACTGGCGCCGGCAATGGCAATGCGGTGCGTCTCGTTCGGTGTGCTCATCGGACTTGCGCGAGATTCAGTTGCCGGCCGGGGCGGATGCCGGGGGCTGCGCAGCTTGCAGCGCGGCGATTTCCGACGGGGGCGCCAGCAGTGTGAGATTTCCGGGCTGAGAGGCAGCGGCAGCCGGTCGCTTGGTTTGCGCAAGCTTTTTTTCCGCAGCGGCGACCTCGGCCTGAAGCTGCGCTTCAGTGAGGGTCTTGGGTTTTTTGCCACCGTCGCGCAGTGCGTTGATCTGGGCGACGAATTCCTGCTCGGACGGCAGAGGGTCGCCATCGGCGCGGATCATTTTGCCGTCCTTGTCGAAATACACGGTAAAGCGCCGCACGATCGGCGGTTGGTAACCCTGCCGGAGACTGAACACGTATTCCCAGCGATTCTGGTTGAAAATGGTTTTGAGCAGCGGTGTGCCCATGATGGCCTGCACCTGCTCCTTGGTCATGCCGGGCTTGAGTTCGGCTGCCATCTCGCGTGAAACAAAATTGCCTTGGATGACGTCAGCGCGGTAGGGCTTGAAAATCGCGGTTAGATCATGCTGGGTGACGGTGCTGCTGCATCCGCCGAGCAGGGATACGCCAGCCAGCGCCAGGGCGGCGACCAAGGATCGCCACATCCTGCAAGGCGACGACTGCGCGGCAGATGGTTCGGGCATGTGCAAGGCAGGGAAACACCGCATCGAAATACCCGCGTGGTGGACGCGGCCGGGGTCGTTTAACATCGGCGCATTCTACTGAATGCGGTTTCTTTCCCATGGTTCAGAGCAATGCACAAGGTTTGCGCAGTACCGGTCTGAAGGTCACGCAGCCGCGGCTGCGCATTCTGGAAATTTTTCAGAAAGGCACACAACGGCACATGACCGCCGAAGACGTGTACCGCGTGCTGCTCGAGGAACAGCAGGACATCGGTCTGGCCACGGTGTACCGTGTGCTGACGCAGTTCGAGCAGGCGGGCATTTTGCTGCGCAGCAATTTCGAGTCGGGCAAATCGGTGTTCGAGATCAACGAGGGCACGCACCACGACCACCTGGTCTGTCTGGACTGCGGGCGGGTCGTGGAGTTCTACGACGCCGAGATCGAACGTCGGCAAAAGAACATCGCCGCCGAACACGGCTTCGAACTGCAGGAGCATTCCCTGTCGTTGTATGCGAGCTGCGCCAAGAAGGCCGAATGCCCGCACTACAACAAGACCGATCACACACCGCTCGGTGCACGCGGCAAACCGCCCGAGACCAAGGACACGACGCGCTAGGGCCTGTTCACGCTATTGGTGCATCCGCGTTGCCCCCAGGCGGGGATGGATGCAAGGCGCAGGCCCGGGGCAAGGCTGGACGCCTTGCCCCGGGCTGACAA